>CBFGUK010000224.1:0-6946 GCA_965651925.1 uncultured bacterium | reverse complement strand
CCACCGCGGCGCAGCGGACGCGACGTCGGGTCGATCCACTCGGATCACAATCCGATTGGACCAGCGACTCGGTGTCCTCTCCGCCCCCGGTGGCGGAATCGTCGGAGGGCCGGAGGCCGGCGCGTACGGCCGGTCTCCGGGAAGAATCAGGCGTTCGTAGTCAGATCACCGCTGCGGTGCGCTGCTCCGCGAGCGGCCGCCGCTGGCGACGAAGCTGACGCAGTCACCCTGGTTGCGGAAGCCGAGACTGCCGAACTGCTGCCAGCCACCTTGCTTGCACTCGTCCGTGGTCTGCGGCTCGGCGAGGACGGTGAAGAGCTGCAATCCGAGCGCGCCCGGCTCGACGATCGATTCGAGCAGATCGGGCCCGAAGGCGGACAGGAACGCGAGGATGTCGGCGCCCGGTCCGAGCAGCTCCTCGACGTGGGCGGCGAACTCCGGCGCGTTGATGTCGCAGGTGGGGAAGCCGAGCTCCTCGAGGAATGCGCCGTTCTCGCGGAGGCCGGCCTCGAGCGTATCGACGTTCAGCGACGGCCGCACGCAGGTGGCGACCACCGGATACTGGCCGGGATCGACCTCGGGGACGAGCACCGAGCCGGCGCCGGTCACCGGATCGAAGTTGCCGCGCTCACCGATCGGGTCGAGGGTGAGGGGATCGACGAACGTCATGACGAAGGTCTGCGGCAGGGCCGTGTCGGTGGCCCCCTCGGCATTCAGGGCGATCGCGAAGATCACGAATCCGGTCAGGCTGTAGGCCGCCTGGTCGCAGGTTTCGAAGACGAACTCGCCGCCGGGGAAGATCCGCGAGAAGAGGTCTCCTTCGGTGGCGCCACCCGCGAAGGGCCCCGCGAACACCTCGTTGAAGACGGCCTGGAGCTCTTCGGGTGTCGTCGGGCAATGCTCGGCGACGTCGTCGGGATCCACCTGGCCACTGACCGTGTCGCCGGGCCGCCCCTCCGTCGGGTCGATGGTGAAGTCGAGCTGCGCCGCCGCCGTCCCGACCATGGCGAGACTTGCGACTGCGCAGACCCCGGTGATGAATCGCACTCGGCTGAACATTCGTACTGCGCTCCTTTCCTTCCGTGCGGTGACTTGCGGCAGTTGCGCGTGGAGGCACCGCACGGCGTGAGTCACAGCCAGTCCTCCACGGCGCGCGCGTGTGACAGGACGGCAGCTATCCGGCCCCTGGCTGCACCATGCGCACCTCCCTGAAATGTCTGGTGAAGCTGGCCGCCGAGGCGAGCGATACCGATGCCAGCGCCGCAGGCACGAGGTGCCGGCAAATGGGACGGAGCGGGCGACGGAAGCATGGAGCTTCCTGCAAATCGGGGACTGGGGCGGGCAGAAATGGCCCGGCGGCGGCCGAGCAGACGATGCGCGTGCGGGATCCCACGAGCGGCCTGAGGCGCCGGCAGGGGATGGGTACGCGGGCAGGAGATCCCGATTGACGCGGCAAAAAGCAGCGCGCTACGGAGCCGCATGGCCGCGCCGCGCGTGTTGCGCGACAGTGATCGGCGACGTCTCCGGGCGCGGCGCACCGGAGAGCGCATGATGCCGTGGGCGATGCCGCTGGCCGTGCTGGCGCTGCTGTCGGGTGGCTGTGCGAGCTGGAAGCGGTTCGCCTACGAAGGCTGGGGGCGCGACCGCAGCCAGCAGCCCGAGCGGGTCATGGCGGCCCTCGCCATCGAACGCGGGGCACATGTCGCCGATCTCGGCGCCGGCGGTGGCTATTTCACCTTCCGCTTCGCCGCGGCGGTCGGGCCCGACGGCGTGGTGTACGCCGTCGATGTCGATCCGGACATGCTCGACTACCTGCGCGAGCAGGCGCGCGAGCGCGGCCTCGGCACCATCGAGGTGATCGCGGCGGCGCCCGACGACGCGCGCCTGCCGGAGGGCAGCGTCGACCTGCTGTTCACCTGCAACACCTACCACCACCTCGCGGACCGGATCGCCTACTTCCGCCGCCTGCGACCGGCGCTCCGTCCCGGCGCGCGCGTGGCGATCATCGACTACGACGGCCGCGGCCTGTTCGGCTGGCTGTTCGGGCACGCGACGCCCGCCGCCACGATCCGTGCCGAAATGGAAGCCGCCGGCTACCGCCTCGCAGCGCAGCACGACTTCCTCACGCACCAGAGCTTCCAGGTGTTCGTCCCCGCCTGAGGCGCCCGCAAGACGCGTTGGAGGGCCGCGCTTCTGCGCGGCCGCGGACGCGCGCCGCCTCATGCGAAGGGAAGGTTTGCCGCGCTCCCAGCCGCGTATCGCTCCGCGAGCCGTGAGGCGGCGCGCTGCATGCGGGCGGGGACGCCCGCGGTCCAAGGGGGGCAAAGGAAACGGGAGCCCCTGCACTGCAAGGGCTCCCGCGAGGTGGGCCGCGAGTGACTCGAACACTCGACCCGCTGATTAAGAGTCAGCTGCTCTAGCCAGCTGAGCTAGCGGCCCGTGCCGTTGCAGATAACGAAACCGGGCGCGCGAGTCCACCCGGGGGAGCGTTCGCGGAGGCGTCGTCGCGGTTCGCGGCGGCGCGCGCCGCCGCGGGGAGCCGGGCAGGGGCGCTCAGCCGGCGAGGGGCTTGGCGACGGCGGCGAGCTGGGCGCGGGCGGTGGTCCAGATCGGGATCACCGGGGCGCGGCGCGCCGGGCGGCTGGCGTTGGCGCAGTCGAGGGCGACGCCGCTGATGCGCAGGATGCGCAGGTCGCCGAACGGCGTGCCGAGGCCGCTGTTGACGATCAGCGCCACGGCGAGGTTGCGGCGCGGGTCGGCCCACGCGCCGGAGCCGCCGAAGCCGAAGTGGCCGAAGGCGCGGCGCGGGACGCCGCGCGTCGTCGCGACGCCGTGGTAGCCGAGCCGCCAGCGCATGTCCCACGGAATGACCAGCCGGCCGCTGGTCGGCGTCTGCTGTTCGGTGGCGCGCTGCAGCGTGCGCCGCGACAGCAGCCGCACGCCGTCGAGCGCGCCGCCGCCGGCGAGCGCCGCGTACATGCGCGCCAGCGCGCGGGCGGTGAAGAGGCCGTTGGCGGCGGGGATCGAGGCGCGCAGCGTGCGCTCGCAGCCGAAATCGAACTGGCTGATGCCGCGCGGCGCGAGGCTGTCGAGGATGCTCTCGAGATCGAACTCGATGCCGGCCAGCCGCAGCACGCCGTGCATCACCGCGGCACCACCGCGCACGAGCGACGAGGGCGGCCCGCTGTCGAGTCCGAACGGCACCGGCGGCCCGCACACGCCGCCGTTCGGCCACATCAGCTTCGCGCAGCGGTGCAGCACGCGCTTCGGCGCACCGATGTACATGCCGTCGAGTCCGAGCGGCTCGACGAGCTCGTCCTGGACGAGGCGGGAGAGCGGTTTGCCGGTCACGCGGCGCAGGATCTCGCCGACGAGATAGCCGTACGTCAGCCCGTGGTAGCCGGTGCGCGTGCCCGGCGGATGCGCCGGCGGCGTGCGCTCGATCGCGCGGACCATGTACTCCCAGTCGAGCATCCGCTCGGCGTGATCGATCATCTGGCGGATGTGGTAGAGGCCGGACTGGTGCGCGAGCACGTGGCGCACGGTGATCGCGTCCTTGCCGGCCTGCGCGAACTCCGGCCAGTGGCGCGCGACGGGGTCGTCGTAGTCGAGCAGGCCGCGGTCGACCATGATGTGCAGCAGCGTCGAGGCGACGCCCTTCGTGGTCGAGAAGCTCGGCGCCATCGTGTCGCGCTGCCAGCGACCGCCGTCCGCGTCGCGACACCCGCCCCACAGATCCACGACGCAGCGGCCGTGGTGGTAGACGGTCAGGGCGGCGCCGCCGCGGCTGTCGGCGAGCTGTGCGCGCAGCGCTTCGGCCATCGGCAGGAAGTCGGGATGGACGAATCCGTCCATGAACGGAGCCGGTCGTGACCAGAATGCGAACGCCATCGTCTGTGCTCACCCTAACGCAGTCTGCACGATGGAACGCAAACGGCTTGCCAGTCGCGCCCGCCGCGCTGACAAAGGACAGCGCGGCACGCGTCAGTTGTGCCTTCCGGTGAAGACGTCGAGCAGCGGACCTTCTGGCAAGTTTTGCACGCGCCGCGATCGTAGCGGACGGACGGATCAGCCCGGTTCGAGCCGTCACTGCTGCTGGCCGTCGTGCCAGCCGCCTGACCGCTCACTGCGCCACGCGTCGTGGTGCATGCCGCGCTGCGTCGGGAGAGACGGTGTCGCCTCACGCCGCTGTGCACACGATGCAGAAGCCCTGTCGCCAAGGCGCCGAGGACGCCAGGTCCACATGAGAGCTCGGCAACGCTGCAGGCATCCGTGACGTGTTTCCGGACTTCAGGCGCCTCGGCGGTCAGGTGTTCTGCCGCGTGAGGACGACGTGCCGGGCAACGCCGCGCATGAACGAACGTGCGGTCTGGCGACGATGTTCCAAACGGGAGCGGCTGTGCCCGACGACGGGCACA
Source organism: uncultured bacterium (assembly GCA_965651925.1). Taxonomy (GTDB): domain Bacteria; phylum Desulfobacterota; class Binatia; order HRBIN30; family CADEER01; genus CBFGUK01. The sequence continues at coordinate 2,528 of CBFGUK010000224.1, read as the reverse complement.
GCCGCTCGTGTCGACTTGCGAGACGCGTTCAGTGTGCGGGCGGCTCGACGGCGACCGCCACGGCCTCGGTCACCGTCAGCTCGACGAGATCGTTCTTCGCCACGCGCTCGAGCGCGCTGCGATCGCGCACGCGGACCACCATCGGCTCGCCGCCTTCCGGCCCCTGGATGGTCACCGTGCCGGCCTTGCGGTCGACGTCGACGATCGTCGCGGTGATGGTGACCACGCGCGCCCCGGCCGCGCCGGGCTTCGCGCCCGGTGCGGCACGCTCCGCGTCCTCGGCGACGACGATCCCCGGGGTCCCGTCGCCCGGGCGCTTCACGGCGTAGGCGATCGACTCGTAGTACGTCACGCCGACCTGGTCGCCGGCCTTCACCTGGTGGAGATTCTGCACCTGGTCGCCGGCACGGACCTTCAGCGTGCTGCCGTCGGCACCGGTCAGCGTCACCGTGCGCGTCTTCAGATCCACCGCTTTCACGGTTGCGGTCGCGGTCACCAGGCCTTCCTCGATCGTGCCGCTCGGCGGCGGTCCGGGCGGCGGCGTCGAGCGGCACGCGGCGACGGCGGTGAGCAGGGCGAGGAGGAGGAAACGACGGATGCGGGTCTGCTGCATGTGGCCTCCCTGATTGTGGGCGCACTGCCGTGCGCCAGTTGTCGACCCGGGTCCCGCTGGGACCGGGAAGGTGCGGCAAGATAGCGAAGATCGGCTGTTGGTCCACAACCGACTGCTGCATTTCCCGCGGCCCGGTCGGATGTACCGGGTGCTTGGAAAGAATGGGCCGGCAGCTTTTGCCCCCGCCCGCCACGCGGGGCGTGCGCGGCGAGCGCGGCGCGTGTGCCACGCGTGGTGCGGCGGTCGGCGTACTTCTTGGAAGCGCGTTGCCCACGGCCGCAGCGGCGCGGCTGCATAACCCGTCCGGGAGGGGAGCGATGCTGCACAGCAGGGCAGTCTGGTCAGCTTTCGCCGTTCTTGTCGTCATGTGCTGCACCGCGCCATCCGCGGAGGCGTCCGTCGGCAGGGCCGCGGGAGTCGTCAACGTGTGCTCCGCGTTCACGCAGCCGCGGCAGTTCCGCGTCTGCAACCGCTTCTGCGAGATCCGCAACTGTGACGAGGTGTTTCATCGCACCTGTGATTCGCTGCGCCGCCGCTGGACGCGGCGCACCGGCCTGACGCTCTTCCCGTGCGAGCCGGGCTTCGGCTCGCCGACCGCCACCCCGACCGCAACGCCGACGCCGACCGGCATCCCGACCGGCACCGCCACCGCGACGCTGCCGCCGACCTTGACGCCGCCGCCGACCGGCACGCCGATGTTCACGGCCACCGCGGTCCCGACCGCGACGGCGGTGCCGACGGCGACCGCGATCCCCACCGGCACGGCGACGGCGACCGCGATCCCGACCGGCACGGCGACCGCCACCGTGACGCCGACCCAGACCGGTCTGCCCGGCGGCAGCGCGACCGCCACCGTGACCAGCACCCCGACGGCGACCGCCGTGCCGACCGGCACCACGGCGATGACCGACACGCCGACGCCGACGGCGACCGCCGTGCCGACCGGCACGTCGACCGCGACGGCGACGGCAACCGGCATTCCGACCGGCACCGCGACGGCGACCGCCACCGACACCGCGACGCCGACGTTCACCGCGACCGCAACGCCGACGGCCCTGCCGACCGGCACCGCCACCGCGACGGTGACCGACACGCCGACGTCGTCGCCGACGCACACGCCGACCGACACGCCGACCGCGATTCCAACCGGGACGGCGACGGCAACCGACACGCCGACGAGCACACCGACGGCGCTTCCCACCGGCACCGCGACCGCGACCGCGACGGTCACGGCGACCGGTATCCCGACCGGCACCGCGACGGCGACCGCCACCGATACCGCGACGCCGACGTTCACCGCGACCGCGACGCCGACGGGCGTCCCGACCGGCACCGCCACGGCGACGGTGACCGATACGCCGACCTCGTCGCCGACGAACACGCCGACCAACACGCCGACGGCAATCCCGACCGGGACGGCGACGGCAACGGCGACCGCGACCGCGATCCCGACCGGGACGGCAACCGCCACGGCGACCGATACCGCGACGCCGACGTTCACCGCGACCGCGACACCGACGGCAATCCCGACCGGCACGGCGACGGCAACGGTGACCGATACCGCGACGCCGACGTTCACCGCGACCGCGACACCGACCGCGATCCCGACCGGTACCGCGACAGCCACCGCGACCGACACGCCGACGAGCACGCCGACCGCGATTCCGACCGGCACGGCCACCGCGACCGCGACGGTCACGGCGACCGGCATTCCTGGTGGCACCGCGACGGCGACCGCCACCAACACCGCAACGCCGACCTTCACCGCGACCGCGACGCCGACCGGTGTCCCGACCGGAACGGCGACCGCGACGGCGACCGACACGCCGACCTCGTCGCCGACGAACACCCCGACGAACACCCCGACGAACACCCCGACGAACACGCCGACGGCGATCCCGACCGGCACGGCGAC
>CBFGUK010000223.1:0-7028 GCA_965651925.1 uncultured bacterium | reverse complement strand
GGCCGCGCGGAAGCGCGGCCCTCCAGCGCGTCTTGCAGGCAGCCCGTTACCTCGGCTCCCGCCGCGCCGCTGGACGTTGCCTTCCGCGAGAGGTGACGTCCGTCTGCGGCCGCGCGGAAGCGCGGCCCTCCAGCGCGTGTCGTTCCGTTCGTCGCGTGGCGAGCGCCGCCGCTTCAGCCGCCGACGCGCCCGCCCTCTGCGAGCCAGCGCGCGCAGTCGGCGCCGAGCTCGGTGAGGGCGCGGCTTTCGTACGCGGACGCCTCCTCGGTGCTCAGCACGTCGCGCCAGCGGCCGTTGGTGCCCTTGTTGATGAAGGTCTGCGCCCCGCCGTCCCAGAAGATGCCGCCGAGCGGCACGGTGTGCACGGCGTGGCGCTTCATCCAGTCGAACGTGCAGTACTCGACGATCGTGTCCCAGCGCGCCGGATCGACGGCGATGTCGAGGAACGCGGCGATGCGGCGCATCTCGCCGGGCAGATCGCGTTTCAGATCGGCGAAGTGCACGAGCAGGACGTTGGGCAGCGCGCGGATCGCCCACCACGAGCGGACGTTCTCCCAGAACGGCCAGAACGGATGGCCGTCGCGCGCGAGCCAGTCGCGGAAGTACTGCCGCACGTCGGCGGGCGGCGGCTCGATCGGCGGGCCGACGCGGCCGGGCGTGTCGTTGAGCGCCTCGTACCACTTCGCGTTCGCGTTCGCGTGGTGGTTGTACATGCTCCACACGACGTCGCGGCCGTCGCGGCCGATGTAGATGTACTTCGCCTGCGGCGCGAAGCGCAGCGCGTCGACCGGCAGATGCGTCTTGAGGAAGCGGCGGTGCGTCTGCGCCTCGACGGCGGGCAGCTTCTCCGCCTTCGGCGGCACGCGCAGGTCGAGCCACGGCGACATCTCGGCGACCGGCAGCTGCGGGTCGCCGCCGAACAGGAGCTGGCCGACGATCTGCTGCATCCACGTCGTGCCCGCCTTCGCGTACGTGGCGATGACGATGTCGTCGTCGCGGACGTGCAGATCGTTCCAGATCGTCGAATCGAAGTGATGATTGTGCAGCTCGCGCGTCTTGCGCGGCCATGCTGGCGATGCCGTCACAGATGCCTCCTGCCGCGCGGTGGCGGCAGCGCGTCTCTACGCCATGCCGGTCGAGAAGGATACGGCTCCTGCGCGGTGAGCATCGTCATCCGGGCAGGGGATGTAGGCCACAGAGCGGGGAAGGACGCCGAGTCGAGCAATCGCCGCCGTGTCGCCGGAAGCCAGCGGGGTGCTCCGTCAGATGAGACCGACGGTTCCTCGACTCGGTCGCCTCCCGTACTCGGTGGCTCCCGGGTCGGCCCGGATGGCAGCCGGAATCGACCGCTTGCGGGGCCGGCGTTGACTCCCCGCCGGCCGGCCTCTATCGGCGGGGCTAGGCGTCCGACGGATGCCGCAACCCCGTGGGGAACAACGAGACGAATTCTCCCGCGGCCGCCCCGCCGGGGCGTCGCCGGCGACGATGGGTGCCCTGGCGCCGCGAGCGCGAGCGCGGGGTGAGCAGCGCCGTCATCTCGATCCTCTTCCACGCCGCGCTGCTGCTGCTGTTCGCGAGCCTGACGTTCGGCCCGGGCAGCGGTCTCATCGGGCAGGGCGCGGCGGGGCTCGGCGAGGCGTCGATCGAGGTCAGCGATGCGCGCCGCGACGATCTCGATGCGCGCGAGCTGCTCAAGGACATGACGCTCGAGCCGCGCGCGATGCCGGAGCGCGAACGCGCGGTGCGGCCGTTGCCGAAGCTCGCGAGTCTCGGCGCCGCGCCGAGCAGCCTCGACCGGCTGAAGGGCGTGACCGCCTCGTTCAGCGCCGCCGGCGTCGGCAACCTGTCCGGCGAGTTCGGCAGCCTGATCGGCACGCTGCGCAAGACCGGGCTCGACGTCGTCGTCGTCGTCGATGCGACGGGCTCGATGCAGCAGGTGATCGACGAGCTCACCGAGCGCATGTCCGGCATGGTCGCGAGCCTGCAGCGCCTGGTGCCGAGCGCGCGCATCGGCGCGGTCGCGTTCCGCGATCACGGCGAGGCGTACACGACGCGCTATACCGATCTCACGTTGCAGGCGAAGAAGGTGAAGGCGTTTCTCGCCTCGCTGCGCGCCGAGGGCGGCGGCGACTGGGAGGACGGCGTGCTGCCGGGGCTCGAGTCGGCGATCAACGACCTCGACTGGCGCCCGGAATCGAAGAAGGTGATCATCCTCGTCGGCAGCTCGCCGCCGCATCCGGAGGACATGGATCGCGTGCGCGCGCTCGCCGCCGCGTGGCGCGGGCGCGGCGGCATCATCAGCACCATCGACCTCTCGCAGCGCCTGCACGAGGAGTCGTACCGCTTCTTCTACAAGTCGCTGAAGGGCGGCGAACCGCCGTCGTACCCGCCCATGCCCGAGCACTTCGCGCAGGTGCGGACGACGTTCGGCGAGATCGCGCGCCAGGGCGGCGGCGAGATGGCCGGCGTCGGCTGGGATCAGGCGCTCGCCGAGCAGGTGCTGGTCTTCGCGTTCGGCTCGCGCTGGCGCGAGCAGGTGCTGCAGGCCGGCGGCGCGCGGCGCGGCGGATGACGGCGGAGCGGGCGCGCGCGTGCCGCCAGGCGAAGCCGGATGGCCGCCGAGGCGCAGAGGACGCGAAGTCGAAGTCGATCCAGTCACGTCACGTGCGACGATCATCGACCCGGTGTCCTCTTCCGTCCTCGGTCGTCGATCTGCCGGAATGATGGGCAACGACAGGAAAGGTGTGATGCGCATGACGATACGATCGGTCGCAATCCGGTGCGGGGTGCTCGCGGCACTCGCCGTCCTGCTCGCGCTGCCGGCGGCGGCGCAGCCCGCGGCGCCGGGCGATGCCGGCGAGGACGCCGCGGTCGAGGAGAACGCGGGCGCGGCGGTGGTCGAGGAGGAGATCGTCGACGAGGTGATCGATCCCGCCGATGCCGCCGTGCCCGAGGTCACGCCGGCCACCGACGGCGGCCTCAACTACACGTTCGTCGAGCTCGTGCAGTTCGGCGGCTGGGTCGGCTACGTGATCATCGCGCTGTCGGTGATCGCCGTAGCGCTGATCATCGACTACGCGCTCGTGCTGCGCCCGAAGGTGCTGCAGCCGCCGCAGGAGATCACCGAGATCCGCGCGCTGATCGCCGCCGGGCGCGCCGCCGAGCTCGCGTCGGGCGAGCCGCGGCCGTCGTTCGTCGGCGGCGTCGTCGCCGCCGGCGCCGCCGAGCTCGGGCGCGGCTACGACGCGATGGTCAAGGCGATGGAGGACCGCGCCGACGAGATCGCCGGCCGGCTGATGCGCCGCATCGAGTATCTCAACCTGATCGCCAACGTCGCGCCGATGCTCGGCCTGCTCGGCACCGTCATCGGCATGGTCGAGGCGTTCAACACGATCTCGGTGTCGGCCGGCGGCGCCGACCCGCGCCTGCTCGCCTCGGGCATCTTCAAGGCGCTGATGACCACGGTCATGGGGCTGATGGTCGCGATTCCGGCGTACTTCGCGTTCGGCATCTTCCGCAATCGCGTCGACTCGCTGGTCGCCGACGCGACGGTGGTTGCCGAGGAGCTGATGGATCCGGTCAAGGCGGAGACCATGCCGGCGGCGGTGCCGCCGCTCGGCGCCGCGACACGCGGTCGGGTGTGATGCGGCTGCCGCGCTCGCACCGCGGTGCGCAGGCGATGAGCCTGACGCCGATGATCGACATGTCGTTCCTGCTCATCACGTTCTTCGTGATGACCCTGCGCCTGAGCATGAGCAGCGCCGAGCAGCAGGTCGAGCTGCCGCGCGCCGACCAGGCGCAGTCGCGCCACGAGGCGGACGTCGAGATCGTCACGCTGGTCATCGACCAGGACGGCCACGTGCTGTGGAACGACCGCGCGCTGTCGCTCGACGCGCTCGCCCCGGCGCTGCGCGATCGCCAGGGCGCCGGCCGCACGGTGAAGCTCGCGCTGCGCGCCGACGCGCGCTCGCCGTTCCGCCAGGTGCGCGCGGTGATGCGCGTCGCCGCCGAGGCGGGCATCGAGACGATGTCGATCGCCGCGCGCAAGGAGCCCGAGGAGCCGTCGTGAGGGTCTCGCATCGCGCCCGCGCGCACGGCGAGTCGGCGACGTTCCAGATGACGCCGCTGATCGACCTCGTCTTCCTGCTGCTGTCGTACTTCCTGTTCACGCTCAGCATCATCGCCGCCGAGGGCGTGCTGCCGTCGAAGCTCGCCATCGGCGAGGATCCGAGCGAGCAGCAGGCCGACGAAGATCCGCCCGAGCAGGTGATCGTGCGCCTCGTGCGCACCGGCGAGGCGGTGCAGTTCTTCGTCGACGAGTGGCCGGTGGCGAGCTTCGCCGAGCTGGTCGCGCGCCTGGCGCAGCTGCCGAAGCAGACGCTGGTGGTGATCGATGCCGCGCCGACGGTCGCCACCGCGCCGGTGATCCGGACCTACAACCAATGCCTGAAGCTCGGTCTGTCGCGCGTCGTCTTCCCGGTCTCCTGAGCGCTGTCCTCGCGGCGCTCGTCTGTCTCGCGCCCGGCGCGCACGGGCAGGCGGGCTCGCTGCAGGCGCGCGGCGAGGCGCTGGCGCGCGCACCGGGCTGGGACGGCGCCGCCGAGGCGGCGTTCGTGCGCGATCTCGACGCCGCCGTGACGCGTCTGCGCAGCGGCGGCGGCAGCGCCGCGAGCTCGGCGGCACTGCGCGAGCTCGTCGCGCGCACGCACGCCCGCCACGCCGAGGCGCTGCGCCGCCTCGAGGCGAGTGACGAGGAGGCCGAGGAGAACGTCGAATGGGTCGAGCGCCAGCCGCTCGCCCTGCAGACGCTCTACCTGCGCAACTGGATCTACCTCGACGCGGCGACGCGCTTCGAGACGAAGCACGCGCAGCGGCGCGCCTGGCTGCAGGACGCTGTCGACGGCTTCGGCCAGCTCGCCACCACCGGCGACGCGCAGATCGCCGCCGAGAGCCTCTACGGCCGCGCGCTCGCCGAGCAGGCCCTCGGGCGACAGGCGGAGGCCGCCGCCGACCTGCGCCGCGCGCTCGACAAGAAGCCGCCCGCGGCGCTCGCCGCGCGCATCGGCGGGGCGCTGATCGAGGGGCAGATCGATGCCGACCAGCTCGGCGCGGCGCTCGAGTCGAGCGCCGCGCTGCTGCGCCAGGCGCCGAGCCCGGAGGCCGAGTTCCTGCGCGCCAAGGTCGCGCTGCTCGCGCTCGCCTCGCTGCGCCTCGATGCGGCGCGTACGCGCGCGCTGCGCATCGAGGTCGGCGAGCTCGTCGCGGCGCTCGAGAAGCGCGGCGGCCGCTGGCCGGCGACGGCGCGCGAGCTGCTCGCCGCCGGGCTGACGCGGCCGGAAGAATGGCTGCAGGAGGCCGACACGCCGACCGTGCGCTGGGCGGTCGCCGAGGCCCTGCGCGCCTCCGGCCGCTGCCGCGAGGCGCTGCCGCTCTACACGACCATCGCGGCGCAGCGCGGCGCGACCGCCGACGCGCTCGTCGGGCTGGCCGAATGCCAGTATCGCGAGGGCGCATTCGCCGACGCGCTGGCGACGCTCGAGCGCGTCCAGCCCGGCACCGGCCGCGTGCGCGCCGACGCCGCCTATCTGCGCTTCAAGGCCGCCGAGGCGCTCGATCAGCGCGAGGATACGCCGGCGAGCCATGCGCGCCTGCGCGACGCGGCGCGCGCCCTGGTCGACGCGCACGCCGATCACGCGCAGGCATTCGAGGCGCACTTCCGCCTCGGTGAGCTGGCGCTCGCCGCCGGCGACCGCCTCGCCGCCGCCGAGGCGTTCGATCGCGTCAGCGGCGATCCGCAGTTCGCGCTCCAGGCGCGCTACCAGTCGGCCCAGGCGGTGGTCGCCGAGTGGGAGGCGCGCGCCGAGGGCGGCGCCGAGCCCGACCCGGCACTCGCCGCGGCGGCGCTCGAGCGGCTGCAGCGCTTTCTCGACGAGGCCGAGGCGTACACGGCACGCGCCGGCGCGCGTCCCGGCGACCGCGTCGCGCTCGCCCCGCTGGTCGCGCGGGCGCGCGTGCTCGCGGCGCTCATCCTGACGCGCCGCGGCGACGCGCCGGGGAGCGAGGAGGCGCTCGTGCTCGTCGAGGACTTCCCGGCACGTTACCCGGCGGCAACCGACCTGCACGGCCAGGCGAACGCGCTGCGCGCCGTCGCGCTGCTGCAGCTCGGCCGCTACGCCGACGCCGCCGCCGCGATGCAGGCGTTCCTCGCCGCGCCGCAGCGCGATGCGCGCGACTACGCGCTCATGCAGCGCCTCGGCGTACGCACGCTCGAGCTCGCCGCCGAACGCACCGACGCCGGCGATGCCGCCGGCGCCACGACGCTCACCCGTGCCGCCCTGGCGGTCTACGAGGCGCTGCTCGCCGCCGCCGAGCAGGGCGCGGTGACGAACGAATCGCCCACCGGCCTGCGCACCCTGATCGCCCGCCTGCGCCGTCAGCTGAAATAGTCGGCATTGGCTGATGGATGACCGGGTGGCACCGTGGTGAGCGGCCAGCACCGACTGACGCTATTCTCGAAGCATATGCGTCGCATGTAGGCGCCAGCTGCTTGCCAGATTGGACCGCACTCACTACGAACGTGCGATCCAAATGTGGCCGTTCTTCCTCGAGAATTGGGGTAGCCTTGCGAGCGTCTTGGGGCTGCTTGTATCCCTCGGGACCTTCCTTGTCGCGCAACGCGCGAAGAATGCCGCACGGGAAGCACGTGACGCGGCACGCAGGCGGAATCTCGCGGAAGAGATCCAGGAGACCATGACCAAGGCCGTCCAGATCGGACTCTTTCTTCCACAGAGCCGATGGGACATCGTGTGGCTCAGGGCACAGGAACTCGTCGCTGCTTCAAGCACGGTTCGGGCTCGTTGGGAGGATCATCTGGACGAAGCCTCCAAGAATAGTCTCTTGTTAATCCGGAGTTTATCGCAGTCGATCGTGAGTGCCGCGCTGCAGGCTTCCACTCAGCCACCTTCTCCGGGACAGGTGAACCGGATTGCAGCAACGCATGGTCGAGTACTTGAACTGCTCGGGGGTGA
>CBFGUK010000222.1:0-7136 GCA_965651925.1 uncultured bacterium | reverse complement strand
GTGACCGGTGACCGGTGACTGAGCCTGCTTGCAGTCAATGCACCACGGACAGCGAAGTGCGTCCCAGGTCGCTGGTCCGACTCGAGTTGAATGTGTCGACTTCGCGTCCTTCGCGCCTCTGCGGCTGATCGTCCTTCGCCGGAACCGGAATACGTCGGACAGGCGACTCACCACCGGTCACCGGTCACTGGTCACCGGTCACGCTTCTCAGATCTTGTTCAGCACATGCTCCGCATAGAACCGGAAGAACCCCTCCTGATCCGGTCCGATCTGATGCACGTAGATGTGGTCATAGCCGGCCTCGAGATAGCGGCGGATGCCGGTGCGGTGCCGCTCGGGATCGGGGCCGCAGATCACCGTGTCGGTGAGGTCCTCCTTGCGCACGGTCGCGGCTGCCTGCTCGATGAGCGCCGGTGTCTTCAGCTCCCACGGCAGCACGCCCTGCAGGCCGGCGTTGGGCCAGAAGCGCAGGGCGGTGCGCCGCGCCTCGGCCTCGTCGGGGGCGTAGCAGACGGTCACCTGGCCGAAGCGCGGCTTGTGCTCGCCGCCGCCGCGCACGAACTGCTCGAGCAGTGTGCGCTGCGGCGAGACGCCGATCAGGCCGTCGCCGACCGCTCCGGCGAGCTGCGCGGCGCGCGGGGCATCGGCGGCGACATAGATCGGCGGCGGTGTGTCCGGCAGCGTGTAGAGCCGCGCCTGGTCGACGGCGTAGTAGCCGCCGCGATGGGTCACGGAGCGTCCCTGCCAGAGCAGGCGGATGATCTCGATCGCCTCGTCGAGCATCTCGAGGCGGGCGCTGGGATCGGGCCAGCCGTCGCCGAGCACGTGCTCGTTCAGGTTCTCGCCGGTGCCGACGCCGAGGAAGAAGCGGCCGGGCAGCATCGCCGCGGCGGTGGCGGCGGCCTGCGCGATGATCGCCGGATGGATGCGCAGGATCGGGCAGGTGACGCCGGTGCCGACGTGCAGCGTCGTGGTCGCGTGCGCGATGCCGCCGAGCGTGCACCACACGAACGGGCTCTGGCCCTGGGCGTCGGTCCACGGGTGGAAGTGGTCGGAGATCAGCGCGAAGTCGAAGCCGACCTGCTCGGCGCGCTGCGCGAGGCGCACGAGCGCGGTGGGCGGATGCTCCTCGCTCGACAGCGCGTAGCCGATCGGATGCTGGCGGGTCATTCCGGTTCGTCGGTGTCGCCGAGGACGCGTCGCAGACCGCGCAACGCCGGTCCCTCGAGCACCTCGCCGGTCGGCGCGTAGCGCGCGCCGTGACACGGGCAGTCCCACGAGTGGCGTTCGGCATTCCAGCGCACCGTGCAGCCGAGGTGCTGGCAGACCGGCGAGAGCACGGTGACGACACCGTCGCGGCCGCGGTACACGGCGCGGCGCTCGCCGTCGATGCGCACGATGCGGCCGGCGCCGACCGGCACCGCCTCGAGCGACTCGGTGCGTCCGAGCCGGCCGCTGAGCCACTGCCAGGCGACGTCGAGGTTCTCGCTGACCAGCTTCGGCAGCCCGCCGAGGTTCAGGCGCGCGGGCGCGAACGGATTGTCGCGCTGCTCGCCGCGCAGCTGCGCGGCCAGCTCCATCGCCGCCATCGTGCCGCCGACGAGCCCGACGCCGGCGAAGCCGGTGGCGAGATACGTGTGCTCGCTGAACGGCGAGCGGCCGATGAACGGCAGGCCGTCGGCCGGCTCGAAGAGCTGCGCCGACCAGCGCCGCTGCACCGTGCAGGGGCCGAAGTGCGTGCGCGCGTACTCCTCGAGGATCGCAAACCGCGACGCGGGATCGTTCTCGTGGCCGGTCTTGTGATCGGCGCCGCCGAGCACGACGAGCGGCGTGCCGTCGGTGTCGAACGGCCGGATGTAGAAGTACGGATCGCTGGTATCGAAGCACAGCGCCGGGCGCAGCGGCGTGTCGACCGCGAGGCTGACCAGGTACGACACGCTCGGCTCGAGCGCCGTCTGCACGAGGTTGATGCCGAGCGGCGTGTGCGTCGCGAGCAGCAGCGCGCCGGCGCGCAGCTGGGCCTGGTCGGTGGCGATCTCGACGCCGCCGGCGCGTTCGCTGAACTCCGCCACCGGACTGCGCTCGGCGATCACCGCGCCGCGCTCGACCGCGGTCTGCGCCAGGCCGACGAGGTAACGCAGCGGCTGGAACACCGCCTGGTCGGGAAAGCGCAGCGCCGCGGCGACGGGGAAGGGCAGCGGCACGTCGCGCGTCAGGCGGCAGCGGATGCCGAGCCGGTCGGCGGCCGCCGCCTCCTCGTCCAGCGTCGCGCCGTCGTCCTCGCGTTCGCTGAACAGGAACGCCGGCACGCTGGCATAGTCACAGGAGAGGCGCTCGGCGGTGACGAGGTCGCCGATCAGCATGCGCGCCGCATGCAGGCGGTCGGCGACCAGGCGCGCCTGCGCCTCGCCGAAGCGGCGCAGCAGCGTGCGGTAGCCGAGGTCGGGAATCTCGGTGACGTGCGCCGACGTGGCGCCCGAGGTGCCGTCGCCGAGCCGCCGCGCCTCGAGGACGACCACCCGCCGGCCTTCGCCGGCGAGTAGCGCCGCCGCCGTCAGGCCGGTGATGCCGCCGCCGGCAATGGCGACGTCGCAGGTCTGGTTGCCGCGCAGCGGCGCGAAGCTCGGGCGGCGCACGCCACGCATCCAGACCGACGGGCCGCCGGTCTCGTCTGCATGCGGGATTTCGCCTTCGATCTCGTGAGCACGGTCCGGCATGCCCCACCTCCGGCAGCAAGGGCAGGGCCAGTGGGGTGAGGGAACCGGCGCGCGATGCCGCCGGCGCGCCCGTGTGTAACTCGTGCGTGACCGCCGCCGCTTCAGGCCGGCGCGTGCTGCCCGGCCCCGCGTGCCACCGGTCGCCGCGCCGCGGCGTCGGGCGCCGCCGCCGGGGCGATACGCGACCCGAAGCGGCGCGAGTAGACCTGCGTGAACTCGGCGCCGAAGAACAGGATCTGCGCGGCGTAGTAGATCCACACCAGCACGACGGCGAGCGAGCCGGCCGCGCCGTACGCCGAGCTCACCCCGGCGCGGCCGAGATAGAAGCTCAGCAGGTGCTTGCCGATCTCGAACAGCACCGCCGTGCCGATGGCGCCGATCCACACGTCCGACCAGCGCACGTGCACGTCGGGCACGAACTTGAAGATCAGCGCGAAGAGCAGCGTGACGATGGCGAACGAGACGAAGAAGTTGAGCACCATCCAGATCACGTCGCTGCCGGGCAGCACCGATTCGTGCAGGTAGCCGCTGATGGTCGCCAGCGCGGTACTGATGACCAGCGAGGCGAGCAGCACGAAGCCGATGCCGAGCACGAGCGCGAACGAGACCAGCCGCTCGCGCGCCATCGCCCACCAGCTCTGGCGCGGATCGTCCGGCACCTCCCAGATCGTGTTCAGCGCATCCTTGAGCTGCCACACCACGCCGGCGGCGCCGAAGGCGAGCGTCAGCAGGCCGATGAGCGAGGCGATCGTGCTCTCGGCCGGCTGGTCCGCGGCGGCGAGCATGTCGCGGATCGCCTGTGCGCCGTCGGGGCCGGTGACCGTGCCGAGCTGGTTGACCAGCTGCCCCTGCACCGCCTCGCGGCCGAACAGCAGGCCGGCGACCGAGATGACGACGAGTAGCAGCGGGGCGAGCGACAGGGTGGTGTAGAACGCCAGCGCCGCGGCAAGCCGCGGGGCGCGGTCGGCGCTCCAGTCGCTGAACGTCTGCACCAGCATGTCCCAGAGCGGGCGGACGAGCGCGGTCATGCGCGCTCGCAGAGCAACGGCAATGCCGCACCGGTACGCGGCGACGGCACACGGTGCCGCGCCGCCGGTTTGCAAATTGTCACCGCGCCGCGGCGTCGACGGCGCGCTGCGGGGTGACCGCCGAGACCGGCGCCTCGAGGCCGGCGAAATCGCCGCGCAGCGCCTTCAGCGCCACGCGCTCGCGCTCGATTTCGGCGGCCGTGCGCACGCCGAGGCGGCGGATGATCGGGATCGGCGGGCACCAGCCCTGCAGCGCGTGCTGCAGCAGGAACGCCGAGACGAGCCCCGGCAGGACGAACCAGCGGCGGTCGACGCCGGCGCCGAGCAGCACGCCGAGCAGCATGAGGCTCGAGGCGTTCGCCTCGAGCACGCGTTCGGTGTCCCACTCGTGGTCGAGCTCGGCGAGGCGGCGGTGGATCGCCGCCGGACCGCGCGCCGCGCAGGCGGCGACGCGCTCGACGGTCTCGCGGGCGATGCGCTCGTTGATCGCCGGCGCGGTGTGGCGGCTGACGCGTTCACTCGTTGACGGCAGCATGCAGCCTCCCGTTGGCGATCGTTCCGGCATCCGCCGCGCACTCGTCGCGCTGCACCTCCGGATGATCGCGGCAGTTGTCGCAGTGCGCGCACGGCGCGCCGGGCGGCTCGCCGAAGTACTCGCGCAGGATGCGCATCCGGCAGCGCGTCACCTGGCCGTACGCCATGATCGCCTCGAGCCGGGCGCGATCCTCGCGCAGCCGCTCCTCGTATTCGCCGAGGAACGCCTCGAACGCCGTCTGCGTCGCGAAGCGCCGCACGTCGCGCAGGCGTCCCTGCCGGCGCGACAGCACGCCGGCGGCCTCGAGCTGGGCGACGATGACGCGCGCGCGGCGCAGGCTGATGTCGGCGGCGACGGCGAGCTCGCTGACCAGCGGCGGCAGCGGCGTCGCGCCGTCGCGCGGCGCGCACAGCTGCAGCAGGGTCTCGTAGAGATGGCGCGACTCGGCACGCCGCGGATACTTGCCGCCGAGGAAGTAGCTCTGGATGCGGCGGTCCTCGAGCTGGAAGAACAGGACGGCACGCGCCGGCTCGCCGTCACGCCCGGCGCGCCCGGCCTCCTGGTAGTAGCTCTCCAGCGAGTCGGGCACGTGCCAGTGCGCGACGAAGCGGATGTCGCTCTTGTGGATGCCGAGGCCGAACGCCTTGGTGGCGGCGATGACGCGGAACGCATCGGCCATGAAGCGCTGCTGGATGTCGCGCCGCTCCGCGGCGCGCAGCTTGCCGTGATAGCGCTCGGCGGCGACGCCGTCGTCGCACAGCCGCTGCGCGAGCTCCTCGGCGGCGCGGATGGTGGCGGTGTAGACGACGCCGACGCCGTGCGTCTCGTCGAGCAGCGCCCGCAGGCGCGCGTACTTCGCCTCCGGGTTCACCGTGCGCGCGACTTCGAAGAAGAGATTCGGCCGCTCGATGCCGGTGCTGATCACCAGGGCATCGCCGATGCCGAGCTGCGCCGCGATGTCGGCCGTCACCGCCGGCGTCGCGGTGGCGGTGAGCGCCAGCACCGGCGGCTCGCCGAGCGCGCGGCGGGCGTCGCGCAGCGCGAGGTAGGCGGGACGGAAGTCATGTCCCCACTGCGAGATGCAGTGCGCCTCGTCGACGACCAGCAGGTCGGCGCCGCCGCGGCGCAGCAGCGCGAGGTACTCGGGGTTCTCGAGCCGCTCGGGGGTGACGTAGACGATCTCGGCCGCGCCGGCGGTGATCTGCTCGACCGCGTCGCGCTCCTCGGCAGCCGTCAGCGTCGAGTCGAGCTTGGCGACCTCGAGGGCGGCGTCCGCCGCCTGGTCCTGCTGGTCCTGCATCAGCGCGATGAGCGGCGAGACGACGATCACCGGTCGCTGCAGGTGCAGCGAGGGCAGCTGGTAGCAGAGCGACTTGCCGGCGCCGGTGGGCAGCACGCCGATGGCGTTGCGCCCGGCGAGCGCCAGCTCGATCAGCTCGCGCTGCCCGGGGCGCAGACTGCGGACGTCCCAGCGCCGCCGCGCCTCGCGCATCAGCGCCGGCCAGTCGATCGCCGGCGATCCGGAGGAGCGCGTGCGCCGTGGCATCGCCGGCCCTTGAGCGACCGCTGTGCCAGCCGCGGCGCGGCAGCGCCGCCATGCTGCCGCCCCCCGTGCCGCAGGATTTGCAGGACCGCCGCCGCCCAACCTTGCTCATGCCTGGTGTCGGCGACGGCCGGCTGCGCGCGCGCGGGGTCGCGCCGATGCTGGCATGGGCGCTGCTCGGTGCGGCGCCATGGGAGCGTTCCGCTGGCCGGCGCGTGCGGCGCCGCTCGCGCTGATCGCCGCCGTTGCGCCGGCGCTCGCCTGTCCGGTGTGCAACACCGGCACCGGCGAGCAGGTGCGCCGCGGCATCTTCAACGATGCGTTCCTCGCGACGCTGCTCGAGATCGGCGCGCCGCTGCCGGTGCTGGCCGCGTGTGTGTTCGTGCTGCAGGCGCTGCTCGCCCGCGGCGATGCCCGTGCGGTGTCGCACCGCCACGCACGCGCCGGGGAGGATGACCGCTGGTGGGCGCGACTCGCCACGCGACAGGACAGAAGCAGGCCCGGGAGGACGTGATGGACGATCCCGCTCGACCGCACCACGGCACGCTGCGCGGCCCGGTAGTGTCAGCCGGCGTGGTGCTCGGCATCGGCCTCGGCGGCTTCGTCGACGGCATCCTGTTTCACCAGCTGCTCCAGGTGCACAGCATGCTGTCGGCGCGTGTGCTGCGCGACGACGTCGTCGGCCTCGAGATCAACATGTTCTGGGACGGCATGTTCCACGTCGCCACGTGGCTCGCGACGGTGATCGGCGTGGCGATGCTGTTCCGCGCCGGCGAGCGGCCCGACGTGGTGTGGTCGCGGCGCCTCCTCGCCGCCGGACTGGCGATCGGCTGGGGCCTGTTCAACCTCGTCGAGGGGATCATCGACCACCACGTGCTGCACCTGCACCACGTCGTCGAGCGCCTCGGCGAGTCGGCCTGGGATGTCGCCTTCCTCGCCTCCGGCGTCCTGCTGCTCAGCCTCGGCTGGCTGCTCCTGCAGCCGGTGAGCACCGTCCCGCGCCCGCTCACCCGCGCGCCAAGCGCGTGAGGGGCACTAACGTTCGTCAGCAATGATTGGGAGATGTTCATCGACGATCTCATTACCGCTGGAACGCCGACCCCCAGGCGCGACCGGCGGGGTGGATCGTTCCCGCGAGCATGCTGGCGATTGCAACGCGATCCCCTGGAGGGCGCCGGGCGTGTAAAAAAATCCCGACTGCCGGCATTCGACACACGCAGCTCTTTCCTGGGTCCGCTCTCCCCGCCAGGGGTCAGGGTGAGGGGCTCCGACACCTCCAGCGCGAGCAACGGGCCGCGCGCGCAGCGCGCGGC
>CBFGUK010000221.1:0-7197 GCA_965651925.1 uncultured bacterium | reverse complement strand
GCGACAGGCAACGTCCGTCCGCGGCGCGGCGGGAGCCGCGCCCTCCAACGCGTATTGGGATGGTGCGGCGTGCGCCCGAGGTAGCGCGCCGGCTCAACACGCGCGCCCGCACACGCGCGTCGCCTCATGCGTCAATGCGGTCTCGGCCCGCGCGATGTCGAATGCGTGTGCGCCCCGATCAGAACGCATCATCCGTGCAGCGCCCGTCGACCGTGAAGCGCACGTCGATCGGTGCCGTGCGGTCGAACGCTGCCGCGCCGGGCACCTTGGCGCCGTTGATCACGACCTTCCAGATCCCCTGGCGGTCGCTGCGGTCGATGAGCTTGATGCGCGAGATGCCGCCGAGATTGCCGCGCCACAGATAGCGCCCGCGTGCCGGGACCGACTTCACCCAGCCGGGATCGCCGGGCGGCACGGCGATGGTCAGCACGTGTTCGCCCTGGGCGAGGACGACGGTGAAGCCGTTGCGCGGATCGGCGCCGTCGTAGGCACCGTCGAAGTTCAGCAGGCGGGCGCGCAGGCGCAGCCGGCGCGCATCGAGCCGCGCGCGCACGTCGAACAGATCGCCGGGCTCGCACGGCGTCGGGCACTGGCAGCTCGCCTCGCACTGACCGGGACACGCCGCGGCATCGCTGCCGTCGCAGGCCTCGCCGGACTCCCTGACGTCGTTGCCGCACACCGGCGCCGGACACGTGCAGTCGCCCTGGCAGAGCCCCGCGCAGCGCGTGTCATCGGCCGCGTCACACTGCTCGTCGAATTCGCGCACGCCGTTGCCGCAGACGCTCGCGTCGCCGCCGAAGACCGTCGCGGTGACCTGGTAGCGTCCGCTGCCCGCGGCGCGCACGGCGGCGATCGACCACGTCCCGGCCGCGGGATGATCGAACGTGCAGGCGCCGAACGGCGAGGCGGCATCGGCGGCGCAGTCGAAGCTCGCCGGCCCCGCGCCGAGGCCCTCGCGCACATAGAGGTCGGCGTCGAAGGCGCCGTTGTCCTCGCCGTTCAGCGTGACGCGCAGCGCGTTCGCGCCGGGCGGCACGGTGACCGTCATCGTTTCGGAGACATTGAGCGCGTTGAGGGTGCCGGCCTTCGACTGCACGGTGGTCCCGGCGGTGTCCACCGGAGCCAGCCCGCCGCACGCCGCGGTGTCATCGCCGCCGAGCTGCTCGAGCAGGAACGGCAGCCACGCGTAGACACTCGCATCGTAGCTCAGGTCGTCGGCCAGACAGTCGGCGTAGGTGCCACCCGAGGTGACGCCGGCAACCACCGGCCCGTCGCCGAAGTCGATGAACAGCGGGCCGCCGGAATCGCCGTTGCAGGTATTCGAGTCCGTCCCCGGCGGATCGAGCGGCGCGGTGAAGTACCAGCAGATCAGCTCGGCGTCGGTCGCGCCGGACGGCATGCCGAGCGGACAGCTCGCCGTCTCGATCACGCCGCCGCGCTTGATGCCGTAGTCGTCCGCACCGCCCATCGTCTGCCCGTAGCCGATGATGACGCCGAGCGCAGGAATGAACGGCACCGGGTCGGTGTGGCTGAGCGGCGACGGCGTGATGCCGGTCACCCAGTCGCTGAGCTCGAGCACCGCGACGTCGGCGACCGGAAAGAAGTAGTCGGGATGACGGGCGATCGCCGTCACCTCGGCGACGCCGGCGTGCTGCAGGTAGACGAGGTAGCGCGCCGGGTCGAGGTCCTCGACGCAATGCGCGGCGACGAGGAACGTGCGGCAGCCGATCAGCGTGCCCGAGCAGCGCAGGCTCGCGGTGTCGAGCGTGATCGGGCTGCTGTTGCTGTGCAGCAGCGCTCCGACCGTCGGATAGCCGTGCGTCTCGAGGCCGTTGACGATGCGCGGCGCGGAGCGCGGGTCGAGGCGCAGCTTTTGCGTTGCCTCGACGCACGGCGCGAGCACGAGCAGGCCGAGCACCAGCACGGCGCCGGCCGTCGCCGTCGCGAGTCGTCTGTCGCCTCCGCCCCCGTGCCCCGGCATGAACCCCCCTCTGCGGGCGCTCCCGGGCGCCCGTCACGTCCGTTCGACTGTGTCCGATGTCCGCCGGGGACACAAGCGCGAAGTCGCGCGGATCGCCCCTGCCCGGCGCACGGTCAGCACGCCTTTTTGGCCATGGCGTGAGGCCCCTGGCAGCAGGGGCGCTCGCGCGTCGGGAAGCCCGTGACGAGGGGGTCCCCGTCGAGACGGCGGGGTGCATGCATCGGCCGGCGGCGTCCTCGTCTCGGTGTCGGCATTCGCGCGTCTTCGGACGCGCAGGCCGGACGCCCGCCGTCCATCGGCTCATGCGCCCGGCACCGCCGGTGTGCGATGCGGGCGCGACCGCTCACGCGCCGGCGCGCGCCGCTTCGTAACGGGCGATCGCCGCGATGCGGCGCTCGGCGTGGTCGACGATCGGCGGCGGGTAGTCCGCCGGCGGGCGCGGCGCGCGCCACGGCTGGTGGACGAAGCGCGCCTCGACGGCGCGCAGCTCGGGCACGTACTGGCGCACGTAGCGACCGTCGGGGTCGAACTTCTCGCCCTGCAGGACCGGATTGAAGATGCGGAAGTACGGCTGCGCGTCGGTACCGGTCGACGCCGCCCACTGCCAGCCGCCGTTGTTCGAGGCCGGCTCGCCGTCGACGAGATGGTCGAGGAAGAAGCGCTCGCCGGCGCGCCAGTCGAGCAGCAGATCCTTGCTGAGGAAGCTGGCGACCACCATGCGGGCGCGGTTGTGCATCCAGCCGGTGGTCCGCAGCTGGCGCATCGCGGCATCGACGAACGGATAGCCCGTGCGGCCGGCGCACCAGGCGGCAAAGCCCGCGGCGTCGTCGTTCCACGCCACATCGGCGAGCTCGCGGCGGAACGCGCCGCCGAGCACGCGCGGATGGCGGGCGAGCAGTGCGAGGTAGAACTCGCGCCAGACGAGCTCATCGATCCACTTCGCCGCGCCTGCCGCGGCGCGCCGGTCGGCGGCGGCGCGGGCGAGCGCGGCGTGCACGCACTGGCGGATCGAGACGGTGCCGAAGCGCAGATGCGGCGACAGGCGCGAGGTGCCGTCGCGATCGGGACGGTTGCGGTCGTCGGCGTACGCGGCGAGCGCCTGATCGAGAAACCCCGCCAGCCGCCGCGCGGCGGCGGCTTCACCGCCCGCCGGAATGGCGGTCGCGTCGTCGCCGCCGCCGAGTGACGCCGCGTCGGGCAGCGGCTCGCCGGCGGGCGCCGCACCCGGCGGCGGCAGCGGCGGCGCGCGCCGCGCCGGCGCGGGATGCGCGCGCCAGCGTTGCTGCCAGGCCTGACGGAACGGCGTAAAGACGAGGAAGCCGTCGCCGCTGCGCGTGCGCAGCTCGTCGGCCTCGCACACGACGCGATCCTTGTACGTGTCGACGCGCACGCCGAGCGCGGCGGCACGGGCGCACACGGCGGCGTCGCGGCGGACGGCATACGGCGAATAGTCGCGGTTGAAGGTCAGGCGATCGGCACGCGTCTCGTGCAGGAACTGCGCGAGCACCGCGGGCGGGTCGCCGCGGCGCACGACGAGGCGCGAACCGGCGGCCGCGAGGCGGCCGGCGAGATCGGCGAGACAGTCGGCGAGGAAGCGCCGCCGCGGCGCGCTCGTGTGCACCGCGAGTAGTCGCGGATCGAGCACGAAGACCGCGACCAGCTCGTCGGCACCCGCCGCCGCCGCCGCGAGCGCGGTGTTGTCCTCGAGGCGCAGGTCGTTGCGGAACCAGTGCACGACGCGCATGCCTCGACGCTACCGGGCGGCGGCTCGGGCGCAAGCGGCTGCGGACGGAGCGCTCGGACGGGTGAAGCACCACCGAGGCTGCGGCTGTCGAGTCCATGGCGGCATCTGCCGCCGCCGGTGGGGCGACGGCATCGCCGGTTGGGTGGCGCGGTACGGTGGCCGGCGGCGCGCCGCTGCCACGCCCGCCCCTCCGGGCGACGCTGCGCGTCGCGGTGCGGCCACAGGGGCCGGGGCGACATTGCACGTCTTCGGAAGAGGGCTGAACGTCTCTCCACGCGGGCGTTCACGACCCGCCCCGGTTGTGTCAGTCGGGCGCACCAGCTAGGCGTCGCGATGAGCCACCGGCGGTCGGACTCACTTCCGAGCTCCCCGCGCCGACCGCAGGCTCGGGAGGGGCGAGCAGAGATGACCTGGAAGGAGCGACTGAGCGGCGAGATGCCGGCTGACTGGGCGCACGAGATCGACGTCTTCCAGACGCAACTCGAGCTCAAGAAGCAGGGCAAGCTCAGCGATCAGCTCTTCGCCGAGACGCGGCTGCGCCGCGGGGCGTACGGGCAGCGCTACGACAACGGCCAGCGGCACGACGGCACCGAGACGCGTGCGCTGGCCTTTCCGAGCACGCTGACCAAGGGCCCGGAGACGCTGTGGGATGCGCCGGGCATGCAGCGCATCAAGATCCCGTTCGGCGGCATGACGCCGCGCCAGATGGAGGTGCTCGCCGACCTCTGCGAGGAGTACTCGGACGGCATCTGCCACGTCACCACGCGCCAGGACTTCCAGCTCCACTACGTCCACATCGAGGACACGCCCGACATCATGCGCCGCCTCGCGGCGGTCGGCATCACGACGCGCGAGGCGTGCGGCAACTCGGTGCGCAACGTCACCGGCTGCCCGCTCGCCGGCGTCTGCCGCGACGAGGCGTTCGACACCTCGCCGTACGCGCAGGCGATGATGCGCTTCATGCTCGGCCATCCCGACACGATGGAGTTCGGGCGCAAGTTCAAGATCGCGTTCTCCGGCTGCGCACAGCACGCCTGCGCGCTGACGAACATGCACGACCTCGGCCTGCTCGCCGTGACGCGCACCGAGAACGGCGTCGCGCAGCGCGGCTTCCGCATGTACGTCGGCGGCGGCCTCGGTGCCGTGCCGCACAGCGCCAAGGTCCTCGAGGAGTTCGTCTCCGAGGAGGAGCTGCTGCCGCTCTCGCAGGCGATTTCGCGCGTCTTCGCCCGGCTCGGCGAGAAGCGCAACCGCGCCCGCGCGCGCATCAAGTTCCTGATCAAGAATCTCGGCATCGACGAGTTCCGCCGCCTCGTGCACGAGGAGCGCGCGAAGCTGCCGCACGATCCGCGCTGGACCAGCTACCTGCCCGACGTCGCCGCCTGGCACGAGACGCCGCTGAAGGACGGCGTGGCGCTCAACGGTGCCGCCCTGCCCGAGGGCTTCGCGCGCTGGTGCGATGCAAACGTCTACCGCCAGCGCCAGCCGGGCTACTGCGTCGTCACCGTCGCGCTGCCGCTCGGCGACGCGACCGCCGACCAGATGCGCGCGCTCGCCGACATCGCCCGCCGCTACGTCGGCGAGACGGTGCGCACCACGGTCGAGCAGAACATCGTGCTCCGCTGGGTCAGCCAGGCCGACCTGCCCGACCTCTACCGCGATCTCGTCGCCGCGAAGCTCGGCGACCCCTACGCGCAGTCGATCGTCGACATCGTCGCGTGCCCGGGCAGCGACACCTGCAAGCTCGGCATCGCCTCCTCGCGCGGCCTCGCCGGCGAGCTGCGCCACCGCCTCGCCGAGCGCGCCTTCGCGCTCGACGCCGCGGTGCGCGGCCTGCACATCAAGATCAGCGGCTGCTTCAACTCCTGCGGCCAGCATCACGTCGCCGACCTCGGTTTCTACGGCGTGTCGCGCCAGGTCGCCGGCTACCAGGTGCCGCACTTCCAGGTGGTGCTCGGCGGCCAGTGGGAGAACAACGGCGGCTCGTACGGGCTCGCGATCGGCGCGATCCCGTCGAAGAACATCCCGGCGGTGGTCGACCGGCTCTCGACGCGCTTCGTGCAGGACCGCCAGGGCGCCGAGACGTTCCAGCAGTTCTGCCAGCGCATCGGCAAGAAGGCGCTGAAGGAGATCCTCGACGAGTTCAGCAAGGTGCCGTCGCACGACGAGCACCCGGAGTACTACGCCGACTGGGGCGATCCGCGCGAGTTCACCACCGGCGACATGGGCACCGGCGAGTGCGCCGGCGAGATCGTGTCGCTGATCGAGTTCGATCTCGGCGACGCCGAGCGCGTCGTCTTCGAGGCGCAGCTGGCGCTCGAATCGGGCGATTTCGTGCGCGCCGACCAGCTCGCCTATGCCGCGATGCTGCGCACCGCGCAGGCGCTGGTGAAATCGCAGCTGCCGGACGTCGGCGACGATCCGGCGCGCCTCGTCGCGGAGTTCAAGACCCGCTTCTGCGATACCGAGCTGTTCTACGACCGCTTCAACAAGGGCATGGTCGCCGCCTACCTGTTCAAGCGCCACGAGGACGGCCCGGTGCCGCCGACGCGCGAGGCCGCCCACCAGCTCGTCGAGGAAGCGAGCGTGTTCGTCGAGTCCGGCCACGCCTGCCGGCTCAAGCTGACGCAGCAGAAGGCGCCGACCGCCGGCGCCGCGGCGCAGGTCGTATCGCTGGAAGGGCTGAACTAGGATGGAGGCACTCGGCGATCTGCAACGCATCGGCATCAAGATCCTGTGCGCCGACGGGCACGCGGCCCGCGTCACCGAGCTCGTGCCGGTCTTCCACCGCTGGGTCCGCGACGGCGCCATTCCCGAGCATCTCCTCGTCGACATCGGCGACTACGAGCACGTGCCCGACGGGCCGGGCGTCGTGCTCATCGGTCACGAGGGCAACTTCGGCATCGACGACATGGGCGGTCGGCGCGGCTTCGTCTACTACCGCAAGCAGCCGCTCGCCGCCGGCGACCTCGCCGCCCGCCTGCACGCCTGCGCGCTGATCGTGCTGCGCGCCTGCCGCCTGCTCGAGCGCGACGAGGCCCTCGCCGGCCGCTTCCGCTTCACCGGCAGCGGCATCGAGCTCTTCGCGAATGATCGCCTGCGTGCCCCGAACACGCCGGCGACCTACGAGGCGTTCCAGCCGGCTCTCGACGCCCTGACGCGCACGCTCTACGGCGGCGCGCCGTGCACGACCGAGCGTCCCGCCGACCCGCGCGCCCGCTTCGGCGTCCGCATCAGCGGCCCGGAGACGTCGGTCGACCAGCTGCTCAGCCGCCTGGCCTGACGCTCCTGAGTTCCCTCTCCCCGCCAGGGGAGAGGGTCAGGGTGAGGAGCATCCGACAACTCCAGCGCGAGCGACGGGCCGCGCGCGGCCGAGCGCCCGTTGAACAGGCATGTCCGTCCGCGCTTCACGCGACCTCGCGTCCGCTGCGCCGCTGCGGTGGATCGTTTTCGCCTCGCCGGCGCATTGACA
>CBFGUK010000220.1:0-7210 GCA_965651925.1 uncultured bacterium | reverse complement strand
CGCGCGGCTGCGGACGGACATTGCCCTTCTGCATGAGGCTACGCGCGTCCGCGGCCGCGCGGAAGCGCGGCCCTCCAGCGCGTATCGCAACGGAACGGTTTCGGCGCGTACGGGACGGGCATCTTGTTCCCGCGGGCGCGCACCGGCAAAGCTCCGGCCATGCCTGCCGCCGAAGCCGCCGCGCGCGCCCTGCTCGGGCGCGCCACGCCCCGCGTCCTGCCGCTCGCCGCGCGCGGCGTCGAGATCGCCGCGCTCGACTGGGGCGGCGACGGGCCGCTGGCGCTGTTCCACCACGCCAACGGCTTCTGCAAGGGCGTGTGGGGCGAGGTCGCCGACCTGCTGCGCGGCCGCTACCGCGTCGTCGCGTTCGATGCGCGCGGTCATGGCGATTCGACGCGCCCCGAAGGGCCCTCCGCCTATCACTGGGACCACTTCGCCGAGGATCTCGTCGCCGTCGCCGAGATGCTGGTCGCCGAGCATGGCGCGCCGGTGGCGCTCGGTGTCGGGCACTCGTTCGGCGGCACGGCGATGATCGGCGCCGCGGCGCGCCGCCCGGACCTCTTCGCGCGCCTCCTGCTCGTCGACCCGGTGATTCCGCCGCCGCCCGGCGTCGACGTGTCGCGCACGCCGCAGATGCGGCGGCTGGTCGACGGCGCGCTGCGCCGCCGCGCGCACTGGCCGTCGCGCGCCGCGGCGCGCGCATACTGTCGCGAGCGGCGCCTGTTCGCCTCCTGGCGCCCGGTCGCGCTCGAGCTCTACCTTCTCGACGGCCTGCGCGAGCAGCCCGACGGCGCCCTCGAGCTCAAGTGCCCCGGGGCGGTCGAGGCCGCGGTGTTCGGCGCCAGCCCGACCGTCGACCTCTTCGCGCTCGCCCCGCGCGTCGCCGCGCCGGCGCGCATCCTCTGGGCGCAGCGCGGCGACTTCCCGCGCCCGCTGCACGAGGCCCTCGCCGCCGCCCTGCCGCACGGCGAGCTCGTCGCCGTCCCCGCCGGCCACCTCCTGCCGATGGAAGACCCCGCCCTCGTCGTCGCGTACGCGTAACCGGAGCGCGGGCGTCCCGCCCGCGATGCTCACTGCTTGCTCCTGACACAGGCACCACCTCCACCGACGTGTCGCTCCGTGCTGCTGTCGCGCCTGACACGCCCCCTGCCCTGCAGTAGAACCCGCAGCCATGACCTCCGACGACCTCTGCTGGCTGTCGTTGACCGAGGCGGCGCGGCTGATCGCGACGCGCGAGCTGTCGCCGGTCGAGCTGACGCGCGCCGTGCTGGCGCGCATCGAGCGGCTCGATCCGACGCTGCACGCCTACCTGCGCGTGCTGCCCGAGACGGCACTCGCGGCGGCCGAGGCTGCCGAGGCGGCGCTCGCGGCCGGTGCGCCGTGCGGGCCGCTGCACGGCGTGCCGGTGGCGATCAAGGACCTCTGCGACGTCCGCGGCGAGTTGACGACCTGCGCCTCGCAGGTGCTCGACGCCGCGCCCGCGGCGGAGGACGCGACCTGCGTCGCGCGGCTGCGCGCCGCCGGCGCGGTGATCATCGGCAAGACGCACCTCACCGAGTTCGCGCTGATGGGCTACCACCCCGCCCTGCCGATTCCGGTCAATCCGTGGCGCGCGGACGTCAGCCCCGGCGGCTCGTCCAGCGGCTCGGGCGTCGCGGTCGCAGCGGGACTCGCGTTCGCGGCGCTCGGCAGCGACACCGGCGGCTCGATCCGCATGCCGGCGGCATGGTGCGGCACGGTCGGCCTCAAGCCGACGTGGGGACGCGTCAGCCGCGCCGGCGTGTTTCCGCTCGGCGCGTCGCTCGATCACGTCGGCCCGCTGACGCGCACGGTCGCCGACGCGGCACGCATGCTCGACGTGCTCGCCGGCCCCGACCCGCGCGATCCGACGACGCGACGCAGCGCGCCGCCGGCATGCGCCGCGGCGCTCGATGCCGGCGTGCGCGGGCTGCGCATCGGCTGGGACGAGCGCTACGTCGCCGGTTTCGCGCTGCCCGACGTCGCCGCCGCGGTCGCCGCCGCCGTCGACGTGCTCGTCGCCGAGGGCGCCGAACGCGTCGCCGTGGCGCTGCCGCCGGTCGACCACGCGCTGCTCGCGGCCTGGCCGGTGCTCTGCGGCGGCGACGCCGCCGCCGCGCACGCGGCGACGTTCCCGTCGCGCGCCGAACAGTACGGGCCGTCGTTCCGCTCCTTCCTCGACTACGCCGCCAGCCTCAGCGCGCGCGACTACGCGGCGATGCACGAGCGCCGGCTCGCGTTTGCGGGCGCACTGCGCGCGACCTTCGAGAGCTGCGACCTGCTCGCCTGCCCGTCGTTCTTCATCGGCCCGGTGCCGCGCGAGGCGATGGATCCGTACGGCGCGTTCAGCGACACGATTGCACCGTTCATGCGCTACACCGCCCCGTTCAACTTCAGCGGCAGCCCGACGCTGTCGGTCCCGTGCGGCTTCAGCCCCGACGGCCTGCCCTACAGCCTGCAGCTCGTCGGCGCGCACGATGGCGAAGCGCTCCTCTGCCGCGCCGGCCATGCGTACCAGACGGCGACGGACTGGCACCGCCGCCGCCCGCCGGTGGGGTGAGGGTACGGCACAACCGGACGGACAGTTCGCCGCGAAGGCGCGGAGGACGCGAAGCCCGGAACGAAGTTGAATGCCTATGAGGAACGGACCTCGTTCAGACCTTCGCGCTCTTCGAGCCTTCGCGGCCGGTCGGATACGCCGTACGCGAGACGCATTGCCCCCACCCCCCGCCGCGCGCTAGCAGGCGCGCATGCGGACGGGCGTGGCGGCGGCGGTGCTGCTCCTCGTGCTCGAGGTCGGCGTCGG
This sequence comes from uncultured bacterium, assembly GCA_965651925.1. Taxonomy (GTDB): domain Bacteria; phylum Desulfobacterota; class Binatia; order HRBIN30; family CADEER01; genus CBFGUK01. The sequence continues at coordinate 4,386 of CBFGUK010000220.1, read as the reverse complement.
CCTGGGCGCCGAACCGGCACGCACGCTGCGCTTCCTGCGCGACGGCGCGCCGGTCGCGACGTTCGATCTCGCGACGCTGCGCGCGCGCTGCGGCGAAACGCGCGTCACGGTCGACGATCCGTACTACGGCCACCCGGTCACCTATCTCGCCTGCCCGCTCGCCGCCGTGCTCGAGCTCGGCTTCGGCGCGCCGGTCGCGTCGCTCGCCGGCGAGACGATCGTCTTCCGCGCGCTCGACGGGTATGCGCGTCCCGCCGCCGGCGCGCTGCTCGCCGAGCCGGGCGGCTGGCTCGCGTTCGCCGATGCCGAGCGCCAGCGCGGCGACGATCCCGGCTGGCGGCCGATCGACCGCAAGCAGGTCGACCCCGGCCCGTTCTACGTCGTGTGGAGCGGCGCCGCGCAGCGCGATCCGCACCGCTACCCGTGGCCGTACCAGCTGCACGAGATCGAGATCGCCAGCCTCGAGCGGCTCTACCCCGACACCGTGCCGCACGGCCTGCCGCCCGAGGCGCCGGCGCGCGCCGGGCATGCGCTCTTCCTCGCGCACTGCATCGCCTGCCATGCGATCAACCGCCAGGGCGGCACCGTCGGCCCCGAGCTCAACGTGCCGCGCAGCATCGTCGAGTACCGCCCCGCCGAGCAGATCCGCGCCTACGTGCGCAACCCGCTCGCGTTTCGCTACACGAGCATGCCGGCGCACCCGCAGCTCAGCGACGCCGACCTCGATGCGCTGCTCGCCTATTTCGCCGCGATGAAGGACCGCAAACGCGATCCGGGAGCGTCGCCATGAACCCCGCCCCGCTGCCGCTGTGCGGCACGCTGCTCTACCAGGGCGCGCGGGCGCTCGACACCGCGCACGGCCGCTTCATCGCGCACGCCTTTCACGATCTCGCGCTGCACCGACCGCTCCTCGCCGTGCTGCGCGGTGCGTGCGACGGGCCGACGCCGCTGCTCGCGCGCGTGCACTCCTCGTGCATGACCGGCGAGAGCGCCGGCGCCGCCGACTGCGACTGCGCCGAGCAGCTCGACGCGGCGCTGGCGCGCATCGCCGCCGCCGGCCGCGGCGCGCTGTTCTACCTGCTGCAGGAGGGACGCGGCGCGGGCTTCATTGCCAAGGCGCGCGACCGCATGCTCGTGCAGGCGAGCCGCGATCGCGTGACGACGTTCGATGCCTACGCGCACCTCGGCCTCGACCGCGACTACCGGCGCTACGAGACGGTCGCGTACGCCGCCGCGGCGCTCAACCTCAGCGCGCCGCTGCGCGTGCTGAGCAACAATCCCGACAAGCTCGCCGCGCTGCGCAGCGCCGGCGTCGCGATCGCCGGCAGCGAGCCGCTGCGCCACGCGCCGTCGCCGTTCAACGTCAGCTATCTCACCGCGAAGTCGCGCTCCGGCCACGCGCTCGGCGAACCCGCCGCCGCGGCGATCGCCGCCGAGCCGCCGGAGGCCGTGGAGGTCTGCGAGCCGACCGCGGTGCCCGGCCTGCCGCACCTGCTGCGCGTCGCGTCCTACCTGCTGCCGGTGCGCGCCCTGCCCCCGGCCGAAGGGGCGTACTGGCTGCGCGTGCACGCGTACATCGACCGCGAGACCGGCGGCGAGCGCATCGTCCTCACCGTGCCGCAGCCGGCGGACGTCACGCCGCTGGTGCACGTGCACGCCGACACGCTGCTCGGCCGCTTCCCGGCCTCGAGCCACCCGGCGCACGACTGGCGCACGGCGGTGGCGCGGCTCGCCGAACGCGGCGCCGGCGCGGCGTTGTTGCTCGTCCACGACGATCCGCCGCGACCGCCCGAGGACGTCGACGCCGCCGCCCTCGCCGCCGAGCATCCCGACCTCGTCCGCCTGCTCGCCGCCCACCTGCCCGGCCGCGCCGAGCTGCTCGTGCCGCATGCGGCGCTCGCCGCGGCGCTGCGCGCCGCGGGCGTCGTCGTCGAGGCGGCCGCGGCGTGAGCTGGCGCGCGGCGCACCGCCTGCTCGTGGCGCGGCTGCGCGCCGCGCCGGCGGCGGTGCAGCGGGCGCTGACGCAGCCGCTGCCGGCGCTGCCGGTCGTGCCCGCCGCGGCGCGCGCCATCCTCGTCACCGGCACCGGCAGCTCGGCAGCGCACGCCGCCCTGCTCGCCCACCTCCTCGCCGATCGCCTCGGCCTGCCCGCCCGTCACGTGCCGCTCGGCGCGTTCATCACCCCGCCAGCACGCCGTGCGACGTCGGCGCTGATCGTCTTCTCGCAGGGCCTGTCGCCGAACGCGCAGCTCGCGCTCGCCGAGCCCGACGCGTGGCTCGGCGTCACGGTCGTCACCGCCGTGCCGCCGCGCACGCCCGACCGCGCGCGCCGCGCCGCGCTCGCCGCCGTCGCGCGCGCCGGCGGCGCGATCGTGCCGCTGCCCGGCGGCGAGGAACGCGGACTGCTGCTGCGCCTGGCCGGCCCGCGCGCCGGCACCGCGCTCGCGCTGCGCCTCGCCGCCGCGGTCGCCGCCGCGTGCGATGCGCCGCACGCGCTGCCGCCGCTCGCGCCGGCACGCATCGCCACCGCCATGCAGCGCGCCGCGTCGCACGGCGCGCGGCTGGCGCCGGCGCTGCTCCTCGAGCGCGAGCTCGCGCTGCTCGCCAGCGGCGGCTATGCCGCGCTCGCCGGCAATCTCGCGCTCAAGCTGGTCGAAGGCCTGCTGCTGCCGCCGCCACCCTGCTGCGACGTGCTCGAGTTCGCCCACGGCCCGTTCCAGCGGCTCGCCGACCGTCCGGCGACGGTGCTCGCGCTGGCGCGCCGCGGCGCGCCGGGCGAGCCGGCGCTGTTCGCCCGCGCGGCGCGCATGCTCGACCGCCGCCGTCACCGACTCGTGCGCCTGCCGGCGACGCTGCCCGGCGCGCAGGCGCTGCTCGAACACGAGGCGGCGCTCGATGCGCTGATCGTCCGCGCGATCGCCGAGCGCCGCATCGATCAGGGCGCCTGGCCGGGCCGCGGCCGCGATGCGCCGCTCTATGCCGTCCGCCGTCCGGTGCGGCCGGCACCACGCGACCGGCCGCCGCCGCCGGCGCGCCAGCTCGCGGCGCTGACCTGGCCCGAGCTCGCCGCCGCGCGACGCGCCGGCTGCGACACCGCCGTCGTGCCGCTCGGTGCCACCGAGCAGCACGGTCCGCATCTCCCGTTCGCCACCGACACGCTGATCGCCGAGGCGCTCGCGGCGCGCTTCTGCGCGCGGGTACCGGAGGCGATCGCCGTGCCGGCGCTGCCGCTCGGCTGCTCCGCCGAGCACGGCGGCTTTCCCGGTACCCTCAGCCTGCGCTGGGAGACGCTGCGCGCCGTGCTCGGCGACGTGCTCGCCGGGCTTGCGGCACAGGGCTTCCGGCGTGTGGTCGTGTTTTCGGCCCACGGCGGCAACGATGCGCTGCTGCGCGCCGACACACCGGCGCTGGCGCGCGCGGCGGCGCCGGCGCAGCTGGTCGTCTGCGCCGGGCTCGACACGTTCGCGGCGCGCTGGCGGCGCGCCAGCGCGGCGTTCGGCATCGACGCGGCAGCGAGCGGTCAGCATGCCGGCGAGTTCGAGACCTCGCTGCTGCTCGGGCTGCACCCGCAGACCGTGCGGCGCGCGGCGGTGCGCCGCGGCCGGCTGGCGCATGGCGACGATGCGCAGGCGCTCTTCTATCCCGACCTGCGCGCGCACGCGGCAAGCGGCGTCGTCGGCGATCCGCGCCGCGCCGCGGGAGCGCGCGCCGCCGCGTATCTCGACGCGTGGGTCGACGCGCTCCTCGCCTGCTACGTGCGCGCGAAGAAGCGCACGAAGACGAACCAGACCCAGAACGCGTAGTAGAGCTGGTTGGGCACGATACGCAGCAGCCAGCCGCGGTCGGTGCCGACGATCTGGATCAGCACGTCGGCCGCCGCCCAGAGCGCGTAGTACACGGCGACGTAGCCGAGCACGGCGCGCAGGAACGCCGACGCGACGCCCGGCGGCACGTGCGCCGGCACCCATCGGGCGCGCAGCGAGAGCGCGACGATGGTGAAGGTCGTCTCGTAGACGAGCCACAGCGTGTTGGGGTCGAGCGCCGGCCGCCACGCGCGCAGCGCCGTCGCGGTCGGCCAGGCGAGGAGCGGCACGAGCAGCGTCCAGGCGAGCGCCGGCACGATCGCTCCGCGCCACGCCTGCGGCGCCTCGGGTGCCCCGGCTGCCGCGGCGCGCGCGATCGCCGCGACGCCGAACACCAGCAGGTAGACGCGGCAATCGCCGAGCAGGACGAAGAGCAGCTGCAGCGCCGTCCCGCCGCCGCCGCCGGCGATGCCGAGTGCGCGCGGCAGCGGTCCGGTGGCGATCGGATCGAGCAGCGTCTGCACCGCGACGACGAGGACGTACGCATCGACGAAGCCGGCGGCCGCCGGCACCGCGCCGCCGC
>CBFGUK010000219.1:0-7211 GCA_965651925.1 uncultured bacterium | reverse complement strand
TGTGTGCTGCTGGGGCCGCCGGGGGTGTGTGAGGTGCTTGGGGGGGCGGTACTCTCCAAAGTGGTTGTGGGGGTGGGGGTGGGGGGGGCCCGGGGCCCGGAACCCTAGCCCCCTAACCCCTTACCCCCCCGATCCCCGCCCTACTCTCTCAATCCGTAATCTTTCATCTTCTTCTGCAGCATCACCCGCGACAGCCCGAGGACGCGCGCGGTGCGCGAGACGTTGCGGCCGTTGGCGGCGAGGACGCGACGGATGTAGTCGGCCTCGAACTCGGCGCGCGCCTGGCGGAGCGGGGTCGGCGCGGCGCCGTCGATTGCCGGCGCGGCGGGCGCCTGGGTGGCGGCGGCGCGCTCGGCCTCGGGGCCGCGCAGCTTCGGCGGGAAGTGCACGGTGCGGATCAGCTCGCCTTCGCGGGTCAGCGCGATGGCGCGCTCGAGGACGTTCTCGAGCTCGCGGACGTTGCCCGGCCAGTCGTAGCGCTGCAGCGCGTCGACCGCGGCGGGATCGATGCCGCGCGCCGCCGACGCGTGCCGTTCGGCATACGTGCGCAGCAGCCGTTCGACGAGCAGCGGGATGTCCTCGCGCCGGGCGCGCAGCGGCGGCAGCTGAATCGGGAACACGGCGAGGCGGTAGTAGAGGTCCTGGCGGAACGTCTGCTTCTCGACCTCCGCCATCAGGTCGCGGTTGGTCGCCGAGATGATGCGCACGTCGACCTTGCGCGCGCGCGTGTCGCCGACCGGGATGATCTCGCCCTGCTGCAGGACGCGCAGGAGCTTCGCCTGCATGGTGAGCGGCATCTCGCCGACCTCGTCGAGGAAGATCGTGCCGCCGTTGGCGGCCTCGAACAGGCCGCGGTGATCCTGCGTGGCGCCGGTGAACGCGCCGCGGCGATGGCCGAAGAGCTCGCTTTCGAGCAGCGTCTCGGAGACCGCGGCGCAGTTGACGGCGAGGAACGGCGCCTCGGCACGCGCCGAGGCGCGGTGGATGCCGCGCGCGACGAGCTCCTTGCCGGTGCCGGTCTCGCCCTCGATCAGCACGGTGATCGGCGTCGCCGCGGCGCTCTCCATGAGATGGAAGACCTCGAGCATGGCGCGGCTCGAGCCGACGATCTCGTGGAAGCGGTCGCGGTGCGCCATGTCGCGGCGCAGCGCGCCGACCTGCGCGCGCAGCAGGTCCTCGTTGGCCTTTACTTTCGCGAACAGGCGCGCGTTCTCGATCGCCACCGCGACGCTGCCGGCGAGCGCCTCGAGGAAGGCGAGATCGTCGTCGCTGAAGCGGCCGCCGTCGCGCGGGTTGAGCACCTGGATGACGCCGATCACGCCCTGGAACGTGCGCAGCGGCGCGCAGAGCAGCGACCGCGTCGTGAAGCCGGTCTCGACGTCGACGCCGCCGAAGAAGCGCGGGTCGGACTGCACGTCGTCGACGCGCACCGCCTCGCCGTGGCTCAGCACCCAGCCGGCGATGCCGCGATCGGCGGGGAAGCGCAGCTCGAGCAGCCGCGCCAGCACCGCCGGGTCGTCCTCGGCGACGAAGGGGAAGTAGAGCTCGTTGTGCTCCGGGTCGCAGAGCAGGATTGAGGCGCCGGTGGCGTCGAACACCTCGCGGCACTTGCCGACGATGAACGGGAAGAGCTCGTCGAGCTCGATGCGCGCCGCGAACGCGCAGGCGAGATCGTACAGCAGCCGAAAGCGCGTGCGGCTCTCGCTCGGCGCGCTGCCCCCGTCGAACGCCATCATCTGCGCCTGCCGCGCCGCCGGGCGGTCAGCAGTCAGCCGTCAGTGATCAGCCCGCCCCACCGCCCCCCGACTCCGGCTGACTGCTGACGGCTGACCGCTGACCGCTCAGCTCTGCGCCTCCAGCTCCTCGTCGATGATCTCCTGGAACTTCTCGAACGGCTGCGCGCCGTCGAGCTGCCGGCCGTTGATGAAGAACGCCGGCGTGCCGCTGACGCCCGCCGCCTGCGCGGCGGCGATATCCTTGTCGACCTCACCCTTGAACTGGCCCGAGGAGAGGCACTCGTCGAACTGCGCGCGGTCGAGGCCGACGTCGCTGGCGATCTGCTGCAGGCTGGCCGCGGTCAGGTCGGTGGCCGCCATCGCCTTGTCGTGGAAGGCCCAGAACTTGCCCTGCGCGTTCGCGCACAGCGACGCCTCGGCCGCCGGCCGCGCGTTGGCGTGGAACGGCAGCGGGTAGTGCCGGTAGGCGAAGCGCACCTTGTCGCCGTAGGTGCTGAGCACCTGCTGCACGGCGGGTTCGGCGCGCTTGCAGAACGGGCACTCGTAGTCGGAGAACTCGATGATCGTCACCGACGCGTCCGCGCCGCCCCGGGCCGGCGTGCCCGGCAGCGCGACGTCGACCGTCGGCGGCCGGAAGGTGACCTTCGTCGGGTACTTCTGCTTCAGCTCGGCGAGGAAGGCGCGGAAGCGCTCCTGCCCGGCGCGGTTGCCGAGGTACTCGACCAGCTCCTCGCGCACGTCCTCGAGCGACTGGCCCTCGAGCTGCGCCTTGTTGTCGTCATAGAGCTTCTGCACCTCGGCATCGGTCGGCTCCTGGATCTTGGCGATGATCTCGGTCTGTTGGAGCTCCTCGATCGACACGCCGCGCGCCGCCGCCTCCTGCTCCATCAGCGCCGTGGCGACCATCTCGTCGAGCCCGTTGCGCACGATCTTGTAGCGCGCCGCCTCGACCTCGGCGAGCTCGGACGCCACCGCGGCTTCCGCCTCGGCGCGCGTGATCGTGCGGTTGCCGACCGTCGCCAGCACCTGGTCGCCGTTCGCCGCCGCCACCGGCGCGGGCTGTGCCGCCGGCGCCTGCGCCGCCGGAGCCGGGGCGGCCGTCGTCGGCGTCGCCGCCGGCGCGCCCTGGCCGCCCGAATTCTGACAGCCGCTGGCCGCCGCAAGTGCCAGGCTGAGCAGCACGATGATGCGAGTACGCATGAGTCCTCCTGTAGGTGAACCGCCACGCTACGAGGCAGCCACGGTGCCCGTCAACCGCGCGCGGCGCCCCGGACGAACCGGCGGGCGCCTTGCCTGCCGCACATTCCGTCACGCGAGCCGGACGTCCCCGGACGCCCGGACGGCCCGCCCGCCCGGCAGCCGCGGCGGACTGCGCCGCCCGGCGCGCGACCAGCCCGTCGGGCGGCACCGATCGCTGACCGGCGGGACCGCTTCCGCTATCCTGCCGGCCATGGCGCCCGCCCTCGTCATCCTCGCCGCGCTGCTCCTCGCCGGCCCCGCCGCCGCCGGCGAGCGCAGCGTGCGCGAGAACCCGTTCGACAAGGGGCAGTACGACGTCTACGAGGACGGCCGCCGCACCGGCACGATCCGCCAGAACCCGTTCAACGCACGCGAATACGAGCTGCGCGACGACCGCGGCCGGCGCACCGGCACGGTGCGCGAGGATTCCTTCAGGCCCGGCAACTACGACGTCTACGACGACGGCCGCCGCACCGGCTCCGTCGAACGCAACCGCTTCGACCCGCGCCGCTACGACCTCTACGACCAGGACGGCCGCCGCACCGGCACCGCCCGCGAGAACCCGTTCGTGGACGGCGAGTACGACGTCGACGACTGACGCGGGCAGCCTTCAGCTGTCATCAACCAGCCGTCAGCCGTCAGCTGTCAGCGCTCAGCCGTCAGCTCGCGAGGCGCCCCTCCGGCTGACCGCTGACGGCTGAAAGCTGACAGCTTCCATCCCCCCTGCTCTTCCCCTGCCCCGCCCCGTCCGCTATATCCGGCGCCGCGATCGGTTCCGGTCGCAGCACCCCAAAGCGCTGGCGTAGCTCAGTCGGTAGAGCAGCTGATTCGTAATCAGCAGGTCCGCGGTTCGAATCCGCGCGCCAGCTTCTCCTCTCGGCGGTGCTCCCGGGCCCGTCGGACCTGCTCATCGCTGCCCACGTGGACGTGCGTGCGGGAGATCGCGGACGGAAAAGTTACCGCGTGCCATCGCGGTCGCGCACGAACACCCAGTGTGCCGCGTGCGGCTCGAGGCGCAGCTCCTGGTCGGACGGCGGGCACAGGCGGAGAGGAATTTCAACGCGGAGGCGCGGAGACGCGGAGAACGGCATGACGCGGATGGATTCTAATCGGCATAATCTGCGTCATCTGCGGATTCAGGAGCCCCGATCCTTCGAGTGCTGCCAGAGGGCGCGGTCGAGGGTGCGCATGTCGATCTGCCAGTCGCGCGCAAGTGTGCGGCAGAAGTCGGTGTACTGCTTCCAGAAGGCGTACGTGTACGGCGGCGGTTCCGCGATGCCGAGTGACTCGAGGGCGCGGAGGTCGAGGATGGTAAGCGGCTTCGTTGCGGCGGGTCGGGTCGGCGGCGGCGAAGTGGAGCAGGACCGACGCGGTCGGCCACTCGACGCCGTCGAGCAGCGTCAGCACCTCGATGCGCAAGCGGTCGCACCGCGTGGCGAGCGCGGCGTGCGTCGTTTCGCGGACGAACAGCGGGTCGTTCTTGCCGACGTGTCGCGCCGAGCGGGTCGACTTCCAGCGACAGATCGCCTTGAGCTCCTCGAGCTGCACGTACCCACGCCTGCGAATGCCCGGGGCGGTTCGCTTGAGAATCGTCTTCTCGTCTTCGATGACGGCGCGGTCACGGGCGCTCTTCGGATGCAGGTAGCGATCCGCCAGCGCGGCAACGTCGTCGCGTGAGAACACCGGCTTGAAGCGCATCGGGATGTCTCCTGTTGGCTAGGCGCACAGCCGGTCGAGCGGGACGCCGAGGGCGGTGAGCTGGCGGGTGATGGCGGCGTTGGTGTCGGGCGGTGGGGTCCAGAGATTGAGCCTGCCTTGGCAGCGGATGGGGTCGGGGAATGCCCAGCGGCGGCCGACCTCCCACAGGTAAGAGTCGTCGGGATCGCCGACGAGGAACTCGTCCATTGCCGAGAGGCGCGGCGGACGGCCCGGCTCCCAGATGCGCGTCACCTCGACGGCGCCGAGGATGGCGCTGAACGGCCAGGCGGACTCGTCCTCGAGCCCGGCTTCGGTCAGTGCGCGCTGGAAGAGGCGCTCCTCGCGCAGCTCCGGCATGCCCGCCGCCTTCCCCGAGCTCGCGTGCATCAGCAGCACGCCCACCTGCCGCGGCGCCCAGCTCCGGCATTCGTACTTCTTCACCCCCGACAGCAGCAGACTCGCCCACGGCTGCCGAACCGACAGAACTCTGACCTGCATCGCGTTTCCCCCCCACGTTCGCGTTGTGGCGCCCGTGACCGGAGCGGCGCTCACGCGGAGACGCGAAGCCACGGAGACCGCGTACACGGACCACCGCGTCCTTTGCAGGCATGTGCCATCGGTGGTCAAGATTGCTGACGATCGCCATGTCAGCCGTCGTCGACGGGTATTCGCACATCGCGCTGATGGTGCAGGTCGGATTCGATTCCGCGCACTCGGCGTCATCTGCGGACGCAGCGTTTCTCCTTGCCCGTCGGCGGGCGGCCCTTTACTACGGGCGCGGCCCCTCTTTTCACGCGCATGCATCACGACACCGCCTTGATCGCCATGCTCGCGGTGGGCTTCGTGCTCGCCTTTGCGTGCGGTTTTATCGCCAACCGGCTGCGGCTGCCGCCGCTCGTCGGCTATCTCGTCGCCGGGATCGTGATCGGGCCGTTCTCGCCCGGGTTCGTCGGCGACGTCGAGCTCGCCGGGCAGCTGGTCGAGATCGGCGTGATCCTGCTGATGTTCGGCGTCGGCCTGCACTTCTCGATCGCCGATCTCCTCGCGGTGCGCCGCATCGCGGTGCCCGGCGCGATCGGGCAGATCGCGTTTGCGACCGCGCTCGGCGCGGCGATCGCCGCCACCTGGGGCTGGACGTTCGGCGCCGGTCTCGTGCTCGGCCTGGCGCTCTCGGTGGCGAGCACGGTGGTGCTGCTGCGCGCCCTCGACCAGCGCAACGCGCTCGAGACCCCGAACGGGCGCATCGCCGTCGGCTGGCTGATCGTCGAGGACCTCGCGATGGTGATGGCGCTGGTGCTGCTGCCGCTCGCCGCGGGCGTGCTGGGCGGCGACGCCCGCGACGTCCTGGCGCCCGGCGCTTCGGGCAGCCCGGTCGCCGCGGTGGCGATCACGCTCGGCAAGGTCGTGGTGTTCATCGGGCTGGTGCTCACCGTCGGCCGCCGTGCGGTCCCGTGGCTGCTCTGCCAGGTCGCCCGCACCGGCTCGCGCGAGCTCTTCACGCTCGCGGTGCTGGCGGTGGCGCTCGGCATCGCCTACGGGTCGGCCGAGCTCTTCGGCGTCTCCTTCGCACTCGGCGCCTTCTTCGCCGGGCTGGTGCTGAGCGGCTCGGAGCTCAGCCACCGCGCCGCCACCGACTCGCTGCCGCTGCAGGACGCCTTCGCCGTCCTCTTCTTCGTCTCGGTGGGCATGCTCTTCGATCCCTCGGTCGTCGTCCGCGATCCGCAGGCGGTGCTCGGCGTCCTGCTGGTGATCCTGCTCGGCAAGTCACTCGCGGCCTTCCTCATCGTGATCGGCCTCGGCTATCCGCTCGCGACGGCGCTGACGGTCTCGGCGAGCCTGGCGCAGATCGGCGAGTTCTCGTTCATCCTCGCCGGGCTCGGCATGACGATCGGCCTCCTGCCCGCCGAGGGCCGCGACCTGATCCTCGCCGGCGCCCTGCTGTCGATCACGCTCAACCCCCTCGCCTTCGCGTCGGTCGAGCCACTCGCCCGGTGGCTGTCACGGCGGGGCGGCGTGGTGGCCCGGATCGAGGCCGCCGGAGTGCCGCGCCTGCAGGCCGTGCAGCGGGCCATGGACGAAACCCGGGCGCAGGAGGCCGCCGCGGCCGCCGCCCGCCTGAGCCTGCAGATCCAGCGCCTGATGACGGAGTTTCCGATGTTCGCGCGGCTCGATCCCGAGCAGCGCGAAGAGCTGCTCTCGCTCTTCAAACCCCGCTTCGCGGCGCCCGGCGAACGCCTCATCCGCGCCGGCGATCAGGCGGACCGCGCCTTCTTCATCTCCTCGGGCGCGGTCGAGGTCGCGATCGGCAGCGAGCGCATCCGCCTCGGACCCGGCGACATCTTCGGCGAGATGGCGCTCATCACCGGCGGCCGGCGCACCGCCGACGTGACCGCCATCGACTACTGCGAGCTCCTCGTCATCGAGGAGCGCGAGTTCCGGCGCTTCGCCGAACGCTGCCCCGAGCTGCACGCCGAGATCGACGCACTCGCCGCCCGCCGCGAAGAGATGAACCGCCAGCGCATTGCCGTGTGATCGGCG
>CBFGUK010000218.1:0-7229 GCA_965651925.1 uncultured bacterium | reverse complement strand
GTCACATGGAGAGTCGGATGATGTGATCTGATGTGACGACTCGACTCGGTGTCCTCTCCACCTCGGCCTACGGGTGCTTCGCCTTGTAGCGTCGGCCGTCGTTGATCCGGGCGGCGGTGAAGCGGCTCGACCAGCATGTTGCCGGCGCGCCTCCCGTGCCGTGCCGCGTTGAGGAGTGAGGATTAGCCACAGAGTTGGGGAGGACGCGGAGTCGAGTGTCAGTCACATGGAGAGTCGGATGATGTGATCTGATGTGACGACTCGACTCGGTGTCCTTCCCACCTCGGTGGCCAGTCAGCTCACGGTCTCGGATCGAAGCGGCCGTCGCCGTCGGCGTCGAGGAAGAGCGGGTTGGTGAAGGCGAGCGCGGTGTTGCCGCCTTCGCCGAGGTTGCCGTCGGTGAGGTCGTCGAGCGTCGCGTTGCTGCCCGGCTCGAGGTCCTGCGGGTTCATCGGCCAGATCGGGCGCGAGATGCCGTCGGTGCCGCGGACGAGGACGACGACCCAGGTGTCGGTGTCGACCGGCAGCGCCAGCTCGACGTCCGCCTCGAGACGCTCCGCACCGGCGATGTCCGGCTCGACGACGACGCGCCGCACCGTGAAGTCCGTCCCGGCGTGCAGGAGGCGGGTCGGCTCGGCGTCGTAGCGCGGCACCTCGACGCCGTGCAGGTTGCGATCCGGCATCGCGACGGTCGCGGCATTGGCGAATACCTCGATGGTGTCGAACTCCGCCCACGCCGGGCTCTCGACGTGGATGCGCAGCGTCGCCTCGCCCGCGGTGGCCGGCACGAGCGTCGGCGCGCCGAGCGCGTGACCGGCCAGGGCGCCGCCGTCGCCCTCGAGCTCGATGCGGACGAACGGGGCGTTGGAGGCGATGAGCCGCCCCTGGCGGACGCTCGCCGCCAGCTCGGCGTGATCGAGATCGCGCGGCACGTCGGCCGAGGCGGCGACGAAGTTGCGCGGACCGCCCGCCTGCACGACCGCGGTCGAATGCGTGTCGGAGTTCGCGGTCGCCGCCTTGACGATGCCCTGGTTGAGCAGGTTGAACCAGTCGCCGAAATTCGCGCCGCGCAGCACGCTCGTCTGCGAGCGGCTGCCGACCACCCACAGCTCGAGCGTGTCGTAGCCGTCGTCATAGAGGTTCGCGATCACCGGGTTCTGCCGCATCAGCTCGGGCGGCGTGAACGACCGCGGCGGCACGGCGGCGGAGTCGATGCCCGCCAGGGTGAAGAAGCCGAGCGAGCCGTCGTTGATGTGGTTGATCTGAATCACCCCGCCGCCGGTGCCTGGCGTGATGCGGCTGCGCATCGTCGCGAAGAGCTCGGCCGGCGACAGATCGAAGCTGCCGAGCGCGGGGAAGTCCTCGCCCGCCGGCACGCCGGCGCGGCCCCAGTCGATCGCGCCGCCGGTGTGCGAGTCGGGATCGCGCTCGAACGGCCAGACGTTGAAATGGCCGAGGTTGAACGTCGTGACCTCGCTGCTCACCCCGGCGGCGACGTGGTCGCCGAGCCCGAGCCGCTCGATGTCCGGGCGCAGATCGGTGACGAAGTCGTGATCGCTGGCGACGAAGTACTCGACGCCTTCGGCGGCCATCGTGCGGATGCGGTCGTCGCGCGTCACCGGACAGTCGAAGCTGTGGATCATGTGCACGTGATAGTCGCTGGCGACGAAGCCGCTGGTGTCGAGGACCCGGACGAGGACGGCCTCGACCGCCGTCGTCGCGCCGCTGGTCAGCGTCACGCGCTCGCGATGGATCGCATACTCGTGTCCGCGCGAGACCACGACCTCGTACGCGGCCGGCGGCAGGAGCACGTCGCCGCTGTCGCCCGACTGATCGACGAACGCGACGGCGGCGATGCCGAAGAGCTCCTCGCCCTGCTGGTCGACGTTGCTGCCGAACAGGAACGTCCCGCCACCGATCGCGGGCTCCGGCGCGGGATGAAAGCCGACGACGGTCACCTTCGCCGGCAGCGCCGCGCCGCGTGTGTCGCGTACGGTGACGCGCAGGCGTGCCGTCTCCGGCAGCGCGATGTTCTGCTCGGTCTCCTCGCCGGGGGTGATGATGATCGCGTGCTCGGCGGGGGCGCTCGTGCCGGAGTCGTACGGATGGCCTTCGAGCTTCGCCATGACGACGTAGTTGCCGGGCGGCAGCGTGCCCGCGTAGCGGCCGTCGGTGTCGGTGCGGAAGCCGGCGCGGATCGCGAGCGGCACCTCGTCGCCGACGCGCTCGGCGACTGACACGAACGCGCCGGCCGCCGGGCGCCCGCCGGCGGTGACGAGGCCATGCACGGTGCCGGTGGCAACGTCGAACAGCGCATGGCGCACGTCGTTGATGCCGCCCGCATCGCCGTCGCCGACCGCGAAGTAGCGCACGAACGACCGACTCTCGCCGGCAGGAATGTCGATGATGCCGGGCGTCTGGAAGAGCAGCGTGTCGACGAAGCTCTGCCCGTACAGCAGACCGAGGATGCCCGACTGGCCGAAGCCGCTCGCCGCAAGCGGCGCGCCGGGCATCGGTGCGGGGATGATGCCGTACGCGACGCCCTCGCTCGCGCCGCGCCCGGGCCAGGCGATCCACGGCAGCTCGGCGTACAGCAGCGCGTCGCCGAAGCCGACGGCGGGCACGAACGTGTCGTCCTGGCCGCTCGGGCTGAGGAGATCGCCGGCGTAGGTGTTCAGGTCGGTCGCGCCGCGGTTGTGAATCGTCGTCTCGATGCGGATCGCGTCGTCGCCGACGCCGAGCGTGTAGTCGGTGACGATCTCGACCGGCAGATCGCGATCGCGCGTCGATTCCGGGACCATGCCGAAGCCGAACGCCTTGATCGCGTTGACGAGATCGAAGGCGTCGAGGAGGTCGTCGACCCCGCTGGCGCGCAGCACCGCGGGGTTCCCGTCGGCGCCGTCGTTGACGACCGTGACTTCGGTCACGTGCGCGGTGAGCGAGAGGTTGATCAGCGGCGTCATGGCGCCGAAGTTGTCGCGTCCCGGCTCGCCGGCCGGGCGGACGCGGTCGGCGTCGATGATGTTGCCGCCGTAGAGGAGCGCGAAGCTCATCTCGCGCCCCGGGGCCCGCACGATGGCGCGCAGCCGGTCGTTGGCGATCAGGTAGTCGCCGATCCGCCCGATCGCGAGCGGCCCGCCGATCAGGTCGGTGCTGTCGGCGATCCGGCGCGCGACTGCGCGCGGCGTCGCCACCGTGGGCGACGCGGTCGCGGTGGCGGTGTCGGTTGGCGCCGCCGTCGCCGTGTGCGTCGGCGCGCTCGACGGCGTCGCCGTCGCGAGCGCCGTGCCGGTCGCCGTCGGCGGCACGGTGGCCGTCGCGGTCGCCACCGTGTTCGTCGGCGTCGCGCGCCTGCCGCCATCGTCATCGTCGCCGCACGCCAGCGCCGTCACGCAGAGCAGCGCCAGGAGCCACAGTCGGGCTGTCACCGGAAGTCCCCCCTTCCCCTTGCCGCATCCTCCCACCGCCCCCCCGCCTCATGCAACCGGTCCCGATCGGCCCCCCGTCCTCCGCGCCCTCGCGGCCCGTCCCGGTCAGGCGCAGCCAGACGGCCCACCGAGCTGCTCGAGAAGCTGGCGGCGCTGGTGCGCCGCAGCCGCGCACCAATCGCCTGTTCGACCACAAGCCAGGGGAGCCGGCCCGCGGCTGGCCGCTGGGCGCGGCCGCTGGCATGATGCCGCCCGCTCATGCCCCGCCCCGGCCGCCTGACCCCGCTCGATCGCATGGACGCGGTGGTGCTCGACTGCGAGACCACCGGCCTCGACGTCACCCAGGCGCGCATCGTGCAACTCAGCGCCGTCCGCATCGCCGGCGGGCGCGTGCTGGCGGACGAGGTGTTCGACGCCCTGATCGATCCCGGCGTGCCGATCCCGGCCGCCACCACCGCCGTGCACGGCATCGACGATGCGATGGTCGCGGGCGCGCCGACGTTTCGCGAGGTGAAGCCGGCATTCGACCGCTTCCGAGGTGACGCGGTGCTGATCGGCCAGAGTATCGGCTACGACCTCGCGCTGCTGCTGCGCGAGACCCGCCGCCTCGGGGAGCGCTGGCGGCCGCCGCGCTTTCTCGACACCAAGCTGCTGGCGGCGGCCCTCGATCCCGCAGCGGGGGAGCTCGGCCTCGACGCCCTGGCGGAGCGACTCGGCGTCGCCGTGCACGACCGCCATCGCGCCCTCGGCGACGCGCTGGTCACCGCCGAGGTGTTCGTCCGACTCCTGCCTCTGCTCGCCGCCGCCGGCGTGCACACCATCGCCGACGCCGAGGCGCTGGCCAACGCGCAGACCAGCATCCGCGCCCGCCAGGTGGCCGAAGGCTGGTACGACGCGACCTCCGTCGAGGCGTTGGACACCGGCGTGTCGAGCACCGATGCCGCGACCCTGGCACGCCTCGACGCCATCCCCTATCGGCACCGCATGGAGCAGGTGATGCGGCCGCCGACGATCGTGCCGCCGTCGACCACCGTCGCCCAGGCCATCGAGCGCCTGCTGGCCGACGACGGCGGCGCCGTGCTGGCGGGCGATGCCGCGAGCGGCCGCGTCCACGGCATCGTCACCGACCGCGATCTCCTGCGCGCCGTCGCCAGCGAAGGCGCGGCGGCGCTCGATCGCAAGCTGGAGACGGTCATGAGCGCGCCGGTCAGCGCGCTGCCGCCCGACACGCTGCTGCACCGGGCCATGGCGCGCATGCAGCGCCTCGGCATCCGCCACCTCGCGGTTGCCGACCGCAGCGAGCGCGTCGTCGGGCTGCTGTCGCTGCGCGACCTCCTCGCCGGCCCGGCGGCCGATGCCCTGGCGCTCGACGATCGCCTGTCGACGGCGCGCTCGCCGCGCGAGCTGGCGGCGGCCCGCGAGGCGCTGCCGGCACTGGTGCGTGCGCTGCGCGACGACGGCGTCGCCGCCGGCGAGATCGCGTCCGTCATCAGCGTCGATGTGCGCGAGCTGCTCGCCGTGGCCGCCGCGCAGGCGGAGAAGCGCATGGAAAGCCGTGGCGACGGCCGGCCGCCGGTGCCCTATGCCCTGCTGGCGCTGGCGCGGCTCGGCCGCGGCGAGTGCCTGCTCGCGCCCGAGCACGCCCACGCCATCGTGTATGCCAGCGGCGGACCGCGCGGCGCCGAAGCGGCGTGGTTCGCCAGCTTCGGCGCCGAGATCGCCGCCGTGCTCGCCGAAGCCGGCGCGCTCGGCGAGGCCGCGGCGCCGGCAGCCGCCGACGCGGCCTGGTGCCGCAGTCTCGCCAGCTGGCGCAGCCAGCTCGCCGCCTGGGCGAGCACCGGTGACGATGCGGCGGCCGCCGCCGCGCTGCTCGACTTCACCTTCGTCCACGGCGATGGCGAGCTCGCCGACGAGCTGCGCGATCTGTCGGTGGCGAGCGCCGGCACGGGCGCGCTGCTGATCCGGGCACTGGTCCCCAACGGCGCGGCGACGACGAACGGCGGCGCGGATCTCGGGACCGCGCTGGCCGCGTTCGAGGCCGGCGCCCGCGCCCTCGCCGTGGCCTCGCATCTCACCACCCGCGGCACGGCGCAGCGGCTGGCCGAAGCGGCGTCGCTCACCGGCGTGGCGCGCGCCACGGTCGACGACCTCACCGCCGCGCACGCCTGCCTGCTCGAGCTGGCGCTGGCGCAGCAGGATGCCGACCTGGCGTCCGGCCTGCCGCCGTCGCTGCGGCTCGACACGGCGCGTCTCGACACCGCGGCGCGCGCCGATCTCGAGGCGGCACTCGCGCACGCGGCGCGCCTCGGCGACGTCGTTCGCAGCGCGCTCGGCCTGGTGTGAGCGAAGTGGCTGTGCCCAGCAATCCTCGGATGTACCGCAACCGTCGGTTGCCGGCTGTCAGCTGTCAGGCTGTTGGCTGTCAGGAGAAGGCCTTCTTCTCCCCTGACAGCCAACAGCCTGACAGCGGAACAGCCTCATGCTGGACGGCTGCCGTCCGGATGAATCTGTTGGGCAACGCCGCGCTACGCGCCAGCTGATCAGCACGTGCCGACCCCTCACGGCACCGCGCGCCGCGTCTCAGTGGGCGGCGCGGCGGCGCAGCACGGCGTCGACCACCGCGCCGGCGGCGGCGCCCCAGGCGGTCCAGTTCAACCGCGCCTCGTAGGCGTCGCGGCACGCGGTGCGCATGCGCGCCAGGGTGAGCGGGTCGGCCAGCAGATCGGCGATGACACGCGCGTAGTCGGCGGCGCCGGCGCTGAGGGGCAGCAGGCGGCCGGTCACCCCATCCTGCACCGCGGTGGCGACGCCGCCGGTATCGGTGCTGACGATCGGCAGCCCGAAGGCGGCCGCTTCGCTGAACACGATGCCGGCGCACTCGGCGCGCGTCGGCAGGAAGAAGAGCGTCGCCGCGCGGTAGAGGGCGGCCAGCGACGCGGCGCGGGCGGCGTCGCTCTTCTCGAGATACGGCACGCAGTGCACGTGCGGCGCGGCGGTGGGCGGGCGCCGCGCCCCGCACACCGTGAGCTCGGCATCGATGCCCATCTGTCGCAGGCGGCGCAGTGCGTCGACCGCGATGTCGCCGCCCTTGCGCTGCCAGTCGCGGCCGATGAAGAGCAGGCGGCAGCGGCCGTCGTCGCGGCGCGGCGCCAGCGCCTCGGCGCGTGCCGGCGCGTGCGCCAGGTTGGCGCCGAAGGGGATCACGTGCAGCTTCGCCGCAGGCGCGCCGTAGTTGTCGCGCGCCGAGCGCGCCGCCCAGTCGCTGGCGTAGATGACCGCGTCGGCGCGGGCGATGGCGCGCGCTTCGACCTGGTTGCCTTCCCAGCGCGACAGGCGCGAGAGAGCGCTGAATTCCGGGTAGTAGCCGATCATCGCCGCGAAGGTGGCGTCCGACAGATAGACGATCGGCAGCGACGTGCGCAGGAAGGCGAGCTCGGTCGCCGCCGCCGGGGCGAAGATCACGTCGAACGCGCCGCGCGACAGCCGCTCGGCGAAGCAGTGCGCGTAGCGGCGCGCCAGCAGCAGACTGTGATGGGCGCTGTAGCCGATGCCGGTGACACGGCGCGACCAGTCGTCGTAGCGCCGCAGCCGCTCGAGCATCCGGGGCCGGATCGGGCCGAGCGGCGTGACGTCGCCGACGGACCGCGCCAGGGCGGCGGCGATGTGGCCGTCGGTCCCCGACCACGAATGCGGGTGGGACGGGTCGCGCGCCGTCACCAGTGCGATTCGCGGTCGGCTTGCGGCGGCCATCCGCGCGCCGTGTAGCCCCGGCAGGCGCCGATGGCCAGCGCGGCGCGTGGC
>CBFGUK010000217.1:0-7256 GCA_965651925.1 uncultured bacterium | reverse complement strand
GTCGGACGCCCCTCACCCTGACCCTCTCCCCTGGCGGGGAGAGGGGACCCAGGGATGGAGCGCTTCGGTCTCTGCCCCGCATCATGAAGTCCCCTCTTCCGATCAGATGAGCTCTCCCAATCCGATCCCCTCTCCCGGAGGGAGAGGGTTAGGGTGAGGGCATGTTTCCGGCGACGTCGGCTCATCTCTGAACACGCGCGCTGGCTGTCGCCTGTTGCGAAGACGCGGCGGCGTGCTGCCGAGCGGGCCGCGCTTTGCGCGGCCAGTTGCTCGCGCTGGAGATGTCGGACGCCCCTCACCCTGACCGTCTCCCCTGGCGGGGAGAGGGGACCCAGGGATGGAGGTGGCGTCGCAGGGATGAAGCGCGCCGTTCACCTCAGCACGTCAGCACCTCAGCACGTCAGCACCTCAGCACGTCAGCACCTCAGCACGTCAGCACGTCAGCACGTCAGCACGCGGCCGCGCGCCAGCGCGGCCGCCTTCCGCGTTGAACGCGCCGCCCGGCACGGGTACACACACGGCCACCCCAACACGGAGGTCGGCATGGATTTCGTTGCGATCGTCGCGGCGCTGGCGCTGCTCGAGTATCTCGGCATCTCGATCATGACCGGACGGGCGCGCGGCCTGTACGGCATCAAGGCGCCGGCGGTGACCGGCCATCCGGGATTCGAGCGCTGGTATCGCGTGCAGCTGAACACGCTCGAGCAGCTCGTCATCTTCCTGCCGTCGCTGTTCCTGTTCGCCAGCTACGTCAGCCCGACCTGGGCCGGCATCCTCGGCCTCGTGTTCGTCGTCGGGCGCGCGCTCTACGCGCGCAGCTACGTCATCGATCCCGAATCGCGCTCGATCGGCTTCGGCCTGACGTTCGTGCCGAACGTCCTGCTGCTCGTCGGGGCGCTGTTCGGCGCCCTGTTCGACTGAGCGTCTGGCGGGCGCCGTCCCGTCGCCGCCGGTTGAACCGAAGACGCACCGGTCGCGCGCGACCGGGGAGCCGGCGGCCCCCTTCACCCGCGGCGCGGGCGGCGGTCGCGCAAGTGCGCCGGGCGCGCCGGGCGCGGTGGACGCGGGCGGCGCTCGCGCGGTTCGGCGGGGACGGCACGGGTCTGCGGTTCCGGCGCCGGCTCGAGCAGGGCCTCGGCGATCTGGCGATCGAAGTCGAACAGGTCGCGGAACTCGGGCAGCTGCTTGAAGCTCCGGTCGATCAGCATGTGTTCGCCGTCGGTGTCGGCCTCGAGGACGAACGGGCCGTGGTCGCCGGCGCGGATCAGATCGACGACGCCGACGCGCACGCCGAGCGCCTCGGCGGCGCGCCGCGCGACGGTTTCCGCCGCGTCGCTCACCGCGCGCAGGAAGTGGTAGCGCGCGCCGAATGCGGCGCTGATGATGAAGTCCGCCGGCCGCCGGATCTTGTCGCGCCGCCGCTCGGCCCAGAACGCGATCTGTCCATCGACGACGTAGGCGCGCAGGATCTGCGGCGCCGTGAGCACGCCGCCGCGCCCGATGCCGGTGACCAGCCGCTGCAGATAGAACGGCGGCGGGCAGGTGAGGACGCCGTGGCGCAGCAGGCGGCCGACACCGGAGAGCGCGAACTCGACCGCGTAGCGCCGGCCCGGCACCTCGCCGCCGATCGTGCCGCGGTCGTCGGCGAACAGCACGATGTGGCCCTGACCGCCGCAGGCGCGCGGCTCCTTGAGGATCGCCTGCTCGTGCGTGCGCACGAAATCGGCCGCCTCCTCGGGATCCATGGTGATCAGCGTCTCGGGCATCGGCACGCCGCGCTCGTTCAGGCGCTGCGCGCTCGCGACCTTGTCCCAGCAGAGGTTGTGCACGCCCGGCGGGTTGACGATCTGCGCGCGCGGAAACAGCGCCCCGAGCAGGCGCGGGCCGTCGAGCGGCAGGTCGTCGGGCAGGTCCGCCGGCACCTCGAACGGCAGCACGTAGAGCGTGCGCACGCTCTGCCACTCGCGTCGCGCGCGCAGCGCCGCCTCGAGCGACAGCGCCGCGATCTCGCCGCCCTGCGCATCGCCCGCCGCCTGGATGTCGCTGACCACCGGCGCCACCCACGGCTCCGCCGTCTTGCCGAACAGGACGAGAATCATGGCCGTCAGTTTCCACGGATGGCCACGGATGACCACCGAGGGCCACCGAGGCAGCGCCCCTCCGTGGTCATCCGTGGCTCTCCGTGGTCATCCGTGGCGCCGATCAGTGCCCGCGCACCGAGGCGCCGATGTACTTGCGCGCCACGGGCGAGTGGTCGTCGGGATCGAGCAGGACCTCGACGAGCGCGAAGCGCGGCTCGGCACCGGCGGTGGCGAGCGCCTCGCGCAGCGCGCCGACGCTGTCGACGCGCACGCCCCGGCCGCCCCACAGCGCGGCGAGCTCGGCGTACGGCCAGTTCGGCACCTCGAGCAGGTCGGTGCGGTCGGCGACCGGCCGGAAGATGCCCCAGCCGCCGTTGTTGAGCAGCAGTACGATCGGATTGCAGCCGTGGCGCGGCGCCTGCGCGATCTCCGGGCCGGTCATCTGGAACGCGCCATCGCCGCACAGCACGAGCGGACGCAGCCCGGTGCCGATCTGCGCGCCGAGCGCGCCGGGAATGCCGAAGCCCATCGACGCGTAGTAGCCCTGGGCGAGATACGGCACCGGCCCGGCGACGCGCACGTCGAGGCCGCCGAACAGCGCGTCGCCCGCCTCGGCGACGACCATGATGTCGCGCCGCCCCTGCAGGAAGCGGTTCACCTCCCAGAGCACGTCGCTCACCCGCACGGCGCGCCGCAGGCCGGGCCGCTGCGGCGCGAGATTGTCGGCGTAGGTCACCGCCTCGCGGCGCCGGCGGCGCAGCGGCTGGCGCAGCAGCGCGGCGAGGAAGTCGCGCAGCGTGACCTGGTTGTAGGAGTGGAAGCTGACGTCGACGCGTTCGTCGACGGCGGAGATCGCGGTGTCGAGCGCGAACGTCGGCGCGCGCCCGCCGAGGTTCATGTCGGTGAGCAGCGTGCCGAGGCTGAGCAGCACGTCGGCGCGCGCGATGCGCTCGCGGATCGGCTTCGGGCTGATCGCGCCGATGAACACGCCCATGTGCTGCGGGTGGTCGACCGGAATCGCGCCCTTGGCGAGCACCGTCGTCGTGCACGGCACGCCGGTGCGCTCGATCAGCGCCAGCAGATCGCGCGTCGCGTGATAGCGGTGGCACTCGATGCCGGCGATCACCACCGGCGCGCGCGCCGCGTTGAGCCGCGTCGCGACCTCGCGCGCCGCCTCGCGCACCTTGCGCGGGTCGGAGCGGCGCTCGGGCAGCCGCCCGTCCCAGCCGAGCAGGCGCGCCGGCACGGGCACGACGCGCTCGACCATGTCGCGATGGATCTCGAGATAGCCCGGCCGCCGCTCCGCCCAGCACGCGCGCACCACCGCATCGATCGCCTCGGCGGCGGTCTCCGGGACGTCGATCAGGCGCGCCGCGCAGGTCAGCTCGCGGTAGATGTGCAGCTGCGATTCGATCTCCTTCGCCTGGTGGTGGATGAGCGTGCCGAGCCTGCGCTCCTCCTCGCCCGGGCCGCCGCTGATCACCAGCAGCGGTACGCGCTCGGCGAACGAGCCGGCGACGGCGTTGACCATGTTGTGACCGCCGGCGCCGTAGGTGACGCACGCGACGCCGAGGCGCCCGGTGGCGCGCGCGTAGCCGTCGGCAGCGAAGCCGACGCCGGGCTCGTGCGACAGCGTGACGATGCGCAGCCCGCGCGGCCGCCCGAAGCGCAGGAACAGCCGCATGACGAGATCGCCGGGAATGCCGAACAGGTGCGTCACGCCGAGGCGCTGCAGGTAGGCGACGAGGAAGTCGCCGAGCGGCATGGAGGGTTTCATGGCGGGCTCGATGGTACCACGCGGGCGGGCGGCGGCCGGGGGAGGCTGTTAGGCTGCTAGGCTGTCAGGGGTCGGAGGGAGCGTGTCGCCGCAGCGCGCGCACGGAAGTACGCGGCCTCCGGCCCCTGACAGCCTAACAGCCTAACAGCCTAACAGCCCCCTCACGCAAAGAACTCCTCCGCATCCGTGCTCTCCACGCTCATCTCGCGCACGGCGTCGTCGCGGAAGACTTCGAAGCGGATCGTCTCGCCGGGGCCGTGTGCCCAGATGCGCGCGTAGAGCGCGCCGCGGCTGTCGACCGGGTGGCCGTCGACCGCGACGACGACGTCGCCGGGGCGCAGGCCGCCGCGCTCGCCGGGCGTGCCGGGCAGCACGCCGGCGATGATCACGTGCTCGCGCAGCAGGTAGCAGTAGATGCCGACCCAGGCGCGCCGCGGCCGCGAGCTGCGCCGGCCGTCGCGCAGCAGCTCGGTGGTGTGGTCGTACCAGGCCTCGGCCGGCACGGCGAGCGTGAAACGGCCGACCTCGTTGAGGTCGAGCGACACGACGCCGACGAGCGTGCCGCGCCGGTCGTACAGTGCGCCGCCTCCGAGGCCCGGGTTCATCGCCGTCGTGACGATGCCGCGCTCGAGACGGAACTCCCAGAACGCATCGAACGGCGCGAGCGACACGACGCCGCCGCTGTTGACGCGCCGCTGGCTGCCGCCGGCCGCGGCGACGATGAAGATCTCCTGCCCGGGGGCGAGCGCCGCGCTGCTGCCCGGCCGCGCGGCGGGATAGCCGCTGCCGGGAATCTTGATCGCCGCGATGCCGCTGTGGAAGTCCTGCGCGATCACCTGACCGGCGACGCGCGTCTCGTCGAGCAGCGTCACCTCGATCGTCTCGGCGCCGAGCGCGATGTAGTTCACGGTCAGCACGATGCCGCTCGTGTCGACGAGCGTCCCGGAGCCCGTGCGCTCGGTGCCGAGGATCTGCGCCGACGGATGCGCGGCCGGGATGCGCACGTGCAGCGCCACGCTGGCCGGCAGCACCGACTGCAGAAGCGAGACGGCGGCGTTCATTCGTGGTGGGCCCGGGGCGGCTGCTGCACGGTGGCGAATCCCACGGGTCGACCCGCGCCAGCGTGTTGCGCCCCGTCAGGTCCCCCGTTACAAACGATGCCACTGCCCAAAGCAGGAACCCCATGCCGACGCAAGAAGTCGCGCGCGCCGTGCGCCTTTCGGCGCTGCTGCGACACGGCACCGGGCGCCCGCATCGCGTGCTGTTCGGTCCTGCCGCACCGGACGCCTGGCGCGACGGCACGGCGCGCTACAGCGATACGCCGGTCGCGACGCTCACCATCGCGCCATCGGGCTGGGCGTGCTGGACCATCGACGGCGTGTCGCGCTGGCGCTGGGGCGAGCCGTTCGCGCAGTGGGAGGCGTTCGTCACCGCGTGCGCGCCGCGCGTCGCCGCCGGCGGCATCGCCACCGTGCTCGCCTACGATCTCAAGCATGCGGTCGAACGCCTGCCGCGCCGCCTGCCGTGGCCGCGCACGCCGCTGCTGTTCGCCGCCGCGTACGACTGGAGCTGCACGCTGACGGCGGACGGCGCCGGTGTGCGGCTCGCGGCGCCGGACCCCGCGCGTCTCGCCGCCGCGGCGCGCTGGCTCGCCACCGCGCCGGATGCCGCGGCGCCGCCGCCGGCGCTGCCGGCGGTCACGCTGGCGCCGGTGATCGCGCGCGACGCCTATCTCGCCATGGTGGCGCGCGCGCACGACTATCTCGCCGCCGGCGACATCTATCAGGTGAACCTCGCGCAGCCGTTCCGCGCCGCGCTGCCGCGCGCCGCCGCGCCGGCGCTCGTCGCCGCGTGGAGCGAGCGCTTTCCGATGCCGTTCGCGGCGTACGTCGAGGGCGCCGACTGGACGCTGGTCGCGAACTCGCCGGAGTGCTTCCTCGAGCTCGACGGCGCGCGCATCGCGACGTTCCCGATCAAGGGCACGCGCCGCGGCGCCGCCGGCGGCGGGCTCGCCGCCGATGCGAAGGAGCGCGCCGAGCACGTGATGATCGTCGACCTCGAGCGCAACGACCTCGGGCGCGTGTGCGTGCCGGGCAGCATCGCCGTCGAGGGCCTGTTCGCCGAGCGCACGTATCCGCTGCTCGCGCACATGGAGTCGGCGGTGCATGGCCGGCTGCGGCCGGGCACCGGGCTCGCGGCGGTGCTGCGCGCGCTCTTCCCCGGCGGCTCGATCAGCGGCGCCCCGAAGGTGCGCGCGCTCGAGATCATCGAGGAGCTCGAGCCGGCGCCGCGCGGCTTCTACACCGGCGCGATCGGCTGGACGGTGCCCGGCGGGCGGACGGTGTTCAACATCGCGATCCGCACGGCCGTGCTCGACCGCGACGGGCTGTGCTATTGGGCGGGCGGGGGGATCGTCGCGGATTCGGTCGCCGAGCGCGAGTATGCGGAGACGCTGTTGAAGGCCGAGGCGCTGGTGCGCGCCCTCGGCGGGCGCGAAAGGAGCGGGACATGACGAGCAACGGGTACGTGTTCCTGAACGGACGCATCATCGACGCCCGCCGCGCGACGATCAGCGTCTACGACCGCGGCCTGCTCTACGGCGACGGCCTCTTCGAGACCCTGCGGGCGTACAAGGGCGTCGCGTTCGCGATCGAGGAACACTTCCACCGCCTGCGCACCTCGGCCGACATCCTCGGCCTGCCGGTGCCGCAGCTCGACTGGCCGGCGCGCATCAGCGAGCTGCTGGCGCGCAACGGCCTCGCCCGCCAGGACGCCTGGGTGCGCCTGACGATCACCCGCGGCCCGGCGCAGCCGCGCGTCCTGCCGCCGGACATCGCCAAGCCGACGACGATCATCATGGTGCGGCCGCTCGATCGCGACATCGCGCGCCACCAGAAGAAGGGCGTCAAGATCGCGCTGCTGCCGTTCTCGCGCCACGGCTTCATCCCCGAGCACAAGTCGCTCAACTACCTGCCGGCGGTGGTCGGCAAGGTGCTCGCGTCGTATCACGGCGCCTACGAGGGCATCTTCGTGCGCGCCGATCACGTGCTGACCGAAGGCACGACGACGTCGGTGTTCGTCGTCCGCGACCGCACGCTGTTCACCTCGCCGCAGGGCGGCATCCTGCCTGGCGTCACGCGCGGCCTGGTGATCGACCTCGCGCGCGCCGCCGGCATCCCGGTGGTCGAGCGCGACATCACCACCGCCGACCTGCGCCTCGCCGACGAGGCGTTCCTCACCTCGTCGATGATCGAAGTCGTGCCGGTCGTGCACGTCGACGAGACCGACCTCGGCACCGGCCGCCCCGGCCCCGATAAGACGAAGCAGAAGAAGCTCTATCACGAGGCGTTCCGGGCGTATGTTAAGCAGCACGAAGTGAGGGAGAAGATAAGTGGATA
>CBFGUK010000216.1:0-7313 GCA_965651925.1 uncultured bacterium | reverse complement strand
CCTCGGCGCCTGTTGATCGGGCCGCATCGCTCGATCCAACAGGCGCCGAGGGACCGGCGCCCTCCAGGTTAATTTCCGAACACGATCGCCGCGGCCACCGTGCCGGCCGGCGTGCCGATGGCCGGGATGGGCAGCACGAAGGCGGCCGGATCGTTGGCGATGCGCCAGCGCCCGCAGTCGAACGGGATGCCGGTGACGCTGAGCGTTGCCTCGATCTCTCCGTCGGTATCGTGCACCTCGGCGGTCCCGGTGGCGGTGGTCAGCGCGCCGAGGAACTCGACGCCGCCGCCCGCGCCGATGCAATCAACCGGCGACGCACCGACCGGCAGCGTGCGCAGCCGGATCGTGGCATTCAATGACGCGGCCCCGGTACCCGCCGGCGCGCCGATGCCGCTGTCGACGACGATGCGCGGATCGCCGGCCGTCATCACGGCGCGGACATCCAGTGGCAGCCCGCCGTCACAATCGAGGAGCCCGTTGGCACCGCGGGCGCGGATGGTGCCACACAGCACGCCGCCGTCGACGGTCGCAAAACGGAACTGTACGTCCTCGCGCAGGGTCAGCGGATGCACCCCGTCGCTGATCTCGGCGCCGGCGCACAGCCGCAGCGGATCGACCTGCCAGCCGCCGGTACTGACGTCGCCTTCCTCGCTGTTGATCAGCAGTACGCTGCCGGGTCGGTTGGGCGTGAACACGCGTTCGCCGAGCCCGCCGTCGCACGCGAAGTCCGAGCCCTCGACGCGGATGACGATCTCGCGCACGGCGCTGACGGTGCCGCCGATGTCGCGCACGCGCGCCGCGACGATGGTATCCCCCGACGGGAACCCCCAGGCGCGGGCGATCGGCAGGCAGTACTGCAGCTCGGCGCGCGCGTCGGTGAAGCCGAAGATCGCGCCGGCATCGCGGGTGCAGGCGGCGGTCGCCGTGCGGCCGACCGGCTGGCCGGTGCCGTCGTTGACGCGGCAGCCGAGGTCGGCGATCGCATCCCGTTCCGCCGCCGAGCCGGTGAAGAACGGCGGCGGTACGCCGGGCACGCCGCCGATGCGGGTTTCGTCGAGGTCGCACACGGCCGTGCTGCCGTCGCCGAGCGGCCGCGAGACGACGAACTCGACGCCCGCCGGCGCGCCGTCGGGGTCGTAGGCCTGCGTCAGCAGGCGGGCGCCGCCGCGCCGCGCCTCGACGACGAGCGACATGCCCTGGCCCTGCGCACGGACGAAGATCGGCCGCCCCTCCGAGTCGAATCCGTCCGGCTCCTGCAGGAGGTCGTCGGCGCGCACGACGCCGAACATGAGCAGCTCGGGCGGCACCGGCGTCGCGGTGATCGTCGGCGTCGCGGTGGGCGGCACCGTGGCCGACGCGGTCGCCGTAGGGACACCCGGCGTATCGGTAGCCACCGGCGTCCCGGTAACGCCGGGCGCCGTCGCCGTGGCGGTCGCCGTCGCGGGAACATCGACCGCGTCCGTCGGCGTCGCCGTCACCCCACCCACTGGCGTTCCGGTCGGCGTGGCGCGCGGCCGATCGTCGTCGTCGGATCCGCACCCCGCCAGGACGAGCGTCACCAGCGCCACGCCCACACTTCGTCGCAACATGATCTGCACCCCCTCCTGCGCGGCGACACTATGCCGCGTGTAGACGCTAAGGCAAGATTCACCGCGCGTCGCCGCGGCGGACGTCGCCCGGTCGGCGACACCTCTCTTGCGCGCGCCGTCGCGCCCGGGCATGCAGGACGGTCATGCTCGAAGGACAGCACGGCATGCCGGACGAGATCGCGCGAAGGCGGACGTTCGCGATCATCTCGCACCCCGACGCCGGCAAGACGACCCTGACCGAGAAGCTGCTGCTCTACGGCGGCGCGGTGCGCCTCGCCGGCTCGGTGAAGCAGCGACGCGCCGAGCGGCATGCGACCAGCGACTGGATGGCGCTCGAGCGCGAACGCGGCATCTCGATCGCGACCAGCGTCATGCAGTTCCCGTACGGCGACTACCAGTGCAACCTGCTCGACACGCCGGGGCACAACGACTTCAGCGAGGACACCTACCGGACGCTCGCCGCCGCCGACTGCGCGGTGATGCTGATCGACAGCGCCAAGGGCGTCGAGCCGCAGACGATCAAGCTCTTCCAGGTGTGCCGCGCCCGCCAGCTGCCGATCGTCACGTTCATCAACAAGCTCGACCGCCACGGCCGCGAGCCGCTCGATCTCCTCGACGAGATCGAGCGCGTGCTCGACATGCCGTGCACGCCGCTCAACTGGCCGATCGGCGCCGGACCGGATTTCCAGGGCGTGTACGACCGCGAGCAGCACCGCCTGCTGCGCTTCGCGCGCGGCGAGTCGGCGAGCCACAAGGCGGTGATGCAGGTCAGCGACCTCGACGATCCCGTGCTCGCGCAGGCGATCGGCGCGCACGCCCATCAGCAGCTGCACGACGAGCTCGCGCTGCTGCACGGCGCCGGCACGGGGTTCGAGCTCGCCCGCTTCCGCGCCGGCGCGCTGTCGCCCGTCTTCTTCGGCAGCGCGCTGACGAACTTCGGCGTCGAGCCGTTCCTCGACCGCTTCCTCGAGCTCTGTCCGCCGCCCTTGCCGCGCGCAACCGCCGACGGGCCGGTGCCGACCGACGCGCCGTTCTTCTCCGGCTTCGTCTTCAAGATCCAGGCGAACATGGACCCGCAGCACCGCGATCGCGTCGCCTTCCTGCGCGTCTGCTCGGGGCGCTTCCGCCGCGGCATGGACGTCGTGCACGTCCGCACCGGCAAGCCGCTGGCGCTGAACAAGTCGATGCAGCTCCGCGCCCAGGAACGCAGCCTGATCGAGGAGGCGTGGCCGGGCGACATCGTCGGCCTGTGGGATCCCGGCGTGCTGCGCATCGGCGACACGCTGAGCGAGAATCCGGCGATCCAGTTCGAGGGCATCCCGCGCTTCTCGCCCGAGCGCTTCGTGCGCGTCGTGCTGCGCGAGCCGTTCAAGCGCAAGCAGCTGAAGAAGGGGCTCGACCAGCTCGCCGAGGAAGGCGTCGTGCAGGTGTTCTTCGACCGCCACCGCCTCGAGCGCGAGCCGGTGCTCGGCGCCATCGGCCAGCTGCAGTTCGACGTCATGCAGTACCGGTTGCGGCACGAGTACAACGTCGACGTGCGTCTCGAGCCGCTACCGTTCCAGCACGCGCGCTGGATCGGCAACGAGACGTTCGATGCCGACGAGTTCGAGCGGCGCAGCGGCGCCACCTGCCTGCTCGACGTCGAGCAGCGCCCGCTGGTGCTGTTCGAAAACGACTTCCGCCTGCAGCGCGCGCTGGCGAACTACCCGGAGATCGAGTTCATCGCCGCCGTGCAGCCGGGGAGGCGGAAGGCGGCGTAGCGCGAATCAGCACGTTCTCGCGCCTTCAATACGCCCCTTGGATTACGCGCGCCTGGCAGAATCAACAGGCAACCGACAGACCGGCCCGCAGGTCCGGGTTGCGATGGGGCGCGCGTTGCCTGATCCAACAGGCGCCGAGGGACCGGCGCCCTCCACAGCGCGTGTTGAAACGGCGCTCAGCTCGCTACCGCGACCGCGTCGCCCGTCGCGTCGTCGTCCGCGACCGCGCCCACCGGCGCCGGGTTGTCGAACGTCAGCACGCCGTCTTCCAGGGGCGCGGTGCGCAGCAGCTTGCGGTCGCGCCCGTAGTTCTGCGGGTTGAGCCACGGCTCGCGGTCCCCCTGTTTCGGGAAGCGGTCGATGACGCGCAGCACGTAGCCGGACGAGAACTCATCGAGCCACGGGCGCGCCGGCATGTCGCGGTCGCTCGGACGCAGGCGCGGTGTGACCTGGCGCGTGCCGGTCTCGCGCATGTGGTTGAGCAGGCGGCAGACGTATTCGGCGATCAGATCGGCGCGCAGCGTCCACGACGCGTTGATGTACCCGAACGTCGTCACGAGGTTCGGCACGTCGGAGAACAGCATCCCCTTGTAGGTCCACGTCTGCGCGAAATCGACCGGCGCGCCGTCGACGTGGAAGTCGATCTCGCCGAGCGTCACCAGCTCGAGCCCGGTGGCGGTGACGATGATGTCCGCCTCGAGCTCGCGCCCGGACTGCAGGCGGATGCCGCGCTCGGTGAAGCAGTCGATCGTGTCGGTGACCACCGACGCCTTGCCGGAGCGGATCGCCTTGAAGAGGTCGCTGTCCGGCACCAGGCACAGGCGCTGGTCCCACGGGTTGTAGCGCGGGGTGAAGTGCGTCTCGACGTCGTAGCCGGGGAGCTCCTTGCGCACCATGTCGAGCAGACGGCGCTTGAGCTCCTCCGGCCGCGTGCGCGAGCGGCCGTAGATGAACTGCTGCAGGGCGACGTTCTTCCAGCGCGTGATCGCGTAGGCCCACTTCTCGGGCAGGATGCGGCGCAGGAAGTTGGCGATCACGTCGACGGCCGGACGCGAGATGACGTAGGTCGGCGAGCGCTGCAGCATCGTCACGTGCGCGGCGTCCGCGGCCATCGCCGGCACGAGCGTCATCGCCGTTGCGCCCGAGCCGATGACGACGACGCGCTTGCCGCGATAGTCGAGATCGGTGGGCCACTCCTGCGGATGGACAATTGGCCCCGCGAAGCGCTCGCGCCCGGCGAACTCCGGCGTGTGGCCGTGGCGGTAGCTGTAATAGCCGGCGCAGAGGTACAGGAAGTTGCAGGTGAAGCGCACAATCTCGCCGGTGTCACCGCGCTCGGCCTCGACCGTCCAGTGCGCGTCGGCGGTCGACCACGCGGCGCGCCTGACGCGGTGCTGGTAGCGGATGTGGCGGTCGACGCCGTACTCGGCGGCGGTCTCGCGGATGTAGTTGAGGATCGACGGTCCGTCGGCGATCGCCTTCGCCTCGCGCCACGGCTTGAATGAGTAGCCGAGCGTGTGCATGTCGCTGTCCGACCGGATGCCCGGATAGCGGAACAGGTCCCAGGTGCCGCCCATCGCCGCGCGCCCCTCGAGGATGAGGTAGCGGCGCGTCGGGCAGCGCTGCTGGAGGTGGACGGCGGCGCCGACGCCGGAGAGACCGGCGCCGACGATGAGGACATCGACGTGTTCAACGGCCATGGCCCGCCACCATCTCAGGAAGCGGCGGTCAAGCCAAGGCGGGGCGGCCGTTCGGGCGGTTCCGGTGGCTCAGAGGTCGGGCGGCGGCACGTTCAGCGCCGCGGCGACCTCGCGCAGATAGGCGCGTAGCGCGCGCGCCTCGGGACTCGCGTTGGTCGCGAGGAGATCGCTGCTGCCGGCGAGCACGACCTCGGTGTACAGCCGCCGCTCGCGGTCGAGCGTGTACGCGACGTCGAGCGTGCCGCTGCCGTCGTCGCCGCCCTCGTAGGAGCGCGTGATGCGGCCGCGCGCCGCGCCGGGAATGAGGCGCGCCATTTCGACCAGGCGCGGCACGTCGACGGTGCCGATCTGCCGCGCGCCCTTGTGCTTGGTCAGCATGTCGCGCTCGCTGAGCTCGCCGGACTTCAGCCGCTCCGGGTACCACGGCGTGCCGCGGTGTTCGTACGTCCACACCGCCCCGTCGCCATCGATGTAGAGCCCGGACAGCTTGTAACCCCAGCGCAGGTCGACCGTGTAGGTCTCGAGCACCACCGTGCCGGCGATGTCCTTCGCCTCGATCCGCTGCGGCTCCCGGCTCGCACACCCCGCCGCCATCACCACCGCCAGCGCAATTCCCACCGCGCGCCTCGTCCCCCGCATGCCACCTCCTCCCCTGCTGCGCGGCTTGTACACCATTCGCCGCGGATGTCATCGCTCGGCGTTCTTCCCAGGACCGCGGGCGTCCCGCCCGCATGCAGCGCGCCCCCTCGCGGGACGCGGTGAGACGGGAGCTTCCTCGCGTCACGTCGTGCACGGCGGGCGGGCCGCCCGCCCGGGGCGGGTCTGACGCGCGTGGCGGGTGTGTCGAGCGCGTCATGACGCGGACATCCGTCAGGCGGGCGAGGACGCCCGCGGTCCTCGCATTTCTGTCTTTTCCCCACCAGGCAGACGCCGCTATGGTCGGCGCATGCGCGCGTCACTCCTCGCGCTCCTGCTGCTGAGCAGCGTCGCGTTCGCGCAACCGCCCTGCCCGGGCGACTGCGACGGTGACGGCGCGACCACGCCCGACGAGGTCGCGCAGGCGATCGGCGCGATCTTCGATGTCGACGGCGCCGCCTGCGCCGCGGCCGATCTCGATGACAACGGCACGGTGACCGCCGCCGAGCTGCTGCGCATCCACATCGCGATCGCCGCGCCGCCCGACGGCTGTGCGCCGCCCAGGCCGCGCTCCGAGTGGATCGAGCTCGACC
This sequence comes from uncultured bacterium, assembly GCA_965651925.1. GTDB lineage: Bacteria > Desulfobacterota > Binatia > HRBIN30 > CADEER01 > CBFGUK01. The sequence continues at coordinate 1,035 of CBFGUK010000216.1, read as the reverse complement.
CGCTGCCCGGCGGGCCACGCCAGGAGGTCGGCGTCGCCGCGCTCGACGACCGCGTCTACGTGATCGGCGGCCTGACCGACACCGGCGCGACGTCCGCAGTCGTCGAAGTGCTGAACGGCGTCTCGGGCAGCTGGCTCGCGGCGGCGGCGGACCTGCCGGCACCACGGCATCACGTCGGCGCCGCCAGCGCCGGCGGCTTCGTGTACGTGATCGGCGGCTTCCGCCCGCCGGGCTTCACGCCGGCGGCCGAGGTGTACCGCTACGATCCCGCGCAGGATGCGTGGACGGCGGTCGCATCGCTGCCGCAGCCGAACGGCGCGCTCGCCGCGGCCGAGCTCGACGGCCGCCTCCACGCCGTCGGCGGCCAGCGCGGCGCCTCGGTGACCGACCACCACGTCTACGATCCCGACACCGACACGTGGACGCCGCTCGCACCGCTGCCGGACGCGCGCAACCATCTCGCCGCGGTGAGTCTCGACGGCTTCCTCTATGCCGTCGGCGGCCGCGGCGACGGCAGCGGGGCCGACAACACCGCCGCGCTCGACCGCTACGATCCGGCGCGCGACATGTGGGAGACGCTGTCGCCAATGCCGACCGCGCGCAGCGGCATCGCCGCCGCCGTGATCGACGGGCGCATCATCGTCATGGGCGGCGAGGTGAACGCCGCCAACCCGCCGACCGCGGTCTTCGTCGACGTCGAGATCTACGATCCGGCCACCGATCGCTGGACCGCGCTCGAGCCGATGGACCTGCCCCGCCACGGCATCGGCGCCGCGACCGTCGGCGACCTCATCTACGTTCCCGGCGGCGCCACCCGTGCCGGCTTCGCCGCCACCGCGTACACCGACGCCGTCCTCATCCGGTAGCGCCGATTCGCCCTTTGGAGGGCGCCGGTCCCTCGGCGCCCGTTGAATCGGGCGGCGCGCGTTCCATTCAAAGAGGTGCGACGGAACGCCGTTGAGATGAGGCGCGCAACCTCGTCCAACAGGCGCCGAGGGACCGGCGGGCGTGTGAAGAAATCCCGGTTCGGTTTTG
>CBFGUK010000215.1:0-7380 GCA_965651925.1 uncultured bacterium | reverse complement strand
GGACTCACGCCGCTCGCCGCAGGAACGCGGCGGCGCCGACGGCGGCGAGGGCGAGGAGCGCGAGCGTGAGCATGTGGCCGGCGAGCGGCGGGGCGGGTGCGGTGGCCTGCGTGCAGGTGCCGACGCTGCCTTCCTGATTGCACACCTCGGCGGGGCCGTCGCAGGCGCTGTCGCAGCACACGCCGTCGACGCAGAAGCCGGTGGCGCACTCGGTCGGGCTGTCGCACGCGCCGCCCTGCGGCACCGGCGTGTGCGTCGGCGTCGCCGTGTGCGTGCCGGTCGCGGTGGCCGTCGCCGTCGGCGTCGCGGTCTCGGTCGCGGTCGCGGTGGCGGTGGCCGTCGCCGTGGCGGTCGGCGGGACGCAGCCGCCGAACAGGCTGTCGCACGTGCCGCCGGGAACGAACGTCGCGAGCCCGTGCAGGCCGCCGCAGGTCGCTGCGTCGGTTTCGGCGCAGAGCTGGCTGAAGCCGCCGGCATCGCCGCACACGCCGTCGACGGGGTCGGCGCTGCAGAACTGGAAGGCACAGCAGCCGGTGGTCGGGCACTCGCCGTCATCGCAGCGCTCGCGGCTGACGACCTCGAGATTGCAGTCGTCATCGGTGAGGAGGTCGGCGGCGAAGCACAGGCCGACGCACGCCAGCGCGGTCGGCAGGCCGAAGTCGGTGCACGGCAGCTCGCAGGTACTGCCGGTGCCGCTCGCCGTGGTGCACGTGCAGCAGACGCGCGGCAGACACGTGCAGGTCTCCGGCTCACCGGTGGCGACGCAATCCTGCATCGGGTCGGGCTGCCCCATTCCGTCGAGGCACAGGGCGTCGCCCGCTTCGCCGCCACACTCGCCCGGCGCCTGCTGCGCACAGGTCTGCGCGCGTACCGCCGGCGCCACCGCCACGAACAGCACCAGCCCCGCCACCATCGCGATCACCCGCTCCCGCATGCTCCACCTCCCGACCGATTCCTTCGCCCGCGTACGGAGCAGCGAGATCGTTGTCAAGGCAAAAGACGGCGGCCGTACCGACGACAACGCGCTGCGCACAGCGCGCGCGACCTGGTGATCACCGGTCACCGGTCACGCCCCTCCGCTACTCCATGTACCCGAGCCGGCGCAGGCGCTCTTCGGTCGCCTCGTCGAGCTCGATCGGCGATTCGACGGAGTGCTCGGCCCAGCGCTCGCGCCAGGTGGCGAGCGCGGTGTCGAGGGTCGGACGGGCGGGATGCGTGTGGTCGAGGGGGCGCGTTTCGCCGGGATCGGCCTGCAGATCGTAGAGGTGCTCGCGGCGGCCCGGCGGCGCCAGCGTCGCGCGGCGGTACGCCTCCTCCTCGTGCCAGAGCTGCTCCGAGCCGACGTAGCGGATGAGCTTCGCCGCCGCGGTGCGCACCGCCACCCAGCGACCGTGCAGCTCGGCGAACGCCGGCAGCTCGGGCGCCTCGCCGCCGCGGCTCCAGGACGGCGACAGGTCGCGCGCCGCGGCGATGCCCTCCGGCGGATGCGTGAGCGCCGGCGGCGGCTCGACGCCGGTGAGCGCGAGGATCGTCGGCGCGACGTCCATCAGCCGCACCTGCCCCTCGACGACGACGCCCGCCGGCACGCGCCGCGGGTAGTGGACGATCAGCGGCACGAGCAGCGTCTCGTCGTACAAGTTGTTGCGATGGCCCTTGTGCCCGTGCTCGAAGAACTCCTCGCCGTGGTCGGCGGTGATGACGATGATCGTGTCGTCGAGCACGTCCATCTCGCGCAGCAGCGTGACGAGGTGGCCGATGTACTCGTCGGTCAGCCGGATCTCGCCGTCGTAGAGCGCGATGAGATGCTCGAGATCGCGGCGCGACATGCCGGGATGGACGAGCGGGGAGTCCATGAAGTGGAAGCCGGTCACCGTGCCGCGGTAGTCGGGGTCGAACATCCGGTCGTACGGCGGCGTCGGCTTGAAGTCGTAGTGCACGTCCCAGAGGTGCAGGAAGACGAAGAACGGATCATCGGGCCGCTCGCGCTGCCACTGCTCGAGCCAGGCGCGCGTGACCGCGTACGACTCCTGCGAGGTGTTCTTCTTCTGCACCCGGTGGTCGGGCTTCTCCATCACCGTCTCGTCGTCGTAGTGCTCGAAGCCGCGCGCGAAGCCGAACGTCGAGTGCAGGTACGCCCCGGCGACGAACCCGGCGGTGGCGTAGCCGGTGTGGCGCAGCACCTCGGCGAGGAGCGGCGTCTCCGGCGCGATCTGGCGGTCGTGATCGATGACGCCGTGGCGCACCGGCGGCAGGCCGGAGAGCAGCGTGACGTGCGACGGCAGCGTCCACGAGGTCGGCGCCACCGCGGTCGCGAAGCGCACGCCGTCGCGCGCCAGCGCGTCGATCGCCGGGCTCGTCGCGCGCGGATAGCCATAGCAGTGCAGGTGATCGGCGCGCAGCGAGTCGATCGAGATCAGCAGCACGTTCGGCCGCGGATGCAGACGGTCCACCACCGCCCACGCCGCCACCGCCAGCAGCCCCACCACCGCGAGCCCCACCCCCCAGCGCATGATCATCCGTCCGAACCAGTCAGATGCGGACGAGTCTTTCAAGCGTCGGTGACGAGGCGGATGTCGGCCACAGAGGTGGGGAGGACACGGAGTGGAATGATCTCGCCGACGAACTCTCGACTCGGTGTCCTCTCCACCTCTGTGGCCGATCGGTCCGTTGGCGTTGCGCGGCGGTGGCATCGTAGCGTGGAGCAATGCGTCCGCTGATCCTTCTCACCCTGGTCCTCACGCTCGTGAACGGCTCGCCCGCCGGCGCGCAGTGTACCGGCGACTGCGACGGCGACGGGATGGTGACGATCGCCGAGCTGATGCGCGGCGTCGCGCTGGCGCTCGGACAGACGCCGGCCGGCGACTGCGCGGCGTACACGCCGTGCGCGGCGGCGCCGGTGTGCATCGACGGGCTCCTCGCCGCCGTCGGCCACGCGCTCGCCGGCGGCTGCCCGGTACCGGAGCTGCCGGCACTCGTCGCCAGCACGCCGGCGGACGGCGCCGAGGCGGTGCCGCGCAGCACATGGCTGCGCCTCGAGCTCGCCGACGAACCGGAGCCGGCGGCGCTCGCGCGGCTGGTGCTGCGCTGCGACGGGGCCGAGGATCGGGCGCTGCGGCTGACGCAGCCGGCGCCGACGACGGTGCTGCTCGATCCGCTCGGCGCGCCGCTGCTGCCGCCGGCCACCGCGTGCGTGCTCGCCGCCGGTGACACCCCGCTGGTCGCGTTCACCACCGCCGCCGCGGCGGGCGTCGGACCGCCGGCGACGGTGCTGCACGACCGCGGCGACGCGCGCCGCCTCGTGCCGTTTCCCGACGACTACTTCACCGTCGCCGATGCCGCGACGGCGACCGGCCGCCGCGTCGCCGCGCCGCTGCCCGACGGGCCGGCCGATCTGCAGCAGATCTTCGGCGGCCTGCTGCCGCAGACGAACCGGCTCGACGGCTTCAGCCCGATCGCGCACTGGGTGCTCGAGCTGTCCGATCCGCCTGATCCGGCGACGCTGCCGCGCACGCCGGCCGATTCACTCGACCCGTTCGCGACGATGGCGCTCTACGACGTGACGCTCGGGACGCCGGACTACGGCCGTCGCGTCCCGTTCCGCCTCGAGGCGCGCACCGACACCAGCGTCGCCGGCGTGACGACGCACGCGCTGCTGCTCTACCCGTCGGTGCCGCTCACGCCGCAGCACGCGTACGGCCTGATCGTCACGCGGCGGGTGCTCGCCGATGCGACCCGCCCGTTCGGGCCGTCGGAGGCGTTCGCCGGCTGCCTCGATGCCGGCGCGGTGGAGCCGGAGGAGACCGAGCGCTGCACCACGGTGCGCACGCTCGCGCAGCGCGCGCTGCCCGATCCGCCGGCGCCCGGCGAGCCGGCGATCGACCTCGCCGACGTCGCGCTGGCGCTGCACGTCACCGTGCGCTCGACCGATGCCATCGCCGCCGACCAGGTCGCCGTGCGCCACCAGATGCTCGCCGCGCCGCCGCCGGCGTGGACGATCACCAGCGTCGAGCCCGGCACGAGCGGGCAGGTCGCAGCCGTGGTGCGCGGCACGTGGCAGGCACCCGACTGGCGCGCCGGCCTCTTCTTCGCGCGCGACGACGCCGGCGCGCCGGTCGTGACGCGCGTGCGCCCGGTGCCGTTCACGCTCGCGCTGCCCGCCGCGGCGCTCGCCGGACCGGTGCCGATCGTCCTCTACCAGCACGGCAATCCGGGCAGCGCAGAGGTCGAGGTGCCGAGTGCGGCGCGCCGCTCGCTCGCCGCCGAGGGCTTCGCGGTGATCGGCTTCACCGACATCCTCAACCGCGAGCTCAGCGCCGGGATCGACGATCGCGACGCGGCGATCCTCGCCCAGGTCGCGCCGGTGCTGACGAGCATTCTCGCCAACGCGCGCATCCCCGATTACTGGGCGGAGACGCGCGCCGAGCAGCTCGCGTTCGTGCGCCTGCTCGACGGCCTCGGCACCCTCGACGTGCTGCCGCTCGGCGCCCCCGACGGCGTGCCCGACCTCGATCCCGCCGCGCCGCGCCTCTATCTCGGCATCAGCGAGGGCGCGAACAACGGCCCCGGACTCCTGCCGTACGCGCCCGAGATCCGCGCCGCGGCGCTGGTCGCCGGCGGTGCGCGCCTCGCCGAAGTGCTGCTGCACCAGGCGGCGCCGCTCTTCCTCAACACCCTCGGCGCGGTGTTCCCGAGCCTGACGCCGGCCGAGATCTGGCTCGGGCTGTCACTGTTCCAGCACCTCTACGACGACCAGGACGCGCACAATCACGCGCGCTTCCTGTACCGCGATCCGGTCGACGCCGGCGCCGACGCGCGCCGCGCCAGCGTGCTGGTGATCGAGGGCCTGAACGACTCGCTGGTGCCGAATCACGCGACCGATTCCGTCGCGTGGGCGCTCGGCCCGCTGCCGCATCTCGCGCCGGTGCAGCGCGCGGTGCCGTTCCTGTCCGTCGTCGCGGGACCGCTGCAGGGCAACGTCGCCCCCGACACCACCGCGGCGTTCTACCAGTACGTGCCGACCGGGATCGACGACATCGATCCGACGCCCGGCTGCGCGACGCTGCCGCCGTCGAGCGGCAGCGAGGGTCACTACTGCCCGCAGAGCGCCCCCGAGTCGTTCCACCAGCGCGCCGTCTTCTTCCGCTCGGCGCTCGACGGCACGCCGCTGATCATCGACCCGCTCGCCGAGCCGCTGCCCGCCGCGGCGCTGCGGCGCGCGCCGATGCCGGCGGAGGAGCTGGTGTGGTGAGGATGGCCCCCCTCTCCCCGCCAGGGGAGAGGGTCAGGGGTGAGGGGCGTCCGACAATTCCAGCGCGAGCAACGGGCCGCACGCGTGCACGCGATGCAGCGGCGCCGCGCAGTGACGACGCGCCCGCGAGCGCGGCCCGCCCCCATGGCGACGGGCGGGGCGCAGTGCTGACGTACTGACGTGCTGACGTACTGACGTGGGAGGCTACCTGAGCCCACCTCAGCACCTCCGCACGCAGTTCTGCCTACCGCCGCATCACCAGCACCAGCGCGACGACCGCCACCAGCAGCACCGGCACGATGATCAGCGCGACGCTTTCCACCCAGGCGAACGCGATCGCGGCGCCGCCGAGGATGATGCCGAGCATCGCCAGGCGCCAATCGGTATAGACGCCGGCGAGAAACGCGGCGAGCGCCAGCACGACGAGCACGGCGCTGCCGGCGCCCTCGTTCGTCAGCCGGCCGTACGCCTGCAGCACGTAGATGATCGCCACCGCGCCGAGCACGCCGAGCCAGTGCGCGATCTGGCGCGGGACGATGTCGCCGACCGGCCGGCCGTGGCGCTGGGCGCGCGACCAGGCGGCGATGATGCTGACGACGCCGAACACCGGCGTCATCCACACCCAGTAGCGGTACGCGGACTGCGGCGAGTAGTCGCTCACCATCACGCCGATGCCGGCGAGCACGACGAGCAGGATGAGGACGAGCTCGGGGAGATAGCGGCGCAGCGGGCCGTGCTCGGGCCCCGCGGCGGGCGTCGGGGTGGCGGTCGGCGCGCTCATGCCGGCGCTCCCGGCGGCGTGAAGCGTGCCGCATCCCAGATCGAGTAGATGTGCACGATCCAGCCGAGCCAGATCAGCCACAGCGCGCCGGCGAGCACGAACTGCACGGCGGCGGCGAGCAGCCGGCCCTGGATGAGCTGCCCCAGGCCGGGGATGAAGAAGCTGGCGAGCGCGGCGATGACGTTGGCCGTCGATCCCTGTCCAGACATGGTCTCCGCCAGTAGCAGAGCCGGCGCGTCACGCCAAAGCGCCGCGCGCGGCGTCACAGCGGCTGTGCGAGCCGCAGGCCGACGATGCCGGCGACGATCAGCGCGATGCTGACCAGCCGCAGCGCGCTCGCCGGCTCGCCGAACAGCACGATGCCGAGCAGCACCGTCCCGACGGTGCCGATGCCGACCCACACGGCGTACGCGGTGCCCACCGGCAGCCAGCGCACCGCGACACCGAGCAGCCACATGCTGAGGACCATCGCCGCCACCGTGCCGACCGTCGGCCACAGGCGCGTGAAGCCCTCGGTGTACTTCAGCCCGATCGCCCAGCCGATCTCGAACAACCCCGCAATCACCAGGATGAGCCACGCCATGCGCCACGCCCCTATCAGCCGGCGCGAAGAGGATCAGCCATATCGGCCACCGAGGTCGAGAGGACACGACGTCGAGTGAATCCAGTCACCTCACGTCCAACGGACCAGCAACTTCGTGTCCTCTCACCCTCGGTGGCCAATCGTCGACCTGCCGGGCCAGGCCCGGTCACTGGTCACCGGTCACCGGTCCCCGTTCTTCTCAGCAGCCGGTGAGCGCGGCGTTGACGGCGGTGATGAGCTCGTTGATGGCGACGGTGCCGTCGCCGTTGGCGTCGATGGCGGAGCAGGCGGCGAGCTCGCCGGTGCCGAGCGCGATGGTGACGCCGGTGATGAGCTCGTTGATGCCGATCTCGCCGTCGCCGTTGCAGTCGCCGGTGCAGGCGGGCGGCGGCGGCACGGTGGGCACGGCGAGATCGACGAGATCGCCGGGATCGCCGCGCGCGCCGATCAGCACGGCCGGCAGCGCGGCGGCGTGGCGTGCGCCGCCGCCGGGCGCGGCGAAGCCGGTGAGTGCGACGGCGAGGACGCCGCCGCCGCCGGCCGGCACGATGTGCACGAGGCCGGCGGGCGAGCCGGCGATGGCGCTGCTGAAGATCGAGCGCGCCGGATCGCTGGTGTCGAGGCGGGAGAGGTCGCTCACCAGATGCTCGCGCAGCGTGCGCCGCGCGCTGAGCTGGTCGCCGAACTCGTTGGTGACGCGCAGGTCGACGGTGGCGGTGGCGCCGCCGACCGGCTGCGAGCTGCAGGTTGCGAGCGCGAGCGTCGTCG
>CBFGUK010000214.1:0-7389 GCA_965651925.1 uncultured bacterium | reverse complement strand
GAAGGGCGAGATCCTCGAGCTGAAGAACACGATCAACGTCATGGTCGACCAGCTCAACTCGTTTGCCGCCGAGGTGACGCGCGTCGCGCGCGAGGTCGGCACCGAGGGCAAGCTCGGCGGCCAGGCCGACGTGCGCGGCGTCGCCGGCACGTGGAAGGACCTGACCGACAACGTCAACCTGATGGCCGGCAACCTCACCGCCCAGGTGCGCAACATCGCCGAGGTGACCACCGCGGTGGCGCGCGGCGACCTGTCGAAGAAGATCACCGTCGACGTGAAGGGCGAGATCCTCGAGCTGAAGAACACGATCAACGTCATGGTCGACCAGCTCAACTCGTTTGCCGCCGAGGTGACGCGCGTCGCGCGCGAGGTCGGCACCGAGGGCAAGCTCGGCGGCCAGGCCGACGTGCGCGGCGTGTCGGGCACGTGGAAGGACCTGACCGACAACGTCAACTTCATGGCCGCGAACCTCACCGGCCAGGTGCGCAACATCGCCGACGTCACCAAGGCGGTGGCGAGCGGCGACCTGTCGAAGAAGATCATCGTCGACGTGCGCGGCGAGATCCTCGAGCTGAAGGACACGATCAACACCATGGTCGACCAGCTGCGCTCGTTCGCCTCCGAGGTGACGCGCGTGGCGCGCGAGGTCGGCACCGAGGGCAAGCTCGGCGGCCAGGCCGACGTGCCGGGGGTGTCGGGCACGTGGAAGGACCTGACCGACAACGTCAACTTCATGGCCGCGAACCTCACCGGCCAGGTGCGCAACATCGCCGACGTCACCAAGGCGGTGGCGAGCGGCGACCTGTCGAAGAAGATCATCGTCGACGTGAAGGGCGAGATCCTCGAGCTGAAGAACACCGTCAACACGATGGTCGATCAGCTGAGCTCGTTTGCCGCCGAGGTGACGCGCGTCGCGCGCGAGGTCGGCACCGAGGGCAAGCTCGGTGGCCAGGCCGAAGTGAAGGGCGTCTCCGGCACCTGGAAGGACCTGACCGACAACGTCAACTCGATGGCGAGCAACCTGACCAGCCAGGTGCGCGGCATCGCCAAGGTCGTCACCGCGGTGGCCAACGGCGACCTCAAGCAGAAGCTCACCGTGGAAGCGAAGGGCGAGATCGCCGCCCTCGCCGACACGATCAACGGCATGATCGACACGCTGGCGACCTTCGCGGATCAGGTCACCAGCGTCGCCCGCGAGGTCGGCGTCGAGGGCAAGCTCGGCGGCCAGGCGAGCGTGCCGGGCGCCGCCGGCACGTGGAAGGACCTCACCGAGAACGTCAACCAGCTCGCCGCGAACCTGACCACGCAGGTGCGCGCCATCGCCGAGGTCGCGACGGCGGTGACCACCGGCGACCTGACGCGCTCGATCAAGGTCGACGCGAGCGGCGAGGTGGCGGCGCTCAAGGACAACATCAACGAGATGATCCGCAACCTGAAGGACACCACGCAGAAGAACAGCGAGCAGGACTGGCTGAAGACCAACCTCGCGAAGTTCAGCCGCATGCTGCAGGGCCAGAAGGACCTGCTCACCGTCGGCCGCCTGATCCTCTCCGAGCTCGCGCCGGTGGTGTCCGCGCAGCACGGCGTCTTCTACATTCTCGATGCCGCCAAGGAGGAGCCGGAGCTGCAGCTCCTCGCCAGCTACGCGCACCAGGAGCGCAAGACGGTCGGCAACCGATTCAAGCTCGGCGAGAACCTGGTCGGCCAGTGCGCATTCGAGAAGGAGAAGATCCTGCTGACCAACGTGCCGCGCGACTACATCCAGATCTCCTCCGGCCTCGGCGCGGCGCCGCCGGCGAACGTCATCGTCCTGCCGGTGATCTTCGAGGGCCAGGTGAAGGCGGTCCTCGAGCTCGCCTCGTTCGACCGCTTCAACACGACGCACCAGGCGTTCCTCGACCAGCTCACCGAGTCGATCGGCATCGTGCTCAACACGATCGAGGCGAACACCCGCACCGAGGATCTGCTCAAGCAGTCGCAGTCGCTCGCCCGCGAGCTGCAGAGCCAGCAGGAGGAGCTGCGGCAGACGAACCAGAAGCTCGAGGAGAAGGCGGGGCTGCTCGCCGAACAGAACGCCGAGGTCGAGCGCAAGAACCAGGAGGTCGAGCACGCGCGCCAGGCGCTGGAGGAGAAGGCGAAGCAGCTGGCGCTGACCTCGAAGTACAAGTCCGAGTTCCTCGCCAACATGTCGCACGAGCTGCGCACGCCGCTGAACAGCCTGCTGATCCTCTCCGACCAGCTGGCGCGCAATCCGGAGGGCAATCTCACGCCGAAGCAGCTCGAGTACTCGAAGACGATCCACGCCTCGGGCGCCGACCTCCTGATGCTGATCAACGACATCCTCGATCTCTCGAAGATCGAGTCCGGCACCGTGTCGGTCGAGATCGGCGAGCTGCGCGTCGGCGATCTGCGCGAGTACGTCGAGCGCACGTTCCGGCACGTCGCCGACGCGCGCGGCCTCCATTTCGCGATCGCCATGGACGACGAACTGCCGCCGACCGTGCACACCGACGCCAAGCGCCTGCAGCAGGTGATCAAGAACCTGCTCTCGAACGCGTTCAAGTTCACCGAGCACGGCGCCGTGACGCTCAGCGTCGGCCCGGCGCAGAGCGGCTGGAGCCCCGATCACGAGGTGCTGTCGCGCGCCCGCCACGTGGTGGCGTTCGCGGTGCGCGACACCGGCATCGGCATCCCCGCCGACAAGCAGCAGATCATCTTCGAGGCGTTCCAGCAGGCCGACGGCAGCACGAGCCGCAAGTTCGGCGGCACCGGGCTCGGCCTGGCGATCAGCCGCGAGATCGCGCGCCTGCTCGGCGGCGAGATCCGCGTCGAGAGCACGCCGGGGCAGGGCAGCCTGTTCACGCTCTACATCCCGCAGGCGTGGACGCCGCCGAAGCCGGCGCGCAAGCCCGCCGTGCGCGCCGCCGACACCAGCGCCGCGGTGCCGGTCATCGCCGAGCCGCCGGCGGTCGCGCTCGACGCGACGCTCGAGCAGAACGCGCTCGGCGACGACCGCGCGCGCCTCCAGCCGGGCGACCACAGCCTGCTCATCGTCGACAACGACGAGCACTTCGCCCGCTTCCTGCTCGACCGCGCGCACGAGCACGATCTCAAGGCGCTGGTCACCACCTCCGGCGCCGCGGCCGTGGCGCTGGCGCGCGAGTACCAGCCGAGCGCGATCACGCTCGACATCCGCCTGCCGGACATCGACGGCTGGAAGGTGCTCGCGCGGCTGAAGAACGACCTCGACGTGCGCCACATCCCGGTGCACGTCATCTCGACCGACGAGGACTGCGAGACGGCGCTCGGGCAGGGGGCGCGCAGCGTGCTGGCGAAACCGATCACCGACACGGCGCTGCTCGACGCCGTGTTCGCGGCGGTGCAGCGCGAGTGCGAGCCGGCGACGCAGCGCCTCGTCGTGCTCAGCGCCGAGGCGGCCGAGCGCGAGCAGATGATCGCCACGCTGGCGATCGAGCGCCTCGAGGTCGCCGCCGCGGCGCGGGCGGAGGACGTCGCGGACGTGCTCGCGACCGGCGTCGACGGCATCGCGATCGGCGCCGGCGGCGAGGTCGCCGCCGGCGTCGCCGCGGTCGAGGCGCTCGCCGCCCGGCGCCTGCCGGCGCCGCTGCTCTTCTTCGCGCCGCCGGCGGCGACGCGCAAGGAAGAGCAGCTGCTGCGGCGCGTGACGCTGCTGCCGCGCGTGCGGCACGTGCAGTCCGCCGAGCGCCTGCTCGACGAGGCGCTGCTGCTCCTCCATCGCCCGGTCGCCGCGCTGCCGTCCGCGCAGCGCGCGCTCCTCGACCGGCTGTACGACACCGATGCGGTGCTCGCCGGCCGCACCGTGCTCGTCGTCGACGACGACGTGCGCAACATCTTCGCGCTCACCAGCGTGCTCGAGCGCCACCAGATGACCGTCGTGCCGGCCGAGAACGGCCGCGCCGCGATCGAGGCGCTGCAGCGCACGCCGGAGATCGCGATCGTCCTGATGGACATCATGATGCCGGGCATGGACGGCTACGAGACGATCCGCGCCATCCGCAAGCTGGCGCGCTTCCGCCACCTGCCGATCATCGCCGTCACCGCCAAGGCGATGAAGGGCGACCGCGAGAAGACGATCGAGGCCGGCGCGTGGGATTATCTCTCGAAACCGGTCGACACCGCGCAGATGCTCGCCGTGCTGCGCGCCTGGCTGCGCCGCTGAGCGGACGGGGAGCGCGCGCCGACACGCGACCGGACTGGGCGGAGCACGATGCCGAGCATCCTGATCGTCGACGACAACGACGCGCAGCGACTCGCCCTGGCGGCGATTCTCGCCGACCTCGACGTGCAGCTGATCGAGGCGGCCTCGGGCCGGCAGGCGCTGCGCCACCTGCTCGCGCGCGAGGTGGCGGTCATCCTCATGGACGTCAACATGCCGGGGCTCGACGGCTTCGAGACCGCCGAGCTGATCCGCGCGCGGCGCAGCAGCGAGCACACGCCGATCATCTTCATCACCGCCGGCGACGATGCCCACGCGGCGCGCGGCTACTCGCTCGGCGCGGTCGACTACATCCTCGCGCCGGTGCAGCCCGAGGTGCTGCGCACGAAGGTGGCGGTGTTCATCGACCTGTACCGCAAGACGGCCGAGATGCGCGCCCAGCGCGAGGCGCTGCGCCGCTACGCCGATCAACTGACACAGCTCACCGAAGCCTCGCTGGCGATCAATTCCGCCGGCACGATCGACGACATCGTGCGCGTTCTCGAGCAGCGCGCCGCCCGCATCGTCGGCGCGCGCGCCGCCCGCACGACGCTGCTGCACGAGGCGGTGGCCGCCTACCAGAACCCGCTCGCCGCGCCGGGCAACGGCCACGGCCCGCGCACCGAGCCGCCAGGCGTGCCGTCGCCGGGGGCGCAGCTCGCGGCGCGTCTCACGGCGCGCGACGGCGCGCTGCTCGGCACGGTGACGCTCGACGACAAGGTGCACGGCGAGTTCACCGGCGAGGACGAGGGGATCCTCGTGCAGCTCGCGCAGATGGCCTCGATCGCCATCGAGAACACGCTCAGCGCCGAGGCGCGCGAGGCGAACCGCCTCAAGGACGAGTTCCTCGGTGTCCTGTCGCACGAGCTGCGCACGCCGCTGCAGGCGCTGCTGACGTGGATTGCGATTCTGCGCCGCGACGGCGTCGACCCGACGCTGCGCACGCGCGGCATCGAGGTGATCTACCGCAGCGCCCGCAGCCAGCTGCAGCTCATCGAGGACCTGCTCGACATCTCGCGCATCATCCGCGGCCAGCTGCGCATCGATCCCGCGCCGGTCGATCTCGTGCGCGTCGTCACCCAGGCGCTCGATACGCTCAAGCCGGCGGCGGCGGCGAAGCAGGTGGTGATCGACTGGACGCCGCCGGACGAGGACTGCACGCTGCTCGGCGACGCGACGCGCCTGCAGCAGGTGGTGTGGAACCTGGTCGCGAACGGCGTCAAGTTCACCCCCGAGGGCGGGCGTGTCAGCGTGCGGCTGCGCTGCGCCGTCGGGACGCTGGCGATCGAGGTCACCGACAGCGGGCCGGGGATTCCGCCGGCCTTCCTGCCGTACGTCTTCGAGCGCTTCCGCCAGGCGGACAGCAGCACGAAGCGCCAGCACGGCGGGCTCGGGCTCGGGCTGGCGATCGTCCGCCATCTCGTCGAGCTGCACGACGGCGAGGTGCGGGCCGAGAACGCCCCGGAGGGCGGCGCGCGCGTGATCGTCTCGCTGCCGCGGCAGCACGGGTCGGCGGTGACGCGGCGCGTGCCGCTCGCGCTGCCGACGCCGCGCGTCAATGGCATCCGGCTCGACGGCCTGCGCGTGCTGCTCGTCGAGGACGAGGTCGACGCGCGCGAGTCGCTCACCGCGGCGCTGCGGCTCTACGGCGCCGAGGTGCGCGCGGTCAGCTCGACGCCGGCCGCGCTCGAGGCGCTCGGCCACGAGCCGCGCCCCGACGTGCTGCTCTCCGACCTCGGCCTGCCGGGCGAGGACGGCAACACGCTCATCCGCGCCGTGCGCGAGCGCGAGGCGGCCGACGGCCGCCGGCTGCCGGCGGTGGCGCTGACCGCGTACGTGCGCGCGGAAGATCGCGTCGGCGCGCTCGCTGCCGGCTTCGATCTGCACGTACAGAAGCCCGTCGAACCGCTCGAGCTCGCCACCGTGGTGCGCCAGCTCGCCGATGCCCGCGAACAGGAGTCCGGCGATCGCGCCTATGAGTGACGCCCTGACGGAGGACGTCCGGCAGTTCCTGCTCGACCGCATCGGCTCGGTGGTGGAGCTCGAGACGCTGCTGCTGCTGCGCCGCGTGCCGCGCGAGTGGAGCGGCGAGGATCTCGCCGGCGAGCTGCGCATCGAGCGCAAGGCGGCGGCGGAGCAGCTCGCCGCCCTGGCGGCCAAGGGGTTGCTCGTCGCCGCGCCGGGAAGCGAGCGCTACCGGTACGGTCCGGACAGCGACACGGTGCGCCGGCTCGTCGACGGGCTGGCGGCCGCCTACGAGGACCGCCGCGTGACGGTCATCAGTCTCATCTACTCCCAGCCGCGCGATACCGTGCAGGTCTTCGCCGACGCATTCCGCATTCGGAAGGACGACGCCGATGGCTGAACTCGTCTACCTGCTCTGCGCCATCACCTGTCTCGCGTGCGCGCTGCTGCTCTGGCGCGGCTACCGCCGTTCGCGCGCCCGGCTGCTCTTCTGGAGCGCGCTCTGCTTCGTGATCCTCACCCTGAACAACGGCCTGCTGGTGCTCGATCTCGCGGTGTACACCGCCGGCCCGGACCTCTCGCTGTGGCGGTCGGTCACCGGCACCCTGGCCGTGGCGTGTCTCCTCTACGGACTGATCTGGGACGTGCGATGACCCCCGAAGGCACCGCGGCACTCAACCAGTTCCTCTCCGGCGCCATGATGTTCGGCTACTCCACCGCCGGACTGTTCTTCTTCCGCTTCTACCGGCAGACGGCCGATCGCCTGTTCCTGCTGTTCGGCATCGCGTTCTGGATCTTCGGCCTCAACCGCGTCGCGATGCTCGCCACCAGCGACGAGGTGCAGCCGATCTTCTACGTCGTGCGCCTGCTCGCCTTCAGCGTCATCCTGCTCGTCATCATCGACAAGAACCGCATCGGCCCGCGCAGCCAGGCCGTATCGCCCGATCCCCCCGTCCCCGCCGACCGCGACGCGGCGGGGGCGGTGACCAGTGACCGGTGATCCGCCCCCAGGGAAGGTTGTCAGGTTGGTAGGTGTCAGGTTGTCAGGTTCAGAGACAAGGATCGTGTCGATCACCCTCGCGCGCCGGCATGACCCACCCTGAGGGCCCCCCGACGGGCGCCCCAGTTTAACTTTGAGCGGGCCCCCCCAAAACAAACACGCCCCGGGGCCCCCGCCCCCCACCGCG
>CBFGUK010000213.1:0-7395 GCA_965651925.1 uncultured bacterium | reverse complement strand
GTCCGTCCGCGGCGCGGCGGGAGCCGCGCCCTCCAACGCGTCTCGGGATGGTACGAGGTGGGTCCGAGGTAACGGGCTGCCTGCCAGACGCGCTGGAGGGCCGCGCGTCGGCGCGGCCGCGGGACGCGCGTCGCCTCATGCGAAAGGCCACGTCCGTCCGCGGCGCGGCGGGAGCCGCGCCCGCCAGCGGTTGCGCACGACGCGCGTCGTGTCGTGCGGAACGATCCGTGGCCGCCGCGTGAGGCCGGACGCTAGCTGCGCAGCTTCTCCAGCGCGCCGCCGCGGCGCCACATGTAGCAGGAGTCCGCGATGCCGATCAGGCCGGGATGTCCCGGCGTGGTCGCGGCGCGATCGAGCCACTTGTCCGGGAACGAGGCGCGGCACTGGATCAGCGCCGGCAGCAGCTGCTGGCACACGGCGCGCAGGCGCGGATGCTCGCCAACCGCGGCGCTCAGCGCCTGGACGCCGCCCTTGCCGAGTGCCAGCCCGACCATCCCCGCGAGCCGCTCGTCGAGCGACGTCCAGCCGACGCCGGCGAAGCGATCGCCGTCACGCCGCCGTTCGGCACCACGCGCCGCGTCCACCGTCGCCGGCCAGCCGCGCAGCGTCAGCTGCACGCGCACCTCGTGATGCGCGCGGAAGCGCGCCATCGGCCGTTCGCCGGCCGCTGCCGGCGCGGTGGCGAGATCGGAGAGCTGGATCGCGATCCCGAGCGCGCCGTCGGGCTGCTCGCTGCCGTCGATCACCAGATCGCGGCGCAGCACGCGGCGATGCACGGCGGCCTCGCCCGCCGGAACCGGGGCGCAGTCGGCGACGGTGGCGAGCAGGAACTGGCCGAGCGCGAGGAGATGCGAGCAGCCGACCGGCCCGCCCATCGTCTCGCGCAGGGCGCGCGCATCGTCGAGGCGCGTGCCCGCGAGCGTCGCCAGCCGCGTTGTGACGTCGCGGCAGCTCTCGCCGAGCGTCGCCGGCGAGGCCTCGAAGGCGACGACCGGCTGCCGCGCGACGAGCGCACGCACGGTGCGCTCCGCGGCGTCGATGTCGGCATCGAGCCCCATCTGATGGATGATGCCGGCGCCCTGCACCTCGGTGCCGACCGGCGTGAAGCCGCGTTTGCGCAGGTCGACGAGCTCGCCGCGGACGACGAGCAGGTCCGGCTCGGCCGTGCCGGCAATCTCGATGGTCAGCGCCCGCGTGTGCAGCGGATGCCCGGTCGCCTCGAGCTGCATGCGGACGCCTCTATCACGGCCGCCGGCGCTACAGGCGGAACTTGCCGTTGCCGGCGGCGACCGGACGCGAGGGGTGGTCCTGCCAGGCGGTGACGTGCACGGTCGCGATCCGGCGCCCGAGCTTGAAGATCTCGGCGCGGGCGCGGGTCGCGGTCGGCCCCGCGGAGCGCAGATAGTCGACGCTGAACGTGATCGGCTTCGGCACGCGATCCGTGCCGCCCTCGTCGATCAGGCGCAGCAGCGCGGTGAGCTCGAGAAAGGCGCCGAGCACGCCGCCGTGCACCGCCGGCAGGCGCGGGTTGCCGACGATCTCGTCGCGGAACGGCAGCACGCAGACGAAGCCGCCGTCGCCGCGCTCGAGCTCGACGCCGAGGAAGCGGGCGTACGGGATCGCCTCGAGGATGCGGCTCACGACTCCCCCTCGGGTGCGCGCGACAGGCCGAACGGGCTGCCGCCGCGGTTCGCGCCGAGCATGAACGCTCCCATGCAGCTGGCGAACGGATCGTCGGGCGAGCGGTCCCAGGCGCTGGCGCGCACGAACGCGACGCTGCGGGTGACGCGATGACAGTCGGCGCGCGCGAAAAGGTCGAGGCCCGGCTCGGCGGCGCGCAGGTAGTCGACGCGCAGGTCGATGGTCGCCACCGGCACGAGCTCCTCGAGCGCGCAGGCGACCGAGATGCCCGAGACGTGGTCGAGCAGCGTCGTGATGGCGCCGCCGAAGACCACCCGGCGCTGCGGATCGCCGATGATCTCCTCGCGATACGGGAGCCGGCAGGTCGCGAATCCGGGACCGATCTCGACCACGCGCATGCCGAGGTGCGCGGCATGCGGCGTGTAGCTCACCATCTCGTCGCGCCCGGGCCCGAAGAACGCCTCGAGTGCGTAGCGCTTCGGTTCAGCCATGGCCGCCGTCCCTAGCACCTTGGTGCGGGGCGCGCGATCCGTCGACGCGGAGCGGGGGTTGGGAGTTACGGGGTTACGGGGTTACGGGGTTACGGGTCGAGCCAGTAGATCCGCTTCCGCCCCCTAACCTTATTACCCCCAACCCCGTAACCCCCTCTCCTCAAGGCGTGACCGTCCAGTCGATCTGCACCGCGACCGGCTCGTGGTCGCTCAGCGACTCGCCCTCGCCGTCGAGGAACTGCGCGGTCTCGACGGAGTACGACACCGGCGTCAGGGTCACGCCGCCGCCGTCGCGCACGAGGATCTTGTCGATGCGGCCGGGATCGGCGCAGCCGAGCGCCGCGCAGGTATCGGTCAGGCCCTGCTCGTCGAGCAGCCGCGCGAAGATCGTCGCATCGGGCTCCTCGTCGGTGTGCAGGTTGAAGTCGCCGCCGACGATCACGGCGCGTCCCGCCGAGTTCGCGGACATGAACGTCGAGAGCTCGGTGACGCCGGCGTCGCGCAGTGCGTCGTCGGTCGCCGACCCGCCGGCTTCCATGTGCAGGTTATAGACATCGACCGTGCCGCCCGTCGGCAGCGTCACGCGCGCGAAGCTGAAGCCCTTGAGCGCCAGGCAGTCGGCGGCGGTCTCATGGCAGCCAGCCCAGCGCTGGCGCGTGACCTCGTCGAACCGGAAGCGGCTGAAGCGGTTGAGCCCGTCGCCGAGGATGGCCGTCGGGCGCGTCGGATCGCTGTTCAACGGATGCGTTGCGGACACCGACTTGAAGGGATGCTCGCTGCCGGCAACGAGAATCTCGTGGTAGACGCGCAGCGGCGCCAGCGGGTTCGGATTCGGCGTCTGCCAGGTCTCCTGCATCAGGACGAGATCGTAGGCGTTCAGGCGCGGCGCGATGAGCGGCGTGTTCACCTCGGGGTTCGACCCGGAGATACCCTGCGGCAGACCGGCGACGTTGTAGGTCAGCACCCGCATGCTGCCCGACACGGCCTGCGGCTGGATCGCGGCGGTTGCCGGCATGCAGAGGAGACCGCCCTTCTTCACCTCCAGCGTCAGCGTGCCGAGCTCGTCGGCGGTCGTCACCGTCGCCGGTGTCGCGAGCTTGCGCGGCTTGGTCTTGTAGCAGACGAGGTGCGCCGCGGCGTTCTCCACTGCGCGGCCGTTGATGCCCGCCGGGCTGCAGAACAGGTGCGGCTTCTTCACGTCGGCCGCGCCCGGCCCGGCGAACTGATCGCTCAGCGGCAGCGTCGTGCCGACGAACTTCGGCTGCTTGCGGTCCTTCGCCTTCTGACAGAAGTACGCGTCCTCGGCGCCCGCCGTGGCGGCGAACGACAGCACCGCCAGCAGACCCGCGACGCGCGTGATGGTCAGCAACATGAACCCTCCCTCTACAGCTGAGCATCGCGGGCGGCGGGAACGAGAGTCAAGCCAATGGAACCGCCAGGACGTCAGGGACGCCAGGTTCCGAAAGAAGACACCAGTGTGGCTACCGCCGCCGGACTCGTTTTCGGACCTGGCGTCTGAACGGTTTCGTTTTCCGGCGTACGGCGGGCGGGCCGCCCGCGCTCCCGGACACGTCCTGCTCGCGAAGCCCTCTTCAAAGCTGACTCGACTTCGCGTCCTCCCATCCTCTGTGGCCAGGCGCTCTGAACGCTCAGGCGTCTTCCTTCTCGCGCGCCAGCGGCGGGATGCCGAGGACCTGGTCGAGGCGCCGGTGGATGCGCGCGACGCGCTCGACCTGCCCCTTGGCGGGAAAGCGCTCGTAGAAGCCGGCGACGCGGAAGTCGGGCTCGAGCTCGCGCAGCCGGCGCAGCTTGCCGGTCCAGCGGCGGACGCGATCGTCGGGATCGCCGTCGATGCGGTGAAGGTCGGCACAGACGCGCACCAGCGCCTTCAGTGTCACCGCGCGCGTCACCATGTAGCCCTCGTTGCCCCACGACGCCTCGAGCACCTGGCGCGCGGCGACGAGAAAGTCGCGCAGCGGTTCGTAGAGCGCCTCGCGCGCGACGCGCTCGATGTCGCGGGCGCGCGTCAGCGTGTTCACCTTCAGGCGCCGCGCCTCGAGCCGCACCCAGCGATGCACCTCGTTGAACAGCTCCGCCTGCAGGATCCACTTCGCCTGACGCGAGCGGCCGCCGAGACGGTTGATGCGGTACTGCAGCGGGCTGTCGGACTCGGCGTAGAGCATCTCGCACGCCTTGGCCGCGAGCTTGCGGTCCGGCGCGGCGTAGGCGACGCGCTCATAGAGATCGACGAGGTGACTCTTGTTGATGCGCGTCGGCGTCGAGTTGATGGTGACGAACATCTCGGTGGCGAAGTCCTCGGTCTTGCCGTCGAAGATCATGCACGGCACGTGCAGCCCCTTCGCCTCGGCGGGGAACTTCTCGTTGTAGAAGTGCAGCGCCGCGAGCCGGTGCTGGCCGTCGATGATCAGGTACGGCTGACGCGGCTCCTCGAGATTGCCGACGTTCTCGAACGTGCCGATCGGCTGGAAGGCGAGCGTCTCGGGCGTGAACAGCAGCACCGCACCGGGAATCGGCGGCTGGTTGACCGCTTCGGCATAGAAGTCCTGGATCGCCTTCACCTTCTTGCGCGCGAGCTGGCGCTGGAAGGCGGCATCGGAGCGCTCGATGCGGGCGATGAACGCGCCGACCTCGTCGTCCTTCTTCAGCGGCGTCGGCTCGATCGTCTCGCCCTCGCCGTAGTAGCGGCTGATGAAGCGCACGCGCCGCAGCAGATCCTCGGCCGGATAGGCCACGAAGTAGAAGCGGCTGTCCTTCTGTCGCACCTGCGTCGCCAGCATGGCGTCCCTCCCACCCGTGCGCACGGTCTACTCCACCCGGTGTGCGTGTCAATTGCCGCGCTCCGGACCGGGGATGCGGCGGCGGCGCAACGTCGCGTTGCGGGCGCGCAACGTGGCGGCCGCGGGAGGAATCGGAAATCGGTCATTGCGCGGCGGCCATGTGGTTGCATAGGCAGGGACACACACCGCGCACGAGGCGGCGCACGCTCAGCGGGAGGATGACCATGGCGACCACGGTTCTGCGCAGCTGCAATCTCTGTGAGGCCGGCTGCGGCCTGCGCTTCACCGTCGACGGCGACCGCATCCTCGCGGTCGAACCCGACGAGAGCGATCCGCAGTCCGCCGGGTTCGTGTGTCCCAAGGGCATCGCGATCGCCGACGTGCATCACGACCCCGACCGCCTCCGCCAGCCGGTGCGGCGCACGGCCGACGGCCGCTTCGTGCCGATCGCGTGGGACGAGGCGTTCGCGCTCGCCGCCGAGCGCCTCGGCGCCATCCGCGCGCGCCACGGCCGCGACGCGATCGGCCTCTACTTCGGCAATCCCCTGGTGCACAGCTACAGCAGCATCATCGCGCTCGGCGCGCTCAGCGACGCGCTCGGGACGCGCAACCGCACGAGCGCCTCGACGCAGGACACCGCGCCGCGCTTCGCCGCCTCGTACTATCTCTACGGCAACACGCTGCTCATGCCGGTGGCGGATCTCGATCGCACCGACTTCCTGCTCTGTGTCGGCGCCAATCCCGCGGTCTCGAACGGCAGCCTGATGGTGACGCCGAACGTGCGCGCGCGGCTGCGCGCCATCCGCGAGCGCGGCGGCACGATCGTCACCGTCGATCCGCGCCGCAGCGAGACGGCGCGCCTGGCGGACGAGCACGTCTTCATCCGCCCCGGCAGCGATGCCGCCTTCCTGCTCGCGATGCTCCACGCGCTGCTCGAGGCGGGGGCGGTCGACACCGCCGCGCTGGCGCGCACGACGCTCGGCTGGGAGCGCGTCGTCGAGGCCGTGCGCCCGTTCACACCGGAACGCACCGCCGCCACGACCGGCATCGACCCGGCCGTCACCCGCCGCCTCGCCGCCGCGTTCGCCGCCGCGCCGCGCGCCGTCGTCTACACGCGCATCGGCGTGTGCAACAGCGTCCACGGCTCGCTCGGCACGTGGGCCGGCGACCTGCTCAACATCGCCACCGGCCGCCTCGGCGCCGAGGGCGGCCTCATGTTCCCCGAGCCGGCGCTCGACGCCGCGCAGTTCGCGCAGCTCGGCGGGCTGAACGGGCACGGCCGCTGGCACAGCCGCGTGCGCGGCCTGCCGGAGATCGGCGGCGATCTGCCCGCGGCGATTCTCGGCGAGGAGATCGAGACGCCGGGCGAGGGGCAGATCCGCGCGATGCTCACCGTCGCCGGCAACCCGGTGCTCTCGACGCCGAACGGCCGCCGTCTCGCGGCGGCGCTCGAAGGCCTCGAGTTCATGGTCAGCGTCGACCTCTACATCAACGAGACGACGCGGCACGCGGACCTCATCCTGCCGCCGGCGTGGGCGCTCACCGAGGAGCACTCCGAACCGCTCGCCCCGAGCGTCGCGCTGCGCTCGCACGTGCGCGTCGATCCGCCGGTGGTGCCGCGCCCGGCGGGCGCGCTCGCCGAGTGGGACATCCTGCTGCGTTTGGCGCGCGCGTTCGACGGCAGCCTGATCGGTCCCGGCCTACCCGCCCGCCTGCTCGCCGCGGCCGAACGGCTGACCGGCCGACGGCTGACGCCACGCCACCTCCTCGCGCTCCTCTTCCGCATCGGTCCGCAGGGCAACCGATTCCTGCCGTGGCGCCGCGGCATCACGCTCGCCGGCGTCACCGCCGCGCCGCACGGCCTCGAGCTCGGCACCGCACGGCCCGGCCTGCACCGCATCCACCATCCCGATCGCCGCGCACACGTCGGCGACGGGCCGTTCATCGCCGCGTGCGCGGCGCTGGCGGCGACGCTCGACCATCGCCCGGAGACGGAGACGCTGCTGCTCATCGGCCGCCGCGAGCTGCGCACCAACAACTCGTGGATGCACAACGTCCCGTCGCTGGTGTCCGGCCGCGACCGCTGCGTCCTCTACGTGCATCCCGACGACGCGGCGCGCGCCGGCCTGCGCGACAGCCAGCCGGCCTGGCTCAGCAGCCGCGTCCACAGCGCCGCCGTGCCGGTGCGGGTCACCGACGAGGTCATGCCCGGCGTGGTCAGCCTGCCGCACGGCTGGGGACACGCCGCGAGCGCGCCCTGGCAGCGCGTCGCCGGCAGCCACCCCGGCGTGTCGGCCAACGACTTCACCGACGATCAATCCGTCGAGGGCATCGTCGGCCAGTCGATCCTGAACGGCGTCCCGGTGCGCATTGCGCCGGCCCCCGCGGCGGAGGCGGCCGCGTAACGGCACCGCCCGTCCGCGCTGGCGGGCGCCTGGTCGCCCGAAGCGATCCCGGCGCGGCGC
>CBFGUK010000212.1:0-7447 GCA_965651925.1 uncultured bacterium | reverse complement strand
AGGCTGTTAGGGGTCCGGAGGCGCGGCCTCGGAAGAGGAGGCACGGAACGTCTCGCGAGCTCCCTGAACCTGCGCGCACGAAGCGCACGCTCCGACCCCTAACAGCCTAGCAGCGTAACAGCCTTCCCCCTCACGCCCACGCCGTCTCCACATCCCCCTTCTTCAGCCGGCCGGCGATGACGATCTGCTGGATTTCGCTCGAGCCGTCGTAGAGGCGGGCGACGCGCAGGTCACGCCAGAGGCGCTCGATCATGTACTCGTTCTGGATGTAGCCGTAGCCGCCGAAGAGCTGCAGCGCGTCGTCGACGGTCTGCCAGGCGCCCTCGGCGGCGAGGTACTTCGCCGTCGACGACTCGCGGATCGCCTGCCCGCCCTGATCGAGCATCCACGCCGAGCGGTAGACGACGAGCCGCGCCGCCTCGGTGCGCGCGCTCATCTGCGCGAGCCGGAACGCGAGCGCCTGATGCTCGACGAGCGGCTTGCCGAACGTGCGCCGCTGCGCGGCGTGCTCGAGCGCCAGCTCGAGCGCCTTCTGCGCCGTGCCGACGCAGCGCGCGCTGAGCGTCGTGCGCCCCTCGGAGAGACAGCGCTTGGCGTAGTCCATGCCCTTGCCCTCCTCGCCGATCAGCGCCTCGGCGGGGATGCGCGCGTCCTCGAACACGACCTCGGAGATCGCCGAGCCCTTGTGACCGGTGGTGTCGAACACCTGACCGATCGACACGCCCGGCGTGTCGGCGTCGATGATGAACGCCGAGATGCCGGCCTCGGTGCGCGCGAAGGTCACGAAGTGATGCGCGCGCGGCGCGTTGGTGATGAAGATCTTGCGCCCGGTGACGACGTAGCCGTCGCCGCGACGCTCGGCGCGCGTCTGCAGCGCGGCGGCATCGGAGCCCGACTCGGGCTCGGTGAGCGCGAAGGAGCCGATCCATTCGCCGGTCGCCATCTTCGGCAGGTAGCGCTGCTTCTGCGCCTCGCTGGCGAAGCGCACGATGCCGACGCAGCCGATGCCGGTGTGCACCGAGATGAAGCTCGCGAGGCCCCACGGCCCGCGCCCGAGCATCTCGTGACACAGCGCCTTCTGCACCACCGACAGCCCGAGGCCGCCGTACTCGGGCGGAATCGCGAGCCCGAGCAGGCCGACGTCGCGCGCCCCGTCGATGAGCTGCTGCGGCAGCGTGTCGGTGCGCTCGATCTCCTGCCAGACGGCGTTCGCCTGGTGTTCGACGAAGTCGCGAACGGACTGCTGCAGCAGCCGATCATCCTGAGAGATGGCGAAATCCATGTCGGGCTCCTTGCGGCGGGAATCGCGTCCGCTTACCAGCGCCCGCGCCGCCGGCGCAACGAGGCTGATCGACCACCGCGCCTGGAGGGCGCCGCTCCGTCGGCGCCTGTTGGATTGAGCGACGCCCCCTCATTCAACAGGCGCCGACGGAGCGGCGGGCGTGTGAAGGAATCTCCGCCTCCGCAGACCGCCGGCAGCCGGCGTGGGCGACGGCATCGACCAATGGCTGCACGCTCCGGCCGCGCGCTGCGCGCGCGGCCCGTTGCTCGCGCTGGAGGTGTCGGATGCCCCTCACCCTGACCCTCTCCCCTGGCGGGGAGAGGGGACCCAGGAACGAGATGCGTGTGTCGAATGCCGGCAGCCGAATTTTTTCACACGCCCGGCGCCCTCCAGAGTTCGGGAATGGCGCGACGCGGTGCGATCACGAGACGTGCGGCAGCCGCCGGGACGTTCGTGGAGGAACCGCCTCAGGCGGTGCGCGCGAGGAACTCGCGCAGCACCTCGGCGAGGTGCTCGGGTCGTTCGAGATGCGGGTGATGGGCGCTGCCGGGAATGACGGTGCGCTCGGCGCGCAGCACGGCGAGGCGCTCGGCGAGCTCGGCCTCGGGCAGGCGCATCCAGGTCTCCTCGCCTTCGACGTAGAGTACCGGGCAGGCGATGCGCGCCCAGAAGCCGCGCGCCTGCGCCGCATAGTACGGCTGCGGCGCGCGCGTCTGGTGCAGCGGATCGAACGCCCACTGACGGGTGCCGGCGGCATCGACGACGCGCGTGCCGTGCTCGGCAAGCAGCGCCAGCGCCGCCTCGGCGAGCCGCGGGTAGCGCTCGCGCAGCCGGTCACGCGCCGTCTCGATCGTCAACGCCGGCCGCGGCCGGGTGGCGACGCGCTCGAGGTCGGCGAGCCAGTGCGCATAGCGCTGCACCGCCTCGGCCGGATCGCTGTCCGGCGGCCCGATTCCCTCGATCGCCGCCAGCGCGCGCACGCGCTCGGGCGCTGCGCCGGCGTAGAGCAGCGCCGCATTGCCGCCCATCGAATGCGCGACCAGCGCGACGCGCCCGCCGAGCTGCGGCACGATGCCGGCGAGGTCGGCGACGTAGTCGGCGAAATGATAGTAGCCGCCGCGCCCGACCCACTCCGACGCCCCGTGCCCGCGCCAGTCGAGGGCGTAGACATGCCAGCCGTCCGCCGCGAGCCGCGGCGCCACCAGCTCCCAGACGTGCGCGTGCTCGAGAAAGCCGTGCAGCAGCAGGACGACCCGCCCACCCTCGCCCCATTCGAGGAGATGATGGGTGAGGCGGTTGGATTCGAGGTGGAGGGAACGCATGGGCGAGGCGGTTAGGCTGCTACGCTGTTAGGGGTCCGGAAGCGCTGGCTCGGAAGAGGAGACTGGAATGGCTCGCGAGCGCCCCGGACCTGTGCGCACGAAGCGCACGCTCCGACCCCTAACAGCCTAACAGCGTAACAGCGTAACAGCCTAACCTTCTGACTTCAGCCTGTCTCACTTCGGCAGGCGCACCAGCAGCACCGGGCACTCCGCGTGACGGGCGAGCTTCTCGGCGACGCTGCCCATGACGAGGTGGGCGAGGTTGGTGCGGCCGTGGGTGGAGACGACGACGAGGTCGGCGGCGAGCGTGCGCGACAGATCGAGGAGCTTCGCGTACGGATCGCCGCCGAGGATGTGCAGCTCGCGCGCGATGGCCGCCGGCAGGCAGGTCTGCGCGACGCCCTCGAGCAGCGTGCGGGCGCGCGCGTTGGCGTGCTCGACCACCACCCAGTGCTCGACCGCGTCGGGCTCGTAGATCGGGTCGAGCGGGTTGGCGACCACGTGCGCGAGGTGGACGACGCCGCCGGCGCGCCCCGCGAGCCACGCCGCCTGCAGCGCCGCGCGCGTGCAGTGATCCGAGAAGTCGATCGGCAGAAGGATCCGCTTGTACCCGTCGAAGCTCTGCGCCATAGCCCCCTGATCCGTCCCGGCGCGGGCACCGCGTCGCGACGGTGTCGCTGACGTGATGCTGCGCCCGTGGTTTCTCCTGCTCGCCGCCGCCCTGCCGGCGCTCGGCGCGTGCACGAACAACCCCTATCCCGACGCCGACGCCGACGCCAAGGTCCTCTACGTCGCGTTCGCGGCACCGCCGAAGACACTCGACCCGCAGGTCGCCTACGCCGTCACCGACCACATCATCACCGGCAACGTCTTCGACACGCTGCTCGAGTACCACTACCTCGACCGCCCGTACCGCCTGATCCCGGGGCTCGCCGAGGCGGTGCCGGAGCCCGAGCCGCGCGACGGCGGGCGCATCGCCTACCGCTTCCGCCTGCGCGCCGGCGCGCGCTTCCACGCCGACCCCTGCTTTCCGCCCGCCGCCGACGGCGTGCCGAGCCGCGCGGTGACCGCCGCCGACGTCGCCTTCTCGCTCATGCGCATCGCCGACCCGGCGGTCGGCAGCCCGGTCATCGATACGTTCACGCGCCTGCACGGCCTGCGCGCCTTCAGCGAGCGCCTGCAGGCGGCGCGCGCCGACCCGGCGATCGCCGCCCTGCCGGTGCACGAGCAGTACGCCCGCGCCGGCGGCATCGCCGGCGTGCGCGCGCTCGACGCGACGACGCTCGAGATCGAGCTCGACGAGCCGTATCCGCAGATCCTCTACTGGTTCGCGATGCCGTTCACCGCGCCGATGGCGTGGGAGGCGGTCGCCACCTACGACGGCCGCGCGGGGCGCGACGCGCTCGCCGATCATCCCGTCGGCGCCGGGCCGTTCCGCCTCGTGCACTATGATCGCCTGAGCCGCATCGTGCTGGCGCGCAACGAGCAGTGGTACGGTCGCCGCGATCCCGCCGCCCCGGCGGCGCACTATCCGACGGCCGGCGAAGCGGGCGACGCCGCCGCCGGCCTGCTCGACCCGGGCGTCGTCGGCCGGCCGCTGCCGTTTCTCGAACGCGTCGAGCTGCGCCGCGATCCCGAATCGGTGCCGGCGTTCATCAAGTTCATGCAGGGCTACTACGACGCGGCGACGATCATCCGCGAGAGCTTCGACCGCGTCGTCCAGCACGGCGAGCTGACGCCCGACATGCGGGCCCTCGGCCTCGCGCTCGAGAAGTCGGTCAGCGCCGGCGTCTACTACCTCGGCTTCAACATGGACGACCCGGTGGTCGGCGCGCCCGCCGGCGCGCGCGGCCGCGGGCTGCGGCAGGCGATGAGCCTGGCGATCGACGCCGAGGAGTTCCTGCGCCTCTTCACCAACGGCCGCGGCATCGCGGCGCAGTCGCCGCTGCCGCCGGGGATCTTCGGCTACGACCCGGCGTACCGCAATCCGTGGCGGCAGCCGGATCTCGCGCGCGCCGCGACGGTGCTCGCCGCGGCCGGGTATCCGCACGGCATCGATCCGGCCACCGGCCGGCCGCTGCGCATCACGTTCGACGTGAACAACACCACCGCGCGCGCGCTGCTGCAGTTCCAGTTCTTCGTCGACGCGTGGAAGCGCCTCGGCCTCGACGTCGCGATCTCCGCCACCGACTTCAACCAGTTCCAGGACAAGGTGCGGCGCGGCGCTTACCAGCTCTTCTTCTGGGGCTGGGTCGCCGACTATCCCGATCCCGAGAACTTCCTCTTCCTGCTCTACGGCCCGATGGGCCGCCGGCAGAGCGGCGGGCCGAATACCGCGAACTTCGCCGACCCGCGCTACGACGCGCTCTTCCCGCGCATGCAGGCGATGGCGAACGGGCTGGACCGGGAGGCGGTGATTGCCGAGATGCGCGCCATCGTCGAGCACGAGCGCCCGTGGATCGAGGTCTTTTATCCCGAGGACTACGCGCTGCACCACGGCTGGCTGACGAACGTCAAGCCGAGCGCGCTGTCGCTGCCGACGTTCAAATACTGGGACCTCGATCCGGCGCAGCGCACGGCGCTGCGCGCACAGTGGAACAGGCCGGTGCGCTGGCCGCTCTACGCCGGGCTCGGCCTCCTCGCGCTCGGCGTCGTGCTCGCGCGCCGGCCGGCGCGGCGGCGCGCGACCGCCACGGAGGACTGACGTGCTCGCCTATCTCCTGCGCCGCCTCGCGTTCGGCGCGCTCACCGTGCTCGGCGTGCTGCTGCTGCTGTTCGCGCTGTTCTTCCTCATCGCGACGCCCGACGACATCGCGCGCAAGGCGCTCGGCGAAAAGGCGATGCCCGAGGCGATCGCGCAGTGGAAGGCGAATCACGGCTACGACAGGCCGCGCGCCTGGAACCCCGACGACCCGTTCGACACCATGCTCGCCGAGCATCTGCGCCGCATGCTGACGTTCGATTTCGGCCGCAGCGACGCCGACGACACGCCGATCAGCGACCGCCTGCGCCGCGGCGCCTGGCCGAGCCTCGCGCTCACCGTGCCGCTCTTCGTGCTCGGCCTGCTGTGCGCGATCACGCTCGCGCTGCTCGTCGCGTACCTGCGCGACACGCCGGTCGACCGCGGCATGCTGGTGCTCTGCGTCGCGCTGATGAGCGTGCCGATCCTCCTCTACATCGTCGGCGGGCAGTTCGTGCTCGGCCGGCTGCTGCGCTGGTTCCCGATCTCCGGCTTCGATCCCTCGCCGGCGGTGATCACGCGCTTCCTCGCGCTGCCGGTGCTGATCGGCATCGTCAGCCATCTCGGCCAGGACGTGCGCTACTACCGCACGATCTTCCTCGAGGAGCGCAACCGCGACTACGTGCGCACCGCCTACGCCAAGGGCTGCAGCCCGGCCCAGGCGATGCGCCGGCACGCGCTGCGCAACGCGCTGATCCCGATCGTCACCAACGTCGTCATCGAGATCCCGTTCCTGTTCACCGGCTCGATTCTCCTCGAATCGTTCTTCGGCATTCCCGGGCTCGGCACGATGACCGTCGACGCCATCAACGGCAACGACTTCGCCACGCTGCGCGTCATGGTCTACATCGGCGCGCTGCTGTTCATCGCCGGCCAGCTCGCCACCGACGTCGCCTACGCGCTCGTCGATCCGCGCGTGCGCCTCGAGTGACCGCCGCGATGCTGCTCGCCGACCACCACCTCTCGAACCTCGCCGTCGCGCTGCTGGCGCTCGCGGCACTCGCCGCCGCCTGGCGCGTGGCGCGCGACGCGCGCGGCCGCGCGACGTTCGCCGCGCTCTGGCGGCGGCGGCGCTGGGCGCTCCTCGTGGTCGCCGCGTACGGGCTCGTCGGCGCGCTCGACTCGATCGCCTGGATCGGCGGCACGCGCGGCGCGGGGGCGACCGACCTCGTCGCGCTGCACCAGCCGCGCTCGCTGATCGATCGCTGCTTCCCGCCCGACTTCCGCGAGCGCAGCTACTCGGCGCCGCTCGCCGCGGTCGAGTTCTACGGCGGCGCGCCGCTCGCGTTTCCCGGCCGCCATCTGCTCGGCACCGACATCCTCGGCCGCGACGTGCTGCTGCAGACGCTCAAGGGCGTGCGCGTCGCGCTGCTCATCGGCGGCGTGTCGAGCCTCGTCGTCGTGCCGCTGGCACTCGCCGCCGGCATGAGCGCCGGCTATTTCGGGCGCCGCGTCGATGATGTCGTGTTCTTCCTGATCAGCACGCTGTCGTCGATTCCGACGCTGCTGCTGCTCATCGCGCTGGTCATGGCCCTCGGGCGCGGCACGCTGCAGGTGTGCCTCGCGCTCGGCATCACCAGCTGGGTCGGCTTCGCGCGCGTCATCCGCGGCGAGACGCTCAAGCTGCGCGAGCTCGACTACGTCGCCGCGGCACGCGCGCTCGGCGCCAGCGATGTCCACATCCTGCGCCGCCACGTGCTGCCGAACCTGCTCCATCTGGTGATCATCACGTTCGTGCTGCTGTTCTCGCGCCTCGTGCTCGCCGAGGCGGTGCTGTCGTGGCTCGGCATCGGCATCGACGGCAGCTGGGGCCAGATGATCGACCAGGCGCGCGACGAGCTCGCCCGCGAGCCGATCGTCTGGTGGACCCTCAGCGCCGCCGCCGCCGCGATCTTCGGCCTCATCCTCGCGGTGAACCTCATCGGCGACACGGTGCGCGATCTGCTCGACCCGCGCGCCGCCGAGCCCCCCGGCGTCGGCGGCGCGTAAGGCGCGTCCGCGGGAGCGCCGCCCACCAGCGCGTCCTGCAGGCAGCCCGTCACCTCGGGCCCACCGCGTACCATCCCCATACGCGTTGGAGGGCGCGGCTCCCGCCGCGCCGCG
>CBFGUK010000211.1:0-7459 GCA_965651925.1 uncultured bacterium | reverse complement strand
GGACCCGGATCGGGCGGCGGCCGCACCACTCGACTCGTCCACGACGCGGCTGCATGATCGGCGGCATGCCGCGCGCCGATCTCCGGCCGGTCACCGACGCCGATGTCCCCACGTGCGCGCGCATCTGTTACGAGGCGTTCACGGCCATCGCGGCGCAGCACAACTTCCCGCCCGATTTCCCGTCGCCGGAGTTCGCCGAGGCGGTGCTGGCGGGTCTGCTCGCGCATCCGGAGGTGACCGCGACGGCCGCGGTCGTCGACGGCGCGGTGGTCGGGAGCTGCTTCGTCACCGACACCGGCCCGATCGCGGCGATCGGCCCGATCACCATCGCGCCCGGCACGCAGAACGCGTCCATCGGCCGCCAGCTCATGGAGCACGCGCTCGCGGACGCCACCCGCCGCGGCTTCGCCGGCGTGCGGCTGGTGCAGGCGGCGTATCACAGCCGCTCCATGTCGCTGTATGCCAAGCTCGGCTTCGAGGTGCGCGAGCCGCTGGTGTGCATGATCGGCGATCCGCTGAGGCTGACGCTGCCCGGGCACACCGTGCGCCCGGCGACGCCGGCGGACGTCGAGCCCTGCAATCGGCTGCACTTCCGCATCCACGGTCACACGCGACACCCCGAGCTCGCCGATGCGATCCGCCAGGGCCTGGCCATGCTGGTCGAGCGTGACGGCCGGATCACCGGCTACTGCACCGCGATCGGCTTCGTCGGCCATGCCGTCGGCGAGACCAATGCCGACGTGCAGGCGCTGATCGGCGCCGCCCCGCTGTTCGTCGGTCCGGGAGTCCTCGTGCCGACCCGCAACGGCGACCTGTTCCGCTGGTGCCTCGCGCAGGGCCTGCGCGTCACGCAGCCCCTGACGCTGATGACCATCGGCCTCTACAACGAGCCCAACGGCGCCTTCCTGCCGTCGGTATTCTGCTGAGCCAGACTCGCCGCCCCGATCGTGACGATCGGCGTCGATCCAGCGCGCCCGGCGCGCGCTCAACGCGCCCATCGTCTCCGGCTCAGGGAGCGCGCGCTCGCTGACGGCGCCCGCCGTCGGCGCCCGCCGGCGTTCGTTCCCGCGTGATCGCACAGCACAAACAAGCGCTGCACGGCTGCAGAATCTGCCGCGCGGGGTGGATGCCGCCCGCGCCGGACACCGCCCGGCGGTGGCACGGCATCGGCAGGAACACTGACGCCGGCACGCACGGCGGCAGCCCCGCTGCCCGTCTGGTGCGTGTGCCCGGGTCGCCGGCGAGGAAGGACGGGATGGCGCGACCGACGATGCCGCTGCCGGAAGGAATCCAGGGGGCGGCGTTGCGCGCCGACAAACCCGCCGCTGCGTCGGGCTGGAGGGCCGGCATCACGATCGAGCCGCGCGCCGTCTGCTCCCGCCTGCTCGCCGTGATGGGAATGCTCCTGCTCGCCAACCTCGTCGTGATCGCGCTCGCCGCGCGTCTCTCTGCCGGACGCCAGGACCTGGTGGTCAGGGCCTTCCTGTTCGACAGCGAGCGCAATCTCCCCACGCTCTTCAGCGTCGCCCTGCTCGCGGGCTCGTCGCTGGTCTGCGTGCTGCTCGCTCTCCGCGACCGCGAGCGCGGCGGCCGCTGGCAGGCGCATTGGCTCGGTGCGGCGGCGCTGCTCTTCCTCGTCATGTTCGACGAAGCGGCGCGCGTGCACGAGCGCCTCATCGAGCCGCTCCGCGGCGCGCTCGGTTTCGCCGGCCCCCTGTACTTCGCCTGGGTCGTCCCGGGGGCGCTGCTGGTCGCGGCGCTGGGCGTCGCCTATGCGCGCTTCGTCTGGGCGATGGCGCCGGTCCGCGCGCTGCTGGTTGCCGCCGCAACCCTCTACGTCGGCGGCGCGCTCGGCATCGAGCTGATCGGCGGCATGGAAGCCGAGCGGGCGGGTGTCGGCGGTACGCGCTTCCTGCTCGTCAGCACCGTCGAGGAGAGCCTCGAGATGCTCGGCCTCATCGTGTTCCTCTACGCCGGCCTCCGCCTGCTCGCGTATCCCGCGAGCGCCTGCCGCCTCGACGTGCGCTGTCGCGCGTTTTGAAAGCTGACGCGCGCGCGGCGCGCGGCGCCGCCACGCCGCCCGGACCGGCGCTTCCGGTCCTCGCGTTGGAATGACGCGCCGGGCAGGGCCCGCGGGTCGCCGACGCGTCCGCGCCGGCGACATCGGCGTCATCTGCGGCTGCCCGCCGGAAGCTCTCCAACCGGGAATGCTACGCTGGCGCCGCGATGTCCGTCCTCTCCGCCGCGGCGCTGCTCTTCGTCGTCATCGATCCGATCGGCAACGTGCCGATGTTCCTCTCCACCCTGCGCCAGGTCGATCCGGCGCGACGCGACCGGATCATCGTGCGCGAGCTGCTGATTGCGCTCGCCGTGCTGCTGGTGTTCCTGTTCGCCGGCGGGTTCCTGCTGCGCCTGCTGCACATCTCGCAGCCGTCGCTCAGCATCTCCGGCGGCGTGGTGCTGTTCCTGATCGCGCTGCGCATGATCTTCCCGACCGCCGAGCCGCGCGAGAGCGGCGCCGCCGTTGATCCGTTCATCGTTCCGCTGGCGGTTCCGTACCTCGCCGGACCCTCCGCGATCGCGACGGTGATGCTGCTGTCGACGCGCGAACCGCACCGCTGGCCGGAGTGGCTGCTGGCGGTCTGCGCCGCGTGGTTCGCCTCGGCGGTGATCCTCTACCACAGCGCCGCCCTGAGCCGCGTGCTCGGCGAGCGCGGCCTGATCGCCGTCGAGCGCCTGTTCGGCCTGCTGCTCACCGCCGTCGCGGTGCAGATGACGCTGAACGGCATCCGCGCGTTTCTCGCCGAGTGACCGGTGCGGGATCGACCGCGGGAGTCCCCGCCCGCATGCACAATGCCGGCGAGCAATCCGGATCCCGACGCTCCGCGAGCAGCACGCGTCCGGGAGCGCGGGCGGCCCGCCCGCACTCCGTGACGGATCGACTCGACTCCGCGTCCTCCCCACCTCTGCGGCAGCTCATCTGCCTGGCGAGGATCTGCCGCTGGCGGCGCAGGCGCACCTGCAGCCGGCCGGCGCGGCGGCCGTCGGGATGCACGAGGCGCAGCGAGGCGGTGAGGCTCTTCGGCGTGCCCGCGCGATCGAGCCGCACCCGCAGCGTTGCGTCCGGTGCGAGCGCGACGGCTGCGCCCGAGGTGCCGGTGAGCGCCTCGATGCGCGCGACGATCTCGGCCTCGAGCGCAGCGCGGCCAGCCTCGTCGAGGTGCAGCAGGCGCCGCCGCGCGCCGCGCGTCGTCGTAGACCCGCCGATCGTCGTGCCGCGCTCGGTCTCGGCCGCCCACGTGGCGGCGAGGCCGAGGTTCCACGCGACGTCGGGCGCGGTGGCGCGCTGGCGGCCGACGCGCAGGCGCACCGTACCGCGGAGCGTCACCGGATCGGCCGGGAAGGCGGCGGGCAGGACGTGCCGCTGCATGAACGCCCAGGCGTCCTCGGCGAGATTCAGCTGCGAGTTCAGATACAGGATGTGGCCGTCGAAGAACTGGCCGGGGAACGCCTGGGCGACGATGCTGCACAGCCCGACCTCGCGCCCGCTCGCGCACTGCGCGGGCGCGAACGTCTCGCAGCGCGCCGGCTCGCCGAGCGGCTGCACGTCCGGCGTGCCGGTGCAGCCGTGGAGGTCGCGCCAGCGCGCGAAGGTCGCCGGCGCCGAGCCGAAGCTGCCGTTCTCGTACGGGACGAGCGCGTCGGTGAGGCCCATCACCATGCGGATCGGCACCGGGCGCGCGGGCAGGCACTCGCCGAGGTCGGCATAGGGCAGCGGAAACGCCATCGGCGCCGCGGCGGCGAACAGGTCCGACGCCTCGCACGCGAGCTTGTGCGTCATCGCGCCGCCGTTCGAGAGCCCGGTGACGTAGACGCGGCGGGGATCGGCGTTCGCCTCCGTCAGCACCGCGTCGACGACGAGGCGGATGAAGCCGACGTCGTCGCCGCCCGCATTGCCGCAGCACACGCCGGCGTTCCAGGCGTTGCCGATGCCCTGCGGCCAGACGACGAGAAATCCCTCGCGATTGCTGACCGCCGCCAGCCCGGAGAGAGACTGCTGCTGGGCGGCGTTCGAGCTCCAGCCGTGCAGGTCGATCACCACCGGCGCGGGCGTGTCCGCCGTCCAGCCGGGCGGCACGTGGACGCGGTACGTCCGTGCGATGCCCGCCACGGTCAGCGTGCGGTCGTTGTCGCCCGGGACGAGGGTCGCCGAGGCGACCACGGGAACCGACAGGAGCAGCGTGGCGGCGAGCAGCAGCGTGCGCATCGTGCCGAGGCGTACCCTGCCGCGCGCGCGGCAGACAACCCCGCTCGTGCGCGAACGGGTCGCGGCGCGGGTCCCACCGCCTGAAACGGCCCGCGTGCCGCCTGCCGCTGATCGCTGCGTCTCGAGCGGACCGCGGGCGTCCCCGCCCGCATGCGGGATGCCGGCGGGCAACGCGTGATCAGGATGCTCCGCGCGCAGGACGCGTCCGGGAGCGCGGGCGGCCCGCCCGCATTGCAGCGCGCGTGATTGGGCGAGTCGGTTGCGCATCCGGACGCGCATCGCTTGCGAGCTTCGCGACCTGACGTCGCTCGCGGACGCGCTGCATGCGGGCGGGGACGCCCGCGGTCCGGGGTGAGCGCGCCCGCCGGCGTGTCATCGCCGCGCCGGCGCTGCTACGGGGACCCATGCTCGATCCCGGCGCGCTGCTCACCGCGCTGCGCTTCGTCCGCCGGCTGCCGGCGGCGCTGCGCCGGCGCGTCGGTCACGACGAGGCGCTGGCGGAGGTGCGCCGGCGGCTGGCGCGACGGGACGACGACTTCCTCGCGCTGCTGCGCGATGCCGTGTACGCGCGACCGTCGCATCCGGTGCGGCGGCTGCTCACGGGCGCCGGCCTCGCCCACGCCGACGTCGCCGCGCTGGTGCACCGCGACGGCCTCGAGGGTGCGCTCGCGGCGCTCTATCGCGCCGGCGTGTATCTCACCGCCGACGAGCTCGCCGGCCGCTGTCCGGTGGTGCGCGGCAGCGAGCACTTCACCATCGGTCCGGCGGACCTGCGCAACCCCTGGGCGGTGACGCACCTCACCGGTCGCAGCGGCGGCAGCCGCTCGACGACGCCGACCGCGATCGCCCTCGACCTCGACGCCATCCTCGAGCAGCTGCCGGCGTACCGCCTGTCGTTCGTCGCCGCCGGCGGAACGGCCGAGTGGGCCGAGGCGGTGTGGGCGCCGCCGGGATCGATCGGCATCGCCTACAGCCTGCGCGGCAGCATCGGCTTCGGCCGGCCGCTGGAGCGCTGGTTCTCGCCCGTCGCCGGCGACGCGCGCCCCGGCGCCGCGTACGACTGGGCGCTGCGCGCCGCGGCCCTGGCCGCCCGCCTGGCGGGCGGGCGCCTGCCGCATCCCGAGGCGGTCGACGCCGGCGATCCCGCTGCCGTGCTCGCCTGGCTCACGCAGGTGCGGCAACGCGGCGGCACGCCGCTGCTGCACCTCTATCCGTCGGCGGCCGCCCGCCTGAGCGACGCCGCGATGCGCGCCGGGCTGGCGCTCGACGGCGCCTGGCTGGCGTTGCGCGGCGAGCCGGTGACACCGGCGCGCGTCGCGGCGGTGCGTCGCGCCGGCGCGCAGGTCCTGACCCTCTATGGCGCCATCGAGTGCGGCGCGATCGGGCACGGCTGCCTGCGGCCGGACGCGGTGGACGACGTGCATCTGCACACCGACCTGCACGCCGTCATTCAGCCCGGCGCCGACGGCGCGACGCCGGCGCTTCCCGCCGACGCGCTGCTCCTCACCTCGCTGCGGCGGAGCGCGCGCCTCATCCTGGTCAACGCCTCGCTCGGCGACCAGGCGACGCTCGACCAGCGCGCGTGCGGCTGCCCGCTGCAGTCGTACGGCTGGCGCACCCACCTGCAACACGTCCGCAGCTTCGAGAAGCTCACCGGGCTGGGCATGACCTTCGCGGATGCCGAGGTGACGCCGGTGCTCGACGAGATCCTGCCGGCGCGCTTCGGCGGCGCGCCGGCGGACTATCAGCTCGTCGAGGAGGAAACGGACGACGGCGGCGTGCGCCTGCGCCTGATCGTCGATCCGCGCCTGGGACCGCTCGACGACGCCGCACTGACCGACGCGTTCCTCGAGGCGCTCGCCCGCGTCTCGCCGACGCGCCGTGTGATGACCCTCGCCTGGCGCGCGGCCGGCATCGTCGTCGTCGACCGCCGCCCGCCGCTGCAGAGCGCGGCCGGCAAGATCATGCATTTTCGCCG
This sequence comes from uncultured bacterium, assembly GCA_965651925.1. Taxonomy (GTDB): domain Bacteria; phylum Desulfobacterota; class Binatia; order HRBIN30; family CADEER01; genus CBFGUK01. The sequence goes on along the minus strand of CBFGUK010000211.1, from coordinate 1,214 downwards.
CGCCGATCGCTGACGACGACGCTCAACCGCCAGGACGCCACGGAGCCAGGTCCGGAATGAGGAACCCGTGTCAGGCTGGCTGCATCCGGACCCCGTTCAGGCTTTGGCGGCCCTGGCGGTTTTGATCTTCTGCCGCGACACCTTCGGCCGCGGCCGCGACACGCGTCCGGCCGAGGCCGCATGCTCCGCCGGGCTGGCGACGTAGAGGAAGAGCGCCAGCAGCGCGCTGGGCCAGAGATGGAACGTGAGGCGGTCGACGGAGTGCGGCACGAGCCACGTCAGCGGCGACCGCGCGGTGAGATAGGTGAAGAAATACGCCCCCGTCGCGAGCACCAGCACCGCTGCGATGCGCGGGGCCAGCGCGCGGGAGCCTTCGTCGCGCGTGCGTCCGAGCAGCGCCGCGTAGAGTGCGAGCCCGATCAGGACCGGCAGCGTGCCGCGCAACTGCTCGTACGTGCCGAGGCGCAGGATCGTGGCCCAGCGTTCGGGATCGAGCGCGCGTTCCAGCATCACCGCCAGGGGCTCCTTGTAGAGGTTGATGGGCGGCGCCAGCGCCAGCGTGAAGTACAGCACCGCCGCGCCGGGCAGCAGCAGGCCGGCGGTGAACCAGGCCACGGCGCGCGCCTCCCACTCGCGCCGCCACAGCGCCGGGCCGCCGCGCACCAGCAGGACGGCGGCGACCAGCATCGTCCCCTCGTTCTTCGTCCACGCCGCGAGGCCGGCGGCGACGCCCGCCCACGGCAGCAGCGGTCGTGCGCGCTGCGGATCGCGATCGTACAACGCGAGCAGCGTGACCACCGCGAGCAGCTGGAAGGCGAGCGGCAGGTCGGCGTACTGCCACGGCGCGAGACGCAGGAACAGCGGCGTGCCGAGCAGGCACAACGCCGCGACCAGCGCCTGCGCGCGGCCGCGCAGCGCCGCGACGCCGGCATACAGCAGCAACACCAGCGCCGCGGCATACACGAACGCGACCGCGGCCGGCACGGTCGTCGGAATGTCGCCCGCGTACACCCACAGGCGCGCCACCGTCGCCGGCACGAGCCAGGGATAATCGCCGTGGACGGCATGCGGCAGCACCGCATCGCGCCACGCCGGGCCCGCGCCCCCCCCCCCCCCGGGGCGCCGGTGGCAGGGCGCCCCCCCCCCCCCCACCCCCGGCGGGCCCACCAGCGGGTTTTGGGGAAACCCAACCGCGGGCGGCCCCCCCCCCGCGC
>CBFGUK010000210.1:0-7467 GCA_965651925.1 uncultured bacterium | reverse complement strand
CGGCCGGTGATCACAACCGCTGGAGGGCCGCGCTTCCGCGCGGCCGCGGACGCGCCTTGCCTCATGCTGAAGCAACGTCCGCCGTCGCCGGTCAGGCGCGGACTCACCGCGCCCCGGTCGATTCGCGGGCGATCGTCTCGGCGAACGCCACGACCTCGTCGGTGAGGCAGCAGTCGACGAACAGCGCGCGGTCGGCGCCGAAGGTCGCGGCATCGTCGCGCAGCGACGCGAGCTGCGGATAGAGCACGCGGCGCGGGCCGTAGCTCGCCACGGCGCTCGGCACGATGCGGCTCAGCATGCCCTCGAGGCGGAAGAACGCAAAGACGCGCTGCAGGGCGCCGGCGCCCGGCGTGCAGATGGCGTCGAGCAGGTCGGCGGCGGCGAGCATGCGTTCGCTCTCGGCGCGATGGGCGACCAGCCACGGCTCGATCTCCTCGACGAGTGCACGATCGTCGAGCCCGGCGCGCAGCGCCTCGGCGGCATCGACCCGCGCCGCGAGCGCCTCGCGCAGCGCGGCGATCGCCGGCAGCGCGTCGGCCGGCGCGCGCATCGCGTCGCGCGCGGCGTGGAACAGCGCCTCGATCTCGCGGTCGCGGTCGTCGGGCAGCGACGGCGAGAAGCGGTGCGCGGCGGCGAACCGCGCGAACGCCTCCGGCGCCCCGGCGCCGAGCTCCTCGACCGCTGCCGCCCAGGCCGCCTCGGGATCGTAGCCGGCGGGATCGCGCAGATACGCCGCCGCGGTGGCCAGGGCCACCGCCGAGGCGTGCGGCAGCGCCATCGGGTTGAGGATGATGCCGCTGACCGTCTCCGGCAGCGTCGCGTCGCGTCCGACGTACGGGCCGAGGTGCAGCATCGGCCGCATCGGGCCGTCGGTGACCGGCACGTTGTCCCAGATCAGCAGGCGGCGGCGCAGCGTCGCCGCGCGCGCCGCGGCCTCGGCGGCGGTAATCGTCGGACTGATGACCGTGCGTCCGGTCCAGCCGACCTCGATCACCGGCGCCAGCGCCTCGCCGAGATGCGCGAGATAGTCCGTGGCCTCGGTGCCGACGTAGTCCGTCGGCACCAGCCACAGCGTCGCCGCCGGATCGAGCGCCTCGGCGACCGCATGCGCGAGCGCAACGTGCGCCGCGGCGAGCGAGCCGAAGCGTTGCTGGTCGCCGTGATGCAGGAGCGTGGTCGGCACATCATCGAGCGCCAGGCAGAAGAAGCGCGCCCCGAGCGCCTGGAAGCTGCGGAATTTGTCCTGCAACGCGCGGACGTCGGCGGCATTGCCGTACTCGATGGATAGTCCGGGCGAGACCGCGAACCCGACCGTCACCCCGGCGCCCTCGCCGTGCGCGATCAGCTCGGCGAACTCGCGCTGCATCGCCGCCCCGTACGGCTGCCGCCACTCGGCGCGATGCAGCGGATCGTCCTTGGGGGCGTACACGTAGCGGTTCATCCCCCACGCGCCGAGTCGCTCGATCAGCCACAGCCGGTCGGCATGCCGGTACGGCGCGCCGTAGTAGCCCTCGATGATCCCGCGATGCGCGAACGGACTCTGCATGGTGCGCGTCAGCTAGCCGGTTCGCCCCGGGAAGCAAATAGGAAAGCCGCGGATCACCGCGCCGCCCGTCCGGACACCTCCCCCGCAGGTGCACTGAGGTCATGCCGAACGGCAGACGCATGCGCCGGCGGGCGCTCCCGACAGCCGGCGCGATTGACACGCGCGGCGCGACGACCGAAGGTCGCGCGTCATCCGGAGGGACAGGTCGCATGGCACTCAAGCAGGGCATCGTCGCGTTCTGGAAGAACTACGACCGCAAGGCGGTGATCCGCGCCGCGCAGGTCGCCGAAGAGCTGGGCTACGATTCGATCTGGATCCCCGAGGCCTGGGGCTACGAGCAGTTCCAGCTGCTCACCGAGATCGCGCTGAACACGAAGCGGCTCAAGGTCGCCACCGGGATCGCGAACGTCTTCAGCCGCTCGGCCGGGCTGCTGGCGATGAGCGCGGCGACGCTCGACGAGATCTCGGAGGGGCGCGCGATCATCGGGCTCGGCACGAGCGGCAAGCTGGTGGTCGAGAACTTCCACGGCGTGCCGTACGCGAAGCCGCTCACCCGCCTGCGCGAGACGATCGGCATCATGCGCGCGCTGTGGCGCGGCGAGCGCCTGCGCCCGGAGCTGAGCAGCCTGTTCGACGCGCGGCAGTTCAAGCTCGAGATGACGCCGCTGCGGCCGTCGATTCCCGTCTACGTCGCCTCGCTGCAGGAGAAGGCGGTGCGCGAGATCGGCGCGATGGCCGACGGCTGGCTGCCGACGTTCTGGCCGTATCGCCACCTGCGCGACGGCATCGCGCTGCTCGCCGAGGGCGCGCGCGCGGCGGGGCGTGATCCGGAGGCGATCGAGGTCGCGCCGTTCGTCGGCGTCGTGCCGATGGACGACGTCGCCGCGGCGCGTGCGATGGTGAAGCCGCTGGTCTCCTTCTACATCGGCGGCATGGGCACGTATTACCACGCGATGTTCTGCCGCTACGGGTTCCAGGACACCGCCGATCGCGTGCGCGAGCTCTACAACGCCGGCCGGCGCCGCGAGGCGACCGAGGCGGTGAGCGACGAGCTGATCGACGCGATCGCGATCTGCGGCCCGGCCGAGCACTGCCGCGCTCAGCTGCAGGAGTGGCATCGCAACGGCGTCACCACCGCACTGATCAACCTGCCCACCGGCATGCCGCCGGAGATGACCGAGATGTTCCTGCGCGCCGTGGCGCCGTAGGTGGGTTGGCGGATCTCCGCCGACCGGGCGCCGGAGATCCGCAGCTTACGCCGATGACGCAGATGAGACCGGTCGCAGGTTGCGGCCGGTGATCGGCGTCATCGCTACGCGGCGACCTGATCGGCGGGGAAGAAGCGCTCGACGGTGGCGCGGAACTCGGTGCCGGTTTCGGCGCGCGTGATCTGATCGCGGAAGTGCCGCGAACCGGGGATGCCGGTCAGATAGCGAACCGCGAACTTGCGCATGACGACCGTGCCGAAGCGGTCGCCCTCGCGCTCGACCATCGCCGCATGGTGCCGGAGCAGCAGCGCGCGCTGCTCGGCCTGCGTCGGCGACGCCGGGAGCGGCTCGCCGCGCAGCGCTGCCGCGATCTCGCGGAAGACCCACGGCCGGGTGAGGCAGCCGCGCGCCACCATGACGCCGGCGGCACCGGTGACGCGCAGCGTTTCGACCGCCGACGGCCCGTCGTGCACGTCGCCGTTGGCGATCACCGGAACGTCGACCGCCTGCACGACCTCGGCAATCAGCTCGCGGTTGCACGGCACGCCGTAGCCGTCGCCGGCGGTGCGGCCGTGCACGGTCACCGCCGCCGCGCCGCTGTCCGCCGCCGCGCGCGCGACCGACGGGGCTGTGCGCAGCGCCACCGACGGCCCGAGACGCATCTTCGCGGTCACCGGCACCCGTCCGGCGCCGCGCACCGCGGCGGCGACCAGCCGCCCGACGGTCGCCGGATCACGCAGCAGCGTCGCGCCCGCCGCGTGTGTCCCCATGATGCGCTTCTTCGGGCAGCCGAAGTTGAGATCGATCACCGTTACGCCGAGGTCGACCAGCCGCCGCGCCGCTTCCTCGATCGGATACTCCTCGCGATCCCAGAGCTGCACGCCGAGCGGCCGCGCTTCGTTCTCCACCCCGTCGAGCCGGTCGGGCGGGATGTTGCCCTGCACCCAGCCGCCGGCCGACACCATCTCGGTGTAGATCAGCCCGCAGCCACCGAACTCGCGCACGATGTCGCGAAAGATGCGGTCGGTGAAGCCGGCGATCGGCGCGGAGAGCACCGGATGCGCCAGCTCGACAGGGCCGATGCGCAGCGTCATGACCGCCTTCTGAACCATGGATCGCCGCGCGCCGCCAGTCGGGGAAGCGCTCGGCGTCAGCCCTGCGTCAGCATGGCGAATGTGTGCTCGTGCAGCATGGGAAGATGCGGCGAGCACGGCCAGGCTGACGGCTGACAGCTGATTGCTGACCGCATTCTTCTCACAGCACCTGCTCGGCGAGGCGCTGCAAGGCCTCGTCGGCCTCGCGGGCGCGGCGCCACGGCAGGCTGACGACGCGCGTCACGCCCGCATCGGCGTAGCGGGCGAGATCATCGCGGGTGAGCTCGCCGCGGTGGCTGACGGTATAGTCGAACGGCAGCTCGGCGCGCCCGGCGGCGGCGCGCAGTTCGGCGATCCGGGCGACCTGGCGCGCCGCACTGTCCGGCGCGTGTCCGACGCCGTACCAGCCCTCGCCGAGCTCCGCGGCGCGGCGCAGTGCCGCCTCCGTCTCGCCGCCGATCAGGATCGGCGGGTGCGGGCGCTGCACGGGCTTGGGCTCGAAGCGCACCGCGTCGAAGCGCACGTAGCGCCCGGCGAAGGACGGCACCTCCTCGGTCCACAGCGCACGCAGCGCGCGGATCGCTTCGCGCGCCCGTCCGGCGCGCGTCGCGAAATCGATCCCCACCGCGGCGAACTCCTCGGCCAGCCAGCCGAGCCCGACACCGAACGACACGCGCCCTGCGGACAGCACATCGAGCGTCGTCACCTGCCGCGCCACCGCGATCGGATGACGCAGCGGCAGGATGTAGACGTTCGTCCCGAGCCGGATGCGCTGCGTCCGCGCCGCGATCTGCATCAGCACGAGCAGCGGATCGAGCAGCGGCGTCGCCGGGTTGATCGGCGGCACGCCCGTCGTCGCGTACGGGTAGTGACTGGTGATCGTCGCCGGGAACACCAGGTGCTCGGCAACCCAGACCGATTCGAACCCGAGCGCCTCGGCGCGCACAGCGACGTCCGCCATCTGCTCCGGCCGCAGCATGAACAACGACACACCAACCTGCATCTCCGCTCCTCCATCGAATCGGCTTTGGGGTTTTCGAGGCAACTGCGCAGAATGGCTCTGATTCGTGCGCTTCCTGCAACGGCTGTCAGACGTTGACAAGACTGTCGCGACCGTGCTCTGACGCCCGGGCCTCAGGGGGGTTATGCGGGATCACGGATTGGGAACCGATTTCGCGGCGGATCTGTCGGTCGTTTTCGGCAACACGACGCCGCAAGCCAGCAGTTTCAGTGGCACCAAGGGGTTGCTGCTCGCCGTGCTCGAGGATGGCGTCCGCAGCTATCTCAGCCCGGTCGCCGAGCTGCGCGCCGAAGCCGAGTACTGGGTGAACAGCAGCCGCGGCCGCTCGCCGTTCTGCTTCGTCACCATCTGCGAGACGTTCGGCCTCGAGCCGAGCGCCGTGCGACTCGCGCTCGAGCGGATGCGCGCGCAGCACGCAAATCCGGCACGCGCGATCGGTCGCACGCGACCGAACGTGCGCCGCGCGCATCGCGTGTCGCAGCGCCGCTTGGGCTAGGGCGCGCAGAGCGGAAGGCGAAAAGCGGACAGCGGACCGTCCGGGCGCAGGCTCTCGACTTCCGCCTTCTGCTTTCCGCTTTCCGCCCTGCCTCACGGCCTCCAGTTCCCCGTCACGTCGCCGAGCGGGATGGCGATGAAGTTGCGCTCGCTCAGGCTGTCGACGAGCGGCGCCCAGACGAGCCGTCCCATCGCGCATCCACCGGCGGACAACAGCGGCGGCAGCGCCGTCTGATTCGCCGCCGGCGCGACGATCGGCAGGAAGAGCCAGTCCGAGTCACACGCCTGCGCGGCGGCGAAGCTGTCGAGCAGGCCGGCAGCCCGTTCGAGGATGCGCACCGCGTCGAGCGCGCTGCACGACCCCTCGCCGGTGACGTCGCAGGCGAGGCGCTGCGCCGGCGAGAGCGGCCGCAGGCCGGAGACGAACTCCAGCGCGTAAACGGCGTCGAGTGACGAGATCGCGCCGCCGACGCCGCCGCTGCGCCGCGGCGTCAGCGTCCAGTTGCCCGCCGGCAGCGGTGCCGCGGCGAAGCGGCCGTCGCTCGCCGTGGCGGTCGAGATCGTCCCCGCGCCGCTGGCGGTCAGCACCACGTCGGACACGGCGTGGTCGCCGGCGAACAGGCGCACGGCGCCGCTCACCGCATAGGGCGTCGGCGTGGGAATCGCGGTCGGCGTCGGCGTCGGCGGGTGGCGGGCGCGCAGGCGGTAGATCGCGCCGTGGCCGACCGAGACGATGTAGAGCGATCCGTCCGGTGCGGGTTCGAGATCGGCGATGCCGCCGAAGCCCCTGCCGAGGCGCAGCCGATCGCGTTCGGCGGCCGAATCGGCGACCAGGTCGGCGAGGCCCTCGACATCGCCGAGGTCGAAGCCGGTGCGCGTCGCGTCGAGCGGCAGCCGGTACAGCTGGCCGTGGTTGAAGTCGCCGACCAGCGCCACGTCCTCGTACGCGGCGCCGAGCGCCCCGCCGGCGGGAAAGACGATCGCCGTCACCGCGACCGGCGACTGCCAGGAGAACTCGGGATCGCTGTAGGCGCTGGCGCCGCCGGGCATCGCGAACAGCTGCCCCACCCCCTGCGCATCGCGCGCATCGGGCCCCATGAGCGGCGTCCAGCCGCTGTTGAAGCCCGGCGCGACGAGGTTGATCTCGTCGTAGCTGCCCGGCCCGTTTTCGGTATCCCACAAGCGGCCCGTGACGGGATCGATCGCGAGGCCGAAGCTGTTGCGCACGCCGTAGGCGAAGTACCGCGCCACCGCCGTGCGGCAGTGTTCGCCGGCCGGGCAGTCGAGGTCGCCGGCGCACGGCTGCGCGGTGGTGACACTGCAGTACGGCACGAACGGATTGCCCGGTGCGGCGGAGCCGTCCTGGCGCACGCGCAGGAGGACGCCGGTATCATCCGGCGCGGCGCCGGCGGGATTGTTCTCGAGCTGGCCGCCGCGGTTGAGATCGCCGATCGCCACGTGCAGCAGGCTGCCGTCGCCGACCGTCGGATCGGCGCCGGCTGCGGGCGTCGGACCGAGCAGCAGCGCACCGCCGTTGTGATTCGGGCCGGGCGTCGCTGGCAGATCGAGGAGCAGCGTGCGCGCCTCGAGGCGGCCGGCAACGGCGTTCCAGGTGTAGCGATAGACGCGGTTGCCGAGCGGCGCGCCGGCGTCGGGCAGGCCGTCGCCGTCAGGATCCGCGACTTCGGTATAGAAGAGGAACACCCGCGGCGGCGTCTCGCTGTTCACCGCGATGCCGAGGAGGCCGCGTTCGCTGTCGCCGTTGACGGCGACGTCGAGCACCGGCACGGGCTGCACGACGCCGTGCAGCACGCGCCGCACCCGTCCGCTGTTCTTCTCGAGCACGAGCAGGTCGTCGGGCGCGAGGAACGCCATCGCCACCGGGGCGGCGAGCTGCGTCGCGATGGTGTCGACGACCAGCGTCGTATCGTCGATCGCCGGCTGCGCCGCCGCCCGCACGGCGAGCAGCAGCGCGAGCAGCACCGACGCCCCACCGCGTCCGGCTCCCCATCCCATCTGCGGCCGCTCCATAGCGCCGCCGGCGGCACTCGGAAAGCGGAAGTTCGCGGCCCCCGCACATCGACGTGCGGGGGCGAAGCTGGT
>CBFGUK010000209.1:0-7487 GCA_965651925.1 uncultured bacterium | reverse complement strand
CCGGCAGTGTCGCGTGCGACGCGGCGGGTGATCACACCACCTGGAGGGCCGTGCTGCCGCACGGCCGCGGACGCGCGTCGCCTCATGCGCAAGGCAACGTCCGTCCGCGGCCCGGCGGGAGCCGGGCCCTCCAGCGGTTGCACACGACCGGCAGTGTCGCGTGCGACGCGGCGGGTGATCACACCACCTGGAGGGCCGTGCTCCCGCACGGCCGCGGACGCGCGGCACTGCATGCGCGCACACGGTGGCGGCCACGGCGCGCGGGAACCTGGCCTCGCCAACCGGTCCCATCGCATCGCATCGCGCACATCGCGCCGATTCGTGCGCCCGCAAGTCGCATGCGCCACCGTCAAAACCGGCGTCGACCGGTGTCACAGAATGGCACTGAGCATCGCCGATGCGACGGTCACGTAGCGCCGCCTCCGTGAGCGGTGCTGCAGCAGCCGCCATCCTCGCTGGTACGTGCCTTGCTCAATGCGAGGCCGACAGCACGCCACGCAGGGGAAACCGGATGGGCACACAAGGAGGGCAGGAATGGAGCTCGCACACGCACCGCCGGCACCAGTTCACTGATGACGCGCGATGCCACACCGGCATCGCGGGATCGCTTGACGCAGTCCACCACCACAACCGAGTCCCGGGCACCGGGACCCCAACCACCACGGGAGGAACCATGAAGGCACTGAAGGACACGAAGGGCTTCACGCTGATCGAGCTGCTGGTCGTCGTCGCGATCATCGGCATCCTGGCGGCCATCGCCATCCCGCAGTTCGCGTCGTACCGTCAGCGCGGCTTCGACGCCCGCGCCAACTCCGACCTGCGCAACGCCGCGACCTCGGAAGAGGCGGTCTTCGCCAGCACCCAGGCGTACGTGACCTGCGCCGACGCGGCCTGCGAGACGAGCCTGCCGGGCTTCGAGCTGTCGGACACCGTGACGATCTCGATGACCGGCGCGGCGGGTGCGAACCCCTCGTTCACCGGCACCTCGAGCTCGACCAGCGGCTCGGGCAAGACCTTCAGCTACGACAGCGCCGCCGGCGGCATGCAGTAAGCCGCACGCGCGCTTCGCGCATCGGGGAGGGCACCGCACGGTGCCCTCCCTTTTTTTTGCCCTGGGAAGGAGCGGACGATGCGTTCGGCTCCGCGGCTGCGGCAGCGACACCGAGTCATCGTTCCGAACCTGGCGTCCCTGCCGCCCTGGCTGTTCAGCTACTGGATCGTCGGGCAACGCCCGCGCCTCCGAAGCCACATCGCCATGTCTTCCCACGCCGTCCGCACCGCGGACCGCATGGCGATGCGCGCAGCTGGGCGGATCAACCGCCGCGAGCGTCCACCACGCGGCGCAGACGAGCGCAAAGCGTCACTTCATGACGGTTCGCAGCGGCGTGCAGCGCGTGAAGCGCGGACCGCACGCGCGGGCCACCGGCTGGTACGTCGCTTGCAAAATCCTGAGGGCAACATCGCGCACACCGACACGACGCGATGCGAGTGACAGATGACGCCAGCGAGCTTTGCCGACCTGCGGTTCGAACGCGCGCATGCCCCGCCGTAACGCGCGCGCCAACAACGTGCGGCCTCCAATCACACGTCGTGGATGGGAGGCCATCTGGGTGACCACCACCACAACCGAGTCCCGGGCACCGGGACCCCAACCACCACGGGAGGAACCATGAAGGCACTGAAGGACACGAAGGGCTTCACGCTGATCGAGCTGCTGGTCGTCGTCGCGATCATCGGCATCCTGGCGGCCATCGCCATCCCGCAGTTCGCGTCGTACCGTCAGCGCGGCTTCGACGCCCGCGCCAACTCCGACCTGCGCAACGCCGCGACCTCGGAAGAGGCGGTCTTCGCCAGCACCCAGGCGTACGTGACCTGCGCCGACGCGGCCTGCGAGACGAGCCTGCCGGGCTTCGAGCTGTCGGACACCGTGACGATCTCGATGACCGGCGCGGCGGGTGCGAACCCCTCGTTCACCGGCACCTCGAGCTCGACCAGCGGCTCGGGCAAGACCTTCAGCTACGACAGCGCGGCCGGCGGCATGCAGTAAGCATCTGCTGCGCACCGCGCACAGGGGAGGGCACCGGCGGTGCCCTCCCCTTTTCCATTTCCACCCGCGGCCAACGCGCCGCCCCGTACCAGACGAAATTCCGGATGACGTGATCAGGGATCGCCGCTAGCCTGCGACCCGCCATGCAGTCTCACCCGGCATACCGAAGCGTCCTCTGGCTGACGGCCGTCGCACTGCTCGTCGCCGCGGTCGTGACCACCAGCCGGCGCCTGGCGCACCACCTGCCCGCGAGCGGCAGTACCGAGCCGGTCTACCTGCCCCAGGCGCAGTATCTCCAGCCGATGGCGCTCGGTTGGCGCAACGCGCTCGCCAATCTGCTCTGGTTCCGCACGATCAGCTACTTCGGACAGCACTACCGCAGCGACCGCACCTACCCGTGGCTCGCGCACATGTGCGAGCTGGTCACCGACCTCGATCCGCGTGCCGAGCACGTCTACCGCTTCGCCGGCGTCATCCTGCCGTGGGAGGCGAATCAGGTCGATGCCGGCATCCGCCTGCTCGAGAAGGGCCTGCGCGAGTTCCCCGACTCGTGGATGCTGCACTACCACCTCGGCTTCCACTATTACTTCTTCAGGAACGACAACGAGACCGCCCTCGCGCATCTGCGCGAGGCGATGACCCTGCCCGGCGCGCACCCGGCGGTCGCGCGGCTGGCGGCGGTACTCGCCAGCCATCAGTACGGCCCGGAGACGACGCTCGCGTTCCTCGACGAGATGCGTCACGACGTCGACTCGACCGACGTGCGGGAGGTCGTGATCGAGCACATGCGCGAGGCGCAACTCGCCGCCGATCTCGAGACGCTGCGCACCGCGATCGCGACCTACCGCAACCGCACCGGCGCGCTGCCGCCGAGCCTGCCGGCGCTGGTCGACGCCGGCGTGCTCGCCGCCGTGCCCGCCGATCCCTACGGCGGCCGCTACGAGCTCGATCCGGCCACCGGCGCGGTGCGCTCGGACAGCGGCAAGGTGCCGTCGCAACTGCACACCAGCCGCATCCGCTCGCGGGCGCTGCAGGGGGAATCGGTGCGCGACCTATGACTTCGCCTGCCCATCCGCTGCCCGCGAGCGAGCCTGCCGCATCGCCCACCCGCGGCATCAACGCCGTCCGTCCGCCGGCGCTCACCGCCTCGAGCGCCCAGCCGCTGCTCGAGCTGCGCGGCCTGGTGAAGGACTACCGTCATCAATGGACGATGCGCCGCCAGCGCGTGCTGCACGGCATCGATCTCGCCGTGCACCGCGGCGAGATCCTCGGACTCGTCGGTCCGAACGGCGCCGGCAAGACGACGACCTTCAAGTGCCTGCTCGGGCTGCTGCGGCCGAGCGCCGGCACCGTGCTGTTCGCCGGCCAGCCGCTCGGCGTGCGCGAGCGCGCCGCGATCGGCTTCCTGCCCGAGCAGCCGTACTTCTACGACTACCTGACCGTGACCGAGAGCCTGCGCCTGTACGCGCAGCTCTACGGGCTGCACGGCCGCGAGGCGCGGGCACGGGTCGACGCCGTGATCGAGCGCGTGCAGCTCGGCCACAAGCGCCGCGCCGCGCTGCGGTCGCTGTCGAAGGGCACGCTGCAGCGCGTCGGCATCGCGCAGGCGATCCTGCACGCGCCGCGCCTGGTGATCCTCGACGAGCCGATGTCCGGCCTCGACCCCGTCGGCCGGCACGCGATGCGCGGCCTGATCCGCGAGCTGCACGCGGCGGGCACGACGATCATCTTCTCCTCGCACATCCTGCCCGACGCCGAGGCGCTCTGTGATCGCGTCGCGATTCTCGCCGGCGGCCGGCTGCGCGAGATCGTCGAGCTGCGCAGCGACGATGCCGCGCCGGTCTATCAGCTCGTCATCGGCAGCGTGCCCGCCGGCACGCTCGCCACGCTCGAGCGGCTCGCCGGCTGCCCCGCGACCCGGCACGGCGACGGCTGGCGTCTGCGCCTGCCGGGCTCGGCCGCGGTCGGGCCCGCACTCGACAGCGTGCGCGCCGCCGGCGGCACCGTCGAAAGCCTGCTCCCCGCCCACCCCTCGCTCGAGGAACGCTTCCTCGCGCACCTCGGCCCGACGCGTCCGGGCGACCACGACTGAGGGCGATGACGGGAGCGGTGACCAGTGATCCGGGCGCGGCGGACGGCGCGCGGGCAGGCGACCAGGCGCAGGCGCTGCACGCCCGCCGCCGCGCGCTGCTGGTCGCGGGCGCAATCGCGCTGCTCGCCGCGCTGCCCTACGGCAACGCGCTCGACGGCGGGTTCGTGTTCGACGACGTCGGCGTGATCCGCGACAACCCGATGGTGCAGCGCGATCCGCCGCTCGCGCTGTTCGTCACGCCGTATCAACCGGGCGCGCTGTACCGCCCGCTCACCATGCTGACCTATGTCGCGAATGCGCGCCTCGACCCGGCGCCGCGCGGATTCCATGCGCTGAACATCGCGCTGCACGTCGCGGTGAGTCTCGCGCTCTACGCGCTCGCGCTGCGCCTGCTGCACGCCCCGCTCGCCGCCGGCGCCGTTGCGGCGCTGTTCGCCGTGCATCCGATCCACACCGAGGCGGTAACCGGCATCGTCGGGCGCGCCGAGCTGCTCGCCGCACTGGCGAGCCTGCTCGCGCTGCTCGCGTTCGCGCGCGCCCACGCCGCCACCGGCGCGCGGCGGACCGCCTGGCTCGGCGCCTCGCTGCTCGCCGTCGCCGCCGGCCTGCTGTCGAAGGAAAGCGCCTTCACCGTGATCGGATTGATCGCCGTGCTGCACTGGTGGCTCGACCGGGCCGCCTCGTGGCGACGGCACCTCGTCGCGCTCATCCCGTACCTCGCCGTCGGCGTCGCCTATCTCGGCCTGCGCCTCGCGCTGCTCGGCTCGCTCGGGCTCCCCGAGCCGCCGCCGATGCTCGACAATCCGCTCGCGCATGTCGATGCCGCGACCCGCTGGCGCACGGCGCTGGTCGTGTTGTGGGACTACCTCGCCCTGCTGGTCGCCCCGTTGCGCCTCTCGGCCGACTACTCGTTCGCACAGGAGCCGCTGCGCGAGACGTGGAGCGATCCGCGCGTCCTCGCCGCGCTGGCGCTGCTCGGCGGCCTCGCCGCCGGCGCGCTGCTCGCCGCGCGCCGGGCGCCGGTGCTCACCATCGCCGCGGCGCTGTGGGCGGTCCCGCTCGCCCTCACCGCGAATCTCCTGTTCCCGATCGGCACGATCAAGGCCGAGCGGCTGCTTTATCTGCCCTCCGCCGGCATCTGCCTGGCCGCCGGCTGGCTGCTGTGGCGCTGGCACGCACGCCGCCCGCGCGCCGCCGCGGCCGTGTTCGGCGTCGTGCTGGCGCTGCTCGCGGCGCGCACGTGGGTGCGCAACGCCGACTGGCGCGACGAACGCCGCCTCTATGCCGCCGCCGTCGCCGTCGCGCCCGACAGCGCCAAGGCACACCACAACCTCGCCGCGGTGCTGCAGCGCGAGGGCGACAGCGCCGCCGCCCTGGCGCACTTCACCCGCGCCCTCGAGCTGTATCCGGCGTATGCATCCGCGGCGTTCGGCATCGGGCACGTGCACGCGACGCGCGGCGCCGACGCCGCCGCGCGGCACTGGTTCGAGGAGGCGCTGCATCGCGATGAGCGCCTCACGCTCGCGCACCTGCAGCTCGGCCTCCTGCACCAGCGCCGCGGCGCTCCCGACGCGGCCGAGGCGGCGTTCCACGCCGGCCTGCGACACGCGCCCGACGATCCGCTCCTGCTCGTCAACCTCGCGGCCGTGCGCCTCGCCCGCGGCGACGCCGCCGGCGCGCGCGCCGCGCTGGCGCGGCTCGACCGCGCCGGGCTGCCGATGGATGCGCGCACCGGCGCGCTGGTCGCGGCGGCGCGCCGCGAAATCGAGGTGGCAATGCGATGAGACAGATCCGGGCCATCGCGCTCAACACGGCGCGTGAAGCGATCCGCAATCGGATTCTCTACTCGATCCTGTTCTTCGCCGTTCTGATGGTCGGCATCGCGGCGGTGTTCGGCGCCGCATCGATCGGCGATCAGGTGAAGTACATGAAGGACTTCAGCCTGCTCAGCGTGTCGCTGTTCGGCGTCGTGATCGCCATCGTGCTCGGCGTGAACCTCCTGCACCAGGAGCTCGGCCGCAAGACGATCGTCAACATCCTCTCCAAGCCGGTCGCGCGCTGGCAGTTCCTGGTCGGCAAGTTCCTCGGCCTGTTCGCGACGCTGACCCTGGTCGTCGGCAGCATGGCGGCCGGGGTGATCGGCGCCTTCGCGTTCTTCACCGGAGCGCTCGACTGGGGACTCGTGCTCGCCGCCGGCATCATCCTGCTGGAGATCATGATCGTCATCGCCGTGGCGCTGTTCTTCTCGTCGCTGGTGGTCACGCCGTCGCTCGCCGGCATGTTCACGGCCGGGACGTTCATCGCCGGCCGTTCGGCGGACTACCTGCAGTACTTCCTCGGCGAGGAGCACGCGCCGGGGCTGCGCGCGCTGGCGCACGGACTGTCGTGGACCCTGCCGCGCCTCGACCGCTTCGCGGTCGCCGATCAGCTCGTCTATGGCGATCTCCTGCCGCCCGAGTACCTCGCGGCGCTGGCCGGCTACGCGCTCGCCTACACCGGCGTGCTGCTGCTGCTCAGCACCGGACTGTTCGCACGCCGCGAGTTCGTGTGAGGGAGGGGAGTCTCCGCAGATCACGCAGATGACGCAGATGCAGAACGGCGCCGTCCGTGGGGCTACGGCATCGATTCGCGCAACGCGCGGGCCGAGGCGAGATCGGGCTGTAACGTCAGCGCGCGCTCGAGCTGCGCGCGCGCGTCGGCGGTGCGGCCGAGCTGCAGCAGCGTCTCGGCGTAGAGCACGCGGATGTCGGCGGCGTCGGGCGCGGCACGCAGCGCGCGCTGGTACTCGATTGCCGCGTCGGCGTGGCGGCCTTGCGCCACCAGGGTCAGCGCGAGGTTCTTCACCAGGCCGCCGTCGTACGGCTTGAGCGCCGCGGCGGCGCGGCTGTGGTGCTCGGCGCGCGCGAACGCGCCGCGCCGGTAGTGCACGAGCGCGAGGTTGTTGTGTGCCTCGGCGTAGGTCGGGCGCTGCGCCACTGCCGCTTCGAGCAGCGGCAGCGCCTCGGCAAGGCGATCCTGCGCGATCAGCGCCATGGCGAGGTTGTTGTACGCCAGCCAGCTCGCGGGATCGTGCGCCAGCTGATGCCGCCACAGGGTCTCGCCGTCACGCCACACGCCGATCTGCCGCACGGTCCGCGCGCCGAGCAGCGCGACCAGCGCCACGGCGAGGACCGTCGCCACGACGGCGTGCCGCTGGCGCAGCCAGGCGAGGCCGAGCGCGATGACGAGGAAGATGCCGAGGCTGGCGAGATAGACGTGCCGGTCGGCGATGAAGCTCAGCTCGGTGAAGCCGAACGGCACCAGCACCGTCGGCGCGAGCAGCTCGCCGACGTAGACCGTCAGCGCGCG
>CBFGUK010000208.1:0-7539 GCA_965651925.1 uncultured bacterium | reverse complement strand
CCGTGCGGGAGCACGGCCCTCCAGCGCGTATGGAGGCGAGCCGACGTATCGAACCCCACCGCTCATCACGACACGCGCGGGCGGGCGCGGCTCCCGCCGCGCCGCGGACGGACGTTGCCGTTTGCATGAGGCGACGCGCGTCCGCGGCCGTGCGGAGGCACGGGCCCTCCAACCGTTGCGATCTTTTCTCCTTGCCAACTCCGCGGGTGGCGTGGTGTGAGGGGCACATGAGGGGGGTGGCATCGCGCGCTGTGGCGCTGGTGCTGGTCGCGGCGTCGGCACTCACCGCCGGGTGCGCGGGGAATGGCGGCGATGGGGCGCGGCCGACGGCGACCAGTGTGCCGAGCGCGACGGCGACGAATCCCGCGCCGACGGCGACGGCGATCGTGCCGACGCCGAGCGCCACCGCGCCGCCGACCGCGACGCCGAGTCCGAGCCCGACGCCGTCGGTGACGGCGACCGCGACGCCCGATGTCGGCAGCGTCGCGGCGTATGCCGACCGCGGCCCGTATGCGGTCGGCGTGACGTCGCTGACCATCGGCGATCGCGACATCGAGGTCTGGTACCCGCTCGATCCGGGCAGCGAGGCCGGCGTGCCGCCGGCGAGCTACGCGGCGTTCACCGTGCTGCCCGAGGCGATCCAGCAGCTCCTGCCGCCGGATCTCAACATCGTGGTGCCGATGGACGCCTACCACGACCTGCCGGTGAGCGGCGCCGGGCCGTTCCCGATCCTGACCTTCAGCCACGGCGCCGGCGGCTTCCGGCACGCGTACTCCGGCTTCCTCACCGGCATTGCCTCGCACGGCTTCGTCGTCGCCTCGCTCGACCACCTCGAATGGGGCCTGCTCGCGCAGATCGGCCTGCGGCCGCCGGGCAGCCCGGAACGCGCCGCGGGCGAGGTCGTGCTCGCCGCGGTCGACGCGCTCGCCGCCGCGAGCGCCGATCCCGGCTCGCCGCTGGCCGGCGGCGTCGACCCGACGCGGGTCATCACGACCGGCCACTCCGCCGGCGGCCGCGCCGCGTTTGCGCTGCCCGACCACCCCGCGGTGCGGGCACTGATCGGCTACGCGACCGGCGGCTCGAGCAGCGGCGCCACCGGCCGGCCGATCCTGCTGCTCGCCGGCGCCGAGGACGGCGGGCTCGTCTCGCTCGAAGCCGCGTACGAGGACCTCGCGGCGGTGAAGCGGTTCGTCGCCGTCGACCACGCCGGCCACAACAGCTTCACCGACCAGTGCGCGATCATCCACGGCGGCAACAACTTCCTCGAGCGCCTCGTCGAGGCCGGCTTCCCGATCCCGCCGGCGCTGCTCGAGCAGGCGATCGACGGCTGCCGGCCGGAGAACATCGCGCCGGCCGAGTTCTGGCCCGTCGCGCAGCACTTCACCGTCGCGCACGCGCGCGCCGCGCTCGGCCTCGACGATCCCCCGCGCGGCCTCGGGCCCGGCGTCGGCGAGGCGTTCGCGCCGCTGACGCTGCGCTACCGCGTCGAGGACGATCCCGGCCATCCGTCCGCCGACGTGCACGGCTTCGTCGTCGCCGGCTTCGCCGCGGTCGTGCCGGCGTTCGCGCCGGACGCCTGTCCGGACGGCTTCAACCGCGGTCCGGTCGAGCGCCAGCAGCAGGGCCTGCCGCCGATCGACGACGACTGCAACGACCCCGAGGCGGGCGCCGATCCCGACTTCCGCACGTTCGACGCCCCGGGCACGGTCGACGGCTGGGATCTCGACGGCGTCGCCTCGCGCCACGACAGCGGCATGCCGTGCGCGCACGACGACTTCGCCGGCCCGCTCGGCGATCCCGGCTTCGATCTGCAGATGTGGCGCGCCGTCGGCTGCATCCGCGGCTTCCAGGCGGGCGAGATCGCCGACGTCGTCGTCGGGCAGGCGGTGCGTGACGGTTCGATGACCATCCTCGTCGAGGTGCGCGGCCTCGACGACTGGCAGAACGACGAGGACGTGCGCGTGCAGGTGTTCGGCAGCCTCGATGCGCCGCCGCTCGGCGCCACCGGCACGGTGCTGCCGTTCGGCACGCTGACCGTCCATCCCGACGCGCGCTACCGCAGCGCCGTCGGCCACGGCAGCGTGCACGAAGGCGTGCTCGTTGCCGGTCCGATGGACGTGCGCGTGCCGATCAACATCCAGATCGTCGCCGGCGATCTGACGTTCCGCGACGCGTGGATCCGCCTCGCGCGCCAGCCCGACGGCAGCGTGCGCGGCCAGCTCTTCGGCTACCAGCCGGTCGACGAGTTCTACGAGATCTTCGGCCGCCAGGCCGGCCAGGCCGGCGCCAGCGCGCTCGGCTACACCTGTACGGGCTTTCACGCCGCGCTGCGCAGCCAGGCCGACGGCCACTACGACTCCGAGAGCGGACGGTGCACGTCGCTGTCCACCGGCTACCAGCTCACCGCGGTGCCGGCCTTCGTCGCACGCTGATGGCGATGCGCGCGCGGCCAGCGAGGACGAACCGGACGGGGTCGCGCGCCGCGCCGCGCGGCCGGCGGGCGGCGGCCTGGTGCGGCGCCGCGCTCTGCGGCCTGCTCGTCGCCGGCTGCGGCAACGGCGATGGCGGCACGCGCGCCGCCGCGCCGACCGCCGCGGCGACCGCCACCGTGCCGCCGGAGGCGACCGCGACCGCCGGCGTGCCGACCGCCCCGCCGAGCGAGGCGCCGCCCACCGCGACGCGCACGCCGCCCGCCGCCACCGGGCCGCTCGCCATGCGCCGGCTCACCGAGGCGCAGTATCGCGCCACGATCGCCGACGTGCTCGGCGCCGACCTCACCATCGCCGGGCGCTTCGAGCCCGACAACCGCCGCGACGGCCTGCTCGCCGTCGGCGCCTCGTTCGTCAGCGTCACCGCCGCCGGCTTCGAGCAGTACGACGCGCTGGCGCGCGGCATCGCCGAGCAGGCGCTCGCCGCCGGACGGCGCGACACGCTCGTGCCGTGCACGCCGCACGATGCAACGCAGCCCGACGACGCGTGTGCCGAGCAGTTCATCCGCACGCTCGGCGGCCGCCTGCTGCGCCGGCCGCTGAGCGAGGACGACGTTGCGGCGCGCGTCGCGCTCGCCGCCGCGGCGACCACCGCGCTCGGCGACTTCCACGCCGGCCTCGAGCGCGTGCTCGCCTCGCTGCTGCTCGCGCCGGAGTTCCTCTTCCGCATCGAGGCGGCCGAGCCGGATCCCGCCGCGCCGGGACGCCAGCGCCTGACCAGCACGACGATGGCGGCGCGCCTCAGCTACCTGCTGTGGAACACGACGCCGGACGACGAGCTGCTCGCCGCCGCCGCGCGCGACGAGCTGGTCGACGACGACGGCCTCGCCGCGCAGATCGACCGGCTGCTCGCCTCGCCGCGCCTCGCCGACGCCGTGCGCGCGCTGTTCTCCGACCTCTACGGCTTCGAGGAGATCGAGCAGGGCCTGGTGCGCAAGGATCCGGCGCTGTTCCCGGCGTTCAACCAGGCGCTGATCGACGACGCGCGCGAGCAGACGCTGCGCGTCCTCGTCGACCATCTCCTCGAGCGCGACGGCGACTACCGCGCGCTGTTCACCACGCGGCGCGCCTTCATGACCCGTTCGCTCGGGCTCCTCTACCAGGTGCCGGTGCGCACGGCGGACGGCTGGGAGGCGCACGAGTTCTCGCCCGGCGGGCCGCGCGGCGGCCTGCTGACGCACATCAGCATCCTCGCGCACCGCTCGCATCCCGGGCGCAGCTCGCCGACCCTGCGCGGCAAGTTCGTGCGCGAAGTGCTGCTCTGCCAGGACGTGCCGCCGCCGCCGGGCGACATCGATTTCTCCGAATTCGCCGAGGAGGGGGGCGAGCACCGCCGCACGGCGCGCGACCGGCTGACCGTGCACGTCGCCAACGAGGTCTGCGCCGGCTGCCACAGCCTGATGGATCCGATCGGCCTCGCGTTCGAGCAGCTCGACGGCATCGGCGTCTACCGCGAGTCCGAGAACGGCGCGACGATCGATCCGTCCGGCGACCTCGACGGCGTGCCGTTCGCCGACGCGCGCGGCCTCGGCGAGGCGCTCGCCGCGCACCCCGGTCTCGGGCCGTGCTTCGTGCAGAGCCTCTACCGCTACGCCGTCGGGCGCGACATCGTTCCCGGCGAGCAGGCGTTCCTCGCCGCGCTCGAAGACCGCTTCGCCGCCGAGGGCTACCACCTGCGCGAGATCCTGCGCGCCATCGTCCTCAGCGAGGCCTTCCGCGGCGCCTCCGGGCCGCGCGTCGTCGAGGCGACGCCGACGCCGCGCGAGCCCGATCCGACGCCGACCCCCGAGCCGACCGGCACCCCGGTGCCGACCGGTCCGGGCGGCGCGACCGCGACCCCGACCACGGCGCCGCCGACGCCGACGCGCGTGCCGGTGTCGTTCGCCGAAATCCAGGACGAGATCCTGACGCCGAGCTGCGCGACGCGGTTCTGTCACAGCGCCGAGGCGCGCTCCGGCGGCCTCGTGCTCGAGGCCGGCGCGGCGTACGACGCGCTCGTCGGTGCCGAGCCGACGCTCGCCACGGCGCGCGCCGCCGGGTGGAAGCGGGTCACGCCGTTCGCGCCCGACGAGAGCTTCCTGCTCATCAAGCTCACGCAGCCGACGAGCGCGATGTACGGCGCGCGCATGCCGCTGGTCGGCACGCCGCTCAGCGACGCGCAGATCGACACGGTGCGCGCCTGGATCGAGACGGGAGCGAACCCATGAGTGGGACGCTGTACTCGACAGGCGATCGGCCACGGAGGTGGGGAGGACGCGGAGGCGAAGGGGATCTGTCGCAGCGAGGGCGATGGATCGGTCGCCCCGGTGTCCTCACGTCCCTCGGTGGCGGATCTCCGACGGCCCGGCGCACGGAGGACGCGCGATGAGCCGCATCATCGTGCCGGCGAAGCGGCCGGCGATCAGCCGCCGCACGCTGCTGCGCGGCATGCTCGGTGGCACGGCGGTGGCGCTCGGGCTGCCGCTGCTCGACTGTTTCCTGAACGGCAACGGCACCGCGCTCGCGCAGGGCGCGCCGCTGCCGGTGCGCTTCGGGACGTGGTTCTGGGGGTGCGGCATGAACCCCGACCGCTGGGTCCCCGCCGACGAGGGCGAGGAGTTCGCGCTGCCGCCCGAGCTCGAGGCGATCGCCGCGGTGCGCGAGCACATCAGCGTGCTGAGCGGCTTCAACGTCGTGCTCGACGGGCGCCCGAACCTGCCGCACTGGACCGGCGTGATGGCGACGCTCACCGGCGCGGTGCCGAGCGTCGAACCCGAGGTGCCGGCACCGACGCTCGACGTGCTGATCTCCGAACGCCTCGGCGCGGCGACGCGCTTCCGCTCGCTCGAGCTCGCCGCCACCGGTGTGCCCGGGCAGAGCTACAGCCGCGCGAGCCAGAGCATCGTCAACGCCAGCAGCGTGTCGCCGCTCGAGCTCTACACGCGCCTGTTCGGCCCGGACTTCGTCGCCCCCGGCGGCGGCGGGATGCCCGATCCGCGCACCGTGCTGCGGCAGAGCATCCTGTCGGCGGTGCGCGAGGACGTGCACCGCCTCGAGCCGCGCCTCGGCAGCCACGACCGCCAGCGCCTCGACCAGTACTTCACCTCGCTGCGCCAGCTCGAGAATCAGATCGAGCGCTCGCTGAACCCGCCCGATCTCGCCGCCTGCACGAAGCCGCGCCCGCCCGCCGGCGAGCAGCTCGGCACCGACCTCGCCTCGGCGACGAGCACGCACCGGCTGCTGACCGAGCTGCTCGTCTTCGCGCTGCTCTGCGACCAGACGCGCGTCTTCAACATGCTCTTCTCGTGGGGCACCTCGGAGCTGCGCCACCCGGGTGCCGAGACCGCGCACCACCAGTACACGCACGACGAGCTCGTCGATCCGCTGCTCGGCTACCAGCCGCAGGCGACGAGCTTCGTGCTCGCCTCGATGGAGGCGTGGGCCGCGTTCGTCGAGCGGCTGGCGTCGACGCCGGAGGGCGACGGCACGCTGCTCGACCACTGTCTGGTGCTCGCGCACTCCGAGAGCTCGTTCGCCAAGTCGCACCAGGTGACGATGCTGCCGGTGATGCTCGCCGGCCGCGCCGGCGGGCGCGTGCGCCCCGGCCTGCACGTGCGCGGCAGCGGCGAGCCGGTGACCCGCATCGGCCTCACCGTGCAGCAGGTGATGGGCCTGCCGGTCGCCACCTGGGGCGCGGGCTCGCTGCAGGTCTCGCAGCCCGTCGGCGCGGTGCTGGTGTGAGCGGGCTCGTACGCGATACCGCCAACTGATTGGCCACCGAGGGCGGAGAGGACACCGAGTCGCTGGTCATCGATATCGATGACCGGATCGATTCGACGTCGTGTCCTCTCGAGCTTTGTGGCGGCTTGATCGACGCGTGACGGTGGTTCCGGCGGTGGTGTCGCTCACGCCGGGCGGCGGCGGGGCGGCAGGCGGGCGGGCCGCGGGCCGTGACGCGGGGCGCCGCGGACCGGGGCGTAGGCGAGCTCCTCGCCGGCGTCGACGCAGCGCAGCAGCAGGCCGCCGCGGCTCATGTCGCCGCGGCCGATGAACGCCGGCGGGAAGAGCAGGCGGTCGCCGAACAGGGCGAGCAGCGGCTCGACGTAGCGCGTGCTGGCGATGCTGCCGAGCAGCACGAGGCGGCAGTCCGGACCGGTGAGCTGGCGCAGCGCCTCGGCGTCGCGGTGCAGCGGCTCGCGATAGCGCCGCTCGCCGGCGTCGATGCGCACCGCGTCGTAGCGGCGCAGGTCGTCGGCGGTGATCGGCGTCGCGGGGTCGCGCAGGCCGTCGCCGGGCGTGATGACGAACGCGCCGCACAGGCCGGCCGGCGGCCGCCCGAAGGCGCGCGCGTAGGTGAGCTTGCCGCGGAAATAGAGCGAGCTGCAGAACGTGAACACCTCGCCGAGCGGCGCGCCCGGCGGGGTGCGCAGCTGGCGCGCGAGCGGGAAACTCGCACCGGTGCGCAGCAGCAGCGCGGCGCGTTCGCCGGAGGTCGAGGCGGGGGAGAGCAGGAAGAGCGTCGGCGGCGCGCCGGCCGGCGCCTCGCGCGGCGCCGGGGTCACGGTGAAGCGCCCATCGTCCGCCGCGACGCGGCAGAACGCATCGAAGCCCTCGGCCCAGGCCGGGGGTTGCCAGCGCCGGGCCGCGGCGTGGATGGCGACCGCGGGCACCTGTTCGCGGCCGGTGCGGGCGCGGTTGCGCTCGCGACAGGCGGCGACCGGGGTGGTGAGCTCGTAGGCGGCGACGCGGGCGCCGTGGCGGCGCGCCTCGGCGATCAGCGGCGCGCGATCGGCGGCCGACGCATTGACGTTGTCGACCACCACCGACCGGCCCGCCGCGAGCGCCGCGTGCACGAGCCGCAGCTGCTGCGCCTGGCGGTCGCGCCGGTGCGGCATGCGATCCTTGCTGACGTGCACGTGCGTCGCCGCGAAGCGCTCGCGGTAGAAGCTCGTCTTCCCCGCCCCCGGCAACCCGACGAGGATGACGAGCTCGGTCATGCGCGCATTCTACCCGCGTCGCGAGCAACGCGCCGCGGCGCAGGCTGGACGTGTCGATGCCGCATGAGGCAACG
>CBFGUK010000207.1:0-7598 GCA_965651925.1 uncultured bacterium | reverse complement strand
CGCGCGGTCCTTTTCGAGCACGCCGAACGAGCGCAGGTTCCACACGCCGATGCGTACGGTGGCGCGGGCGCGTCCCGCCTGTGGCGCGCGCGGCGGCGCGGCGGCCGCGGGTGGCGGCGGCGCGGGGGCAGGGGCGGGCGGCGGCGGCGCCGGGGCCGATGCGGCGGCCGGTGGCGCGGCCGGCCCGGGTGCCGGCGGCTCGGGCGGCGGCGCGAGCGGCGTGATCGCCGCGACCGCCGGCTCCGCGGCGCGGCAGCGGGCGATGATGTCGTCCTCGTCGGCGACGGCGGGATCGCGCACCCAGCCTTCCCAGTCGCCGCGCCAGCGGCCGCTGTGCGTGTCGCCGATCGGCCGCGCGCCGAGGTAGTACTGGCGCCCGGCGCGCGCCTCGAAGGCGAGCTCGCAGACGCCGATGCCCGGCTGCGCCGGCAGGCTCCGCAGCCCGATCGAACGGGCGGGGAGGTCGAAGACGAGCACGACGCGGTGCCGTCCGGGCGCGAGCTCGAACGCGCTGACGTCGAACGCACCGCCGCGCCGGCGCTGGCCGTCGATCTCGCGCACCACCGTGCTGCCGACGTGCAGCAGCGCGATCTCGCCCGCCGGCCGCGGCGGTCCCTCCAGCCGGGCAGTGCAGGCCGCGAGGGTGACGAGCGCCAGCAGTGCCGGCGAGCGGAGGCGGGCGAAGCGGGGCAACACGGGCGGCGGATCCTGGTCGTCGCGGAGCGGCAAAGGCGCCCCTTTATGGGGTGGCGCCGCGTCGAACAAGAGCGCCGGCGCGTCCGCGCGCGGGCGCGCGCGTTCGACGCTTCCGAACAGGCCCGTCCAGCGGCGGCCCTCGTGGCCGCCCGGCGACGCGCCGCGTCGCCCGGCCGGGCGGGATCGCAGAGGGATGCCGCCGCTCATCGATGCCGCGCCCGCCAACCCGGCGGTGCCGACCGCACCGCCGGGCGGCTACACGCTGCGAAGACCGGGCGTGGGCCGTCGAGATCGGGCGATCCGGATTCCTTCACTCGCCCGCCGCCCTTCCGCGCTCACGGCCCCTTGCACGTCGCGCCGTCGAAGGTGCCGGCGCGGCGCCGCGGCTTGCAGAACGGCGGGCGTCCGCCGGTGGGAATCGGCGAGCCGCTGAACAGCGCCTCGACGCACTGGCCGGTCTTCGCCTGCTCGCTCGCGACGCCCGGCGCCGGTTGCGCCGCGAGGGCCAGCGAGGCGCGGACGAGCGTCAGCGGCTCGCTGGGGCGGCGCGCCAGCGTCGCGTGCTTGAGCCGGACCTTGAACTGCAGCGCCTGCTTCGCGGCCTGGCGCGCGTCCTTGATCTGCACGGCGGTCACGCCCTGCGCGCTGCCGCCGGTGCACAGGGGTGGGAGCGCGCTGCTGACGTTGCGGTACTTCCAGATCGTCTTGAGTCCCGAGCCGAGCGTCCGCCAGCCGTCGCGCGGATCGCAGCCCGGCCCGGGCGGCAGGCTGACGTCGACCAGCTGGCCGCCGGCGTCCTCGACGAACAGGTGCGCGCCGTGCGCGGCGGGATCGATCGGCGGCGCCGTCGAGGCGACGTTGAACGCGCCCTTGGCGAGCATCGCCTGGCTGCCGTCGGCCTTCGCCAGCCCGCTGATCACCAGGCCGAAGCGCGCCGGGGACTGATCCGGCGGGGTGGTCGGCGGCGAGGTCCAGGCGAGCGTCGTGCACGGATCCTCGCTGTCCTGCAGCCCGTCGGCGTCGGCATCGCTGCACGCCGGGATCGGCGTCGACTGGCAGCCGACGCCGGGCACGCAGGTGTCGACGCTGCAGGCATCGCCGTCGTCGCAGGTCAGCGGCGCGCCGCTGCACGTGCCGCCGCCGCAGACATCGCCGCCGGTGCAGGGATCGCCGTCGTCGCAGGGGGCGGTATTCTGCTGGTAGGTGCAGCTGCCGCCGCCGCTGCAGATGTCGTCGGTGCACGGATCGCCGTCGTCGCAGGCGAGCAGGGCGCCGCTGCACGCGCCGACGGCGTTGCAGGCGTCGTTGACGGTGCACGGGTCGCCGTCGTCGCACGGGCCGGGCTGCGGCACGAACAGGCAGCCGAGGCCGGGGAAGCAGACGTCGATCGTGCACGAGGCGCCGTCATTGCAGATCAGCGGCGCGCCCGGCACGCAGACGCCGGCGACGCACTGGTCGTCGACCGTGCACGCGGTGCCGTCGTTGCAGGGGCCGGTGCGCACCGTGTTCGAGCAGCTCTGGCCGTCGGGACTGCAGACGTCGATGGTGCAGTCGTTGAAGTCGTTGCAGTGCGCGTCGGTGTCGCACACCCGGCACGGCGTCAGCCCGAGGTCGATCAGCGGCACGGTCGGCGGCGAGAACGTCGCGCCGCCGACGTTCGGCGGCACGGCGCGCGGGCCGTAGCGGACGCTGATGCCGCCGCTGCCGGCGAGGTACTGGCCGCGCAGGGTGAGATGGTCGTTGGCGTTGATGCCGATCGTGCCGGTGTTGCCGAGCGCCCGCACGACGGCGCTCGCCTGCGCATCGATCCGGCAGCCGGACAGTCCGATCTCGCCGCCGCCGTCGGGCAGCGAGAGGCCGCCGCTGGCGTCGATCGAACCGGAGAGCGTCAGCGTGCCGAGGGCCTGGAGCTCGAGGAGTGCCGCGCCGGGACTGATCGCGTTGCGGCCGAACGCGGCGACGACGCCGGCGAGCACGAGATCGCCGCTCGAGAACATGCTGAGATCGCCGGCGCCGCTGTCGCCGCCGTCGAGCTCGATGCGCGCCGCCGCCGGCAGCTGCAGCAGCGTGCCGGCCTGGATGTCGATGTCGCCGCCCGAGCCCTGCGACCCGGTGCCGCTCGCCTGCACGAGGCCGTTGACGAACACGCGTGCGCCCTCGATGGTGATGAAGCCGCCCGAGCAGTCGAGGCCGCGGCCGCGCAGATCGAGCGGGCCGTTGATCACCACGTCACCGGTGGCGAACGCCTCGAGATCGCCGGCGTCGCCGCAATTCTCGCCGTCGTTCGCGCCGCGCGCCAGCACCTGGCCGATGGTGATCGTGCCGCCGGCATCGAACGTCGCGAGGCCGGCATCGCCGAACTCCGAGCTGCCCGAGACATCGAGATTGAGCACCCGCAGCGTACCGCCGGCGGTGAGGTCGACGAACCCGCCGCCGCCCTGGCCGCCGGTCATCTGCAGGAAGCCGGGGAGGTCGAGGTTGCCGGCCGCTGCCATGTCGAGCGTGCCGCCGGCGCCCTGCACGCCGCCGGGGGCGCTCAGCTGACCGCTGAGCAGGATGTGGGCGCCGGACTGGATCGTCAGCGTGCCGCCCGAGGCGAGCAGGCCGTCGTTGCCGACGTTGACGCGGCCGCTGCCGGTGACCGAGCCGGTGCCGGTGATCAGCCGCGCCTCGCCGCCGTCGGCGCCGCCCAGGCGGATGTCGCCGCCGGCGGTCAGGCCGTTGAGCTCGATGGTGTTCGCCGCCTCGATGGTCAGCGAGCCGCCGGGCAGCCCGGCCGCGGTGCCGCGAATGAAGCCGCCGCTCAGGATGCGGAACGTGCCGCAGCGGATGGTCAGCGAGCCGATGCCGCCGCCGGGCCGCGGCAGCATGGTGAGCTGGCTGGTGAGGATCACCGTGCGCGTGCCGAAGTCGAGCACGATGTCCGGATCGGCGGCGCGGTCGGCGCCGATGGTGCAGGGATTGCCGGTGCAGAACTGGTCGGGCTGGTTCAGCGCCGCCGCCGCGCCGGCTGCGCCGATCACCGCGGCGGCGACGGCCCCCGCAATCCACCTGCCATGGTCACGCATTGCTCCGCCTTCCCGGCGTGCCCGGATCGCACGCCCTACGAATCCACCGCTCCCCGGGTCGGCGGCTGCCGCCCACGGCGCGTCTCTGCTAGCAGCCGTCCGCGTGCTTCTCCAGTAAACGTGGCCTCGGGTGTTCCGCCCGCGCGCCACCGCGCAGGCCGGGCGCGCTCCTGCTGGAAGGATGATCAAACCGGCGGGTTTGCGACGGATGGTCGGAGGGGGACCGCCCTCTGGGGCAGCAGAGGGCGGCCTTTCGCTCCGGGGGGTTCGCCCGTGAGGGCGCCGGATGTTGCATGGCGACCATACCGCACTGGTAGCTGCGAGATAGATGGGAAATACCCGCATACCGCTAGGGAAAGACCCTGACGGGTCACATCGCGGACCTTCGTTCGCCGCGTCGAACCGAATCAGCCACAGAGGCGCGGAGGACACGGAGTCGAACGTTCGAGCAGATCCGAGCGACGAGAGACGTTGGCTTGGCCGGGCGGCATCCGGCTTCCCACGTCGTCGCGCTTGTGGCGTGTGGCACATGGCCGGAGAACCGTCGGCCGACCTCGGTGGCTGATCGCTCCGACGGACCAGCCGACCCGCGGTCGCGAGGCCGTATCGCACTGCCGCGCGCGTGGCGCGCCGCGTGCCGCACGTGACGCGCCATCTGCCGTGTCAAGCGAAAACGCTCGAAACATGCGCGCCGCTGTGCTTGATCCCGCTCTGAATCATGTCGCGCTTCACCCTGCTGCACACCGCCGAGCTCCGCCTCGATGCGCCGTTTGCGGGCATCGGTCATCCGCCGCCGGCGGTGGCCGCGGTGCTGCGCGATGCGTCGCTTGCCGCCTTCGATGCGCTCGTCGAGGCGGCGATCGGCGCGCGCGTGGCCGCGGTGCTCGTCGGCGGCGGCGTGTGCGACGGCCTCGAGCGCGGCGTGCGCCCGCAGATCCGGCTGCACGCCGGGCTCGAGCGGCTCGCCGCGCACGGCATCCGCGTCCACGTCGCGCTCGGCCGGCGCGATCCGCCGGATGGCCTGGCGGCGATCGGCGCCTGGCCGCGCGGCGTGACGGTGTTCCGCCGCGGCGCACCGGAACGTGTGGCGCTCGCGCGCGACGGCGAGCGGCTGGCGACGATCCACGGCTGCAGTCTCGGTCCCGACGACGATCCCGAGGCGGCGCTGCGCGCCGTGCGGCGCGACGAGACGCCGGGGCCGCACCTCGCGCTGCTGCCCGTCCCGCTCGACCGCGTTGCGCGCGCCGCCGATGCGCTGCGCGCCGCGGAAATGGACGCCTGGGCGCTCGGCGGCAACGGGCGCTTCGTCGCCCAGCGGCACGGCGCGGCGTGGGTGATCGCGCCGGGCATGCTGCAGCCGCGCGGCGCGGCGGCGGGCGCCGACGACGCGCACGGCGCGGCGCTGATCACCGTCGAGGACGGCACGATCACGCGCGTCGCGCTCGAGCCCCTCGATCGCGTGCGGCTGCTCGAGGTGCCGGTCGACGACGTCGCCGACGCGGCGGCGCTGCGCACGCGGCTGCTCGATGCCGCCGCGGCGCTGCAGGCGCGGCACGCGCGGCCGCTGGTGCTCACCGCGCGCCTGAGCGGACGGGCGGCGGCGCTGCGCATCGCGCGCGATCCCGATGCGCGCGCCGGCCTGCTCGCCGCCGTGCGCCGCGCGATGGACGGCGTCGATCCGCCGGTGTGGTGGGCGGCGATCCGCGTCGCCGCGGCGCCGCCACTGCCTGCCGCCGCCGACGATCTCGCCGGCGAGGTGGCGCGCCGCCGCGCGCGGCTGGCCGCCGATCCCGAGCGCACGCGGCGGTTCGTGCAGCGCAGCTTCGAACCGCTGCGCGACACGTGGACCGCGACACTCGATCCGCGCGACGTCGGCGCGCTGCTCGACGAGGCGGCGGCGCTCGCGGTCGACGCGCTCGACGACGGCGAGGACGGCGCGCCGTGAAGCTGCGCGGCTGGGAGATCGACGGGTTCGGCATCCTGCGCGCCAGCGTGGTCGCCGACCTGCCCGACGGGCTGACCGTGATCCACGGCGCCAACGAAGCGGGCAAGACGACGCTGCTGGAGTTCCTGCGGCGCATGCTGTTCGGGCCGCCGGCCGCCGGCAGCGGCCCGTCATACGCGCCGTTCGGCGGCGGCCCGTACGGCGGGCGCGTGCGTCTGGCGGCGGAGGGCACGTGGGTAGTGGCGCGCGAGTTCGCCACCGGCGGCGCGGCGCGCGTCACGCGCCCCGACGGCAGCGCCGGCACCACCGCCGATCTCGCACGCCTGCTCGGCGGCGCCGACGAGCGGCTGTTCCGCGCCGTGTTCGCGCTCGGGCTCGACGAGCTGCAGTCGCTGGCCGTGCTCGATGCGGCGGCCGTGCGCGAGGCGCTGTTCTCCGCCAGTCTCGCCGGCGCCGGGCGCTCGGCGCGCGCCGCCAGCGCGCGGCTGCGCGCCGCCGCGGCGCGGCGCTACGACGGCAGCGAGGCGGCCCACGTCGCGCGCCTGATCGCCGCGCTCCAGGGGCTGCGCCCGCGCCTCGCCGCGGCGCGCCGCGCCGCGCTCGACTATCCGGCCAAGCGTGCCGCCGCCGAGGCGGCGGCCGCGGCGGCGGCGGAGTGCCGCGCGACGCGCACCGCGGCGCAGCGCGAACGCGAGCAGGCGGCGGCGCTGCTCGAGGCCTGGCCCGCCTGGCAGGCGTTGTGCGCGGCGCGCGAGGAGCTGCGCGTGCTCGCCGCGCGGCCCGAGCCGCCACCGGGGACGGAAGCGGCGCTGCAGGAGGCGCGCGATCGCCTGCTCGCCGCGCGCGCCGGAGCCGAAGCGCTGCGCGCCGAGCAGGCGGCGGCCGAGGTGCAGCTCGCCGGGCTGCCGGCCGACGACGCCGCCGCGGCGTGCGGGCCGGAGCTCGAGGCGCTGTGCGCCGACCTGACGCTGCACCGCTTCCAGATCGCGACGCTGCCGGCCGCGCAGGCGCGCGCCACCGAGGCCGCGGCGACGCTGCGCGCGCGCCTCGAGCGCCTCGGGCCGGAGTGGGACGAAGCGGCGCTGCGCGACTGGGCGCGCCTCGGCATCGACCGCGATCAGGTGCGCGACTGGCAGGCGCGGCTCGCCGCCGCCGCGGCGCGGGTGCGCAGCGCCGCGGCGCGTGCCGAGGCGGCGGCGCAGGCCTGCGAGGCGCTCGCCCGCCAGCACGACAGCGCGACGGCGCGCGTGCCGACGGCGGCGCCGCTGCCGGTCGATGTCGTCGAGGCGCGCCGCCGCCAGCTCGCCGGCCTGCGCGCGACGCTCGAGTCGATGCTCGAGAAGCGCGCCCGCGGCGAGCACATGGTGCAGATGCTGCAGGAGCGCGAGCAGGCGCTGCAGGCCCTCGAGAGCGAGGGCGACGCCCCGCCGCTGACGTGGATGACGCCGCTGCTCCATGCCGGCAGCGCCGCGGCGTTCGCGCTGGCGCTGTGGACTGCCCCGGCGAACGCCTCGGTGGCGGTGGTCGCCGGAGCGGTCGGCGTGGCGAGCGCCGGCGGCGCCTTCGCGCTCGCCCGCCAGCGCGCCGCCGCGGCCGACCGCGCCGGGCAGCGCGAAGCGGCGCGCCGCGCCCTGCGCAGCGAGGTCGAGGCGGCGCGCCGCGCCCGCGACCAGGCCTGGCACGCGGCAGCGCAGCTCGCCGCCGACATCGCGCGCGATGCCGAGGCGCTCGGGCTGCCGCGCACGCCGACGCTCGCCGACTGCACCGCCGCCGCCGAGGCGCTCGCCGCCGAGGATCAGGCGCGCCGCGACGAGAGCGAGGCGCGGGCGCAGCTCGCGGAGCTCGCGCCGCGGCTGGCGGCGGCCGAGCGCGAGCGCGCCGCGGCCGCC
>CBFGUK010000206.1:0-7607 GCA_965651925.1 uncultured bacterium | reverse complement strand
AGCACAACATCTTGTGTGCGGCGCCCCTATCTTGCCAAAGCTCTAGCGTCTCTGGTAACCGACGGCATGGTTCGCCGGAGCATCGTCGTCACGCCATCGCGGTACGCGCGGGACGGCGAGTGCGGCCCGGCGGGGCAGGGCGCCGCGCGGTGCCGCTCCGTCAGCCGGCCCGACCGAAGGAGGACGCATGTTCACCTATGACATGCCGGAAGGCTTCACGTTCGACGACGTGCTGCTCGTGCCCGGCCCGTCGGACTTCCTGCCGCGCGATGCCGACGTCAGCACGCGCCTCTCGCGCCGCGTGACGCTCGGCATTCCGCTCGTCAGCGCGGCGATGGACACGGTCACCGAGGCGGCGATGGCGATCGCCATGGCGCAGGAAGGCGGCATCGGCGTCATCCACCGCAACCTGACGATCGAGCAGCAGGCGCACGAGATCGACAAGGTGAAGAAGTCCGAGAGCGGCATGATCATCGATCCGGTGACCGTGCACCCGGATCAGCCGATCGCCGAGGCGCTCGAGGTCATGCGCCGCTACAAGATCTCCGGGCTGCCGGTGACGCGCGACGGGACGCTCTGCGGCATCCTCACCAACCGCGACCTGCGGTTCGAGAAGCGGCTCGACCGCCGCGTCTCGGAAGTGATGACGCGCGAGAACCTCGTGACGGCACGCCCGGGCATCAGCATCGACGATGCGAAGGAGATGCTGCACACGCACCGCATCGAGAAGCTGCTGATCACCGACGAGCGCAACCGGCTGCGCGGGCTGATCACCGTCAAGGACATCAACAAGGCGGCGCAGTTTCCGAACGCCTGCAAGGATTCGTACGGCCGGCTGCGCGTCGCCGGCGCGATCGGCACCGGCGACGACCGTGCCGAGCGCGCGGCGCGGCTGGTCGCGGCCGGGGCGGACGTGCTGATCATCGACACCGCGCACGGCCACTCCGGCAACGTCATCGAGACGGTGCGCGAGATCAAGGCGACGTTCCCGGACGTCGACCTCGTCGCCGGCAACGTCGCCACCGCCGAGGGCGCCCGGGCGCTCGCCGAGGCCGGCGCCGACGGCCTCAAGGTCGGCATGGGCCCGGCGTCGATCTGCACGACACGCGTCGTCTCCGGCGTCGGCGTGCCGCAGCTCCCCGCGATCGCCGCCTCGGCGCGCGTGGCGCGCGACTTCGGCATCCCGCTGATCGCCGACGGCGGCATCAAGTTCTCGGGCGACATCCCGAAGGCGCTCGCCGCCGGTGCCGACTCGGTGATGATCGGCGGGCTGTTCGCCGGCACCGAGGAGAGCCCGGGCGAGACGATCCTCTACCAGGGCCGCACCTACAAGCTGTACCGCGGCATGGGCTCGCTCGAGGCGATGCGCGAGCGCGAGGGCAGCCGCAACCGCTACATGCAGGACGAGGAAGAGCAGATGAAGCTGGTCCCCGAGGGCATCGAGGGCCGCGTGCCGCACAAGGGCCCGCTGAGCTTCATCGTCGCCCAGCTCGTCGGCGGCCTGAAGGCCGGCATGGGCTACGTCGGCTGCCGCACCATCCGCGACCTGCAGGACAACGCCCGCTTCATGCGTGTCTCCACCGCCTCCCTCCAGGAATCCCACGTCCACGACGTGTGGATTGCGAAGGAGGCGCCGAACTACCAGCGCTCGGGCGACCGCTGACGCGGCCGCCCGACCGCTGGTGCTGACGTACTGATGTGCTGACGTGCTGACGTGAGGTGCTGATGTGAGGTGGAACTCCAACCAGTGCTCCCGCTTGCTTGCAGCCCAATCACGTCAGCACGTCAGCACGTCAGCACCCGTCCTGCTCCGCTGTGCGCAAGCAACCGATCCTCGCATCCCGAGCACCCCCTCATGATCCTCATCCTCGACTTCGGCTCCCAGTACACCCAGCTCATTGCGCGGCGCGTGCGGGAGGCGCACGTGTACTGCGAGCTGCATCCGTACAACCTGCCGCTGGAGAAGATCCGCGCGTTGCGGCCGGAGGGGATCATTCTCTCGGGCGGGCCGGCGAGCGTGTATCAAACCGATGCGCCGCTGCCGGATCCGCGCCTCGGCGAGCTCGGCGTGCCGATCCTCGGCATCTGTTACGGCATGGGCGTGCTCGTGCAGGAGGACGGCGGGCGCATGGCGCGCGCGACGGCGCGCGAGTTCGGCCCCGCCGAGCTGGTAATCGACGACACCAAGGATCTCTTCGCCGGTTTCACCGCCGGGCAGCAGACGCCGGTGTGGATGAGCCACGGCGACCGCCTCGAGACGCTGCCGGATGGCTGGACGGTGCTCGCGCACAGCGCGAACTCGCCGGTCGCCGCCTGCGCCGACCGCGCGCGCCGGCGCTGGGCGATCCAGTTCCATCCCGAGGTCGTGCACACGCCGCGCGGCCGCCAGGTGCTGGAGAACTTCGTCCTCAACATCTGCGGTGCGGCGGCCGACTGGACGATGGAGAACTTCATCGAGCGCGAGACCGAGCGCATCCGCACCCAGGTCGGCACGGCGGGCGTCGTCTGCGGGCTGTCCGGCGGCGTCGACTCGACGGTCACCGCTGCCCTCGTGCACCGCGCCATCGGCGATCAGCTCACCTGCATCTTCGTCGACAACGGCGTGCTGCGCCGCCAGGAGGCGACGCGCGTCATGCAGGTGCTCGGCGATGCGTTCCATTTCCGCATCAAGGCGGTCGATGCCGGGGCACGCTTCCTCGAGCGCCTCGCGGGCGTCGAGGATCCGGAGAAGAAGCGGCGCATCATCGGCCTGACGTTCGTCGAGGTGTTCGAGGAGGAGGCGAAGCGCCTGCACGACGTGCGCTTCCTCGCCCAGGGGACGCTCTATCCCGATGTGATCGAGTCGGTGTCGTTCAAGGGGCCGTCGGCGACGATCAAGAGCCACCACAACGTCGGCGGCCTGCCCGAGCGCATGCAGCTCGGCCTCGTCGAGCCGCTGCGCGAGCTGTTCAAGGACGAGGTGCGGGAGCTTGGTCTGGCGCTCGGCATTCCGCCGACCATCGTCGGCCGCCATCCGTTCCCCGGCCCCGGCCTCGCGATCCGCATCATCGGTCCGGTCACCGCCGAGCGCGTCGCGATCGTCCAGGCTGCCGACGCGATCATGGAAGAGGAGATCCGCGCCGCCGGCTGGTACGACCGCATCTGGCAGTCGTTCTGCGTGCTGCTGCCGGTCAAGACCGTCGGCGTCATGGGCGACGAGCGCACCTACGAGCACGTCCTCGCGCTGCGCGCCGTCGAATCCGTCGACGGCATGACCGCCGACTGGTCGCGCCTGCCGCCCGACCTCCTGGCGCGCATGTCAGCGCGGATCATCAACGAGGTGAGCGGCGTGAATCGCGTCGTGTACGACATCAGCTCGAAACCGCCGGCGACGATCGAGTGGGAATGAAGAAGTGCTGACGTGTTGACGTGCTGACGTGGGGATGAAGTGCTGACGTGAGTCGGTGCATCCGTGCGGCGCAGGGGTGGTGCGGGATCGGGACGAGGCGGTAGAGGTCGGTTGGGAGGAGTGGACTCGTGGCGTTGGTGAGGCGGTTCGAGGATCTTGCGGCTTGGCAGGAAGCGCGCCGTCTGGCGCGCCACACCTACGAGGCGACACGAGGGCGCGCGTTCGCTGCCGATCGCAGTCTCGTCAGCCAGTTTCGCCGGGCGGCGATCTCGACGGTGACGAACATCGCCGAAGGGTTCGGCAGCGGCACGAAGGCCGAGTTCCGCCGGTTCCTTCGCTACGCCATCCGCTCCACCGTTGAGGTCCAGGCGTGCCTCTATCTCGCTGTCGACCAGCACTACCTGACGAAGCGCGAGTTCTCCGAGCTCCACGCTTCCGCCGAGCGCCTCAAATCCCTGTGTAGTGCCCTGGTGCGCAAACTCGGCGAGCGATCCGCTGAAACGCAGCGGAAGCCCGAGAGGGTAGCCGAAGCGTCGCCGCCGTGGGCCCAACTCGGGTGCCTCCCGGCACCGCCTCACGTCAGCACGTCAGCACGTCAGCACGTCAGCACTCTGCCTGGTCAAAGCGGCAGCGCGGTATCGTGCCGACTCCGGTTGGCGGAGTAATCATGGGATTCGCCCACCTCCACCTCCACACGCAGTACTCGCTGCTCGACGGCGCCAACAAGATCGCGCAGCTGATTCCGCGCGTGAAGGAGCTCGGCATGCCGGCGGTCGCGATGACCGACCACGGCAACATGTTCGGCGCGGTCGAGTTCTACAAGACGGCGGTGGCGCACGGCATCCAGCCGATCATCGGCTGCGAGATGTACGTCGCGCCGGGCGACCGGCGCGACAAGCAGAAGGTGGTGCGCGGCGACGATTTCGAGACCGCCGGCAACTTCCACCTCGTGCTGCTGGCAACGAACGAGGAGGGCTACCGCAACCTCTGCCGCCTCGTCACGCTCGGCTACACCGAGGGCTTCTACTACAAGCCGCGCATCGACAAGCAGCTGCTGCGCGCGTTCAACGGCGGCCTGATCGCGCTCTCCGGCTGCCTGGCGAGCGAGGTGAACCAGGCGATCCTTTCGGGCTCGATGGACCGCGCACGCAGCGTCCTGTCCGAGTACCGCGCGATCTTCGGCGACCGTTACTACGTCGAGATCCAGGACAACCACCTCGCCGAGCAGGAGCGCAACAACCGCGAGCTGATGGCGCTCGCCGGCGAGCTCGGCCTGCCGCTGGTGGCGACCAACGATTGCCACTACCTGCAGCCCGGCGACCACCACGCGCACGACATCCTGCTCTGCATCCAGACCGGCAAGACGTTCCACGACGAGAAGCGCTGGCGCTTCGGCACCGACCAGCTCTACGTGAAGGGCCCGGACGAGATGCGCGCCGCGTTTCCCGAACGCGACGAGGCGATCCGCAACACGCTCGACATCGCGAAGCGTTGCACGCTCGAGCTGCAGTTCGGCCGCTATCAGTTTCCGGTCTTCCAGGTGCCGAAGGGCACGACGCTCGAGGAGCAGCTCGAGCGCGACGCGCGCGCCGGCCTCGAGGAGCGGCTCGCGGCGCTGCGCGCGCAGGCGGACTGGAGCGATGCGCGCGAGCAGGTCTACCTGGAGCGGCTGGCGACCGAGCTCGACGTCATCAAGCGCATGGGCTTCGCCGGCTACTTCCTGATCGTCGCCGACTTCACGAATTACGCGAAGCGCCAGGGCATCCCGGTCGGCCCGGGCCGCGGCTCGGCGGCGGGCAGCATCGTTGCCTGGGCGCTGCGCATCACCGATCTCGATCCGATCCCGTACAACCTGCTGTTCGAGCGCTTCCTCAATCCCGAGCGCAAGTCGATGCCCGACATCGACATGGATTTCTGCTTCGAGCGCCGTGACGAGGTCATCCGCTACGTGCGCGAGAAGTACGGCGAGGACCACGTCGCGCAGATCATCACGTTCGGGACGCTGAAGGGGAAGGCGGCGATCAAGGACGTCGGCCGCGCGCTCGAGTTCACGTTCGGCGAGACCGACAAGATCGCGAAGCTCTATCCGGCGCCGAAGCAGGGCAAGGATTTCCCGCTCGCCAGGGCGCTCGAGATGGAACCGCGCCTGCGCGAGCTGCGCGAGAAGGGCGAGCGCGAACAGCAGCTCTTCGACAACGCGCTCAAGCTCGAGGGCCTGCTGCGCCACGCCTCGAAGCACGCCGCCGGTATCGTCATCGGCTCACGGCCGCTGGTCGAGGACCTGCCCCTCTTCGTCGACAAGGAGGGCAGCGTCATGACGCAGTTCTCCGGCCCGCACGTCGACGAGATCGGCCTGATCAAGTTCGACTTCCTCGGCCTCAAGACGCTGACGCTGGTGCACAACGTCGTGCGCCGCATCCGCGAGGGGCGCGGCATCGAGATCGACGTCAGCCGTCTGCCGCTCGACGACAAGGCGACGTACCGGCTGGTCGCCAAGGGGGACACGGTCGGCGTCTTCCAGATGGAATCCGGCGGCATGCGCAAGCTGGTCACGCAGCTGCGCCCGACGACGTTCGAGGACATCATCGCCGTCCTCGCGCTCTTCCGCCCCGGCCCGCTCGACAGCGGCATGGTCGAGCAGTTCATCAAGCGCAAGCACGGCAAGGAGGAGGTGAAGTACCCGCACCCGAAGCTCGAGCCGATCCTCGAGCCGACCTACGGGGTCATCGTGTACCAGGAGCAGGTGATGCAGATCGCCCAGGTCCTGGCCGGCTACTCGCTCGGCGACGCCGACAACCTGCGCCGCGCGATGGGCAAGAAGGACCCCGAGAAGATGAAGAAGGAGCGCGAGCGCTTCGTCGCCGGCGCCGCGCGGCAGCAGATCCCCGACAAGCAGGCGGGCGAGATTTTCGACCAGATGGAAACGTTCGCGATGTACGGCTTCAACAAGTCGCACTCCGCGGCGTACGCGCTGGTCTCCTTCCAGACGGCGTACCTGAAGGCGCACTTCCGCGAGGAATTCATGGCCGGGTTGCTCACCCTGGAGATGGGCGACACGGACAAGACGTTCAAGAACATCGCCGAGTGCCGCGAGCGCGGCATCCGCATCCTGCCGCCGGACGTCAACGAGAGCCGCCAGGACTTCACCGTCCTTGCCCAGCCCGACGAGAACGGCCTGCGCCCGATCCGCTTCGGCCTGTGCGCCGTGCGCGGCGTCGGCACCAAGGCGGTCGAGGCGATCCTCGCGGCGCGCGACGCCGACGGGCCGTTCACCAGCCTCGCGAACTTCTGCAAGCGCGTGCTGGCGGTGAAGGGCGGCGCGACCGGCGCGGCCGAGTCGAACGGCACTGGCAACGGCGCCGCGGCGCCGGCGCAGGTGAACAAGAAGGTCGTCGAGTCGCTCGCCAAGTGCGGCGCCTTCGATTCGCTCGTCGCCGACCGTCGCCAGGTGCTCGACGGCCTCGACCGGGCGCTCGCCTGGGGCGCGGCGCACGCGCGCGAGGACGGCAACCCGAACCAGATCGGGCTCTTCGCCGCCAAGGGGATCGCCGTCGAATCCCCCGAGCCGCCGCTGCCGCCGCCCACGCCGTGGCCGGACAAGGAGCGCCTGAAGGCCGAGCACGAGGCGCTCGGCTTCTACATCACCGCGCACCCGCTCGATAAGTACGAGGCCGATCTCAAGCGCTTCACCAACGCGCTCTGCGAGCAGCTCCCCGACAAGCCCGACCAGAGCAAGGTGACGGTCGGCGGCGTCATCCAGCGCCTGCAGCTCAAGAACAGCCGCAAGGGCGACCGCTACGCGGTGTTCACGCTCGAGGACAAGACCGGCACGGTGGAGGTGATCTGCTGGCCGGAGACCTACAAGAACGCCGAGATCGACTTCACCACCGACGAGCCGGTGTGCGTCACCGGCACGCTCGAGGCCGGCGAGGAGCGCTGCCAGATCATCGCCGACGAGGTGACGCTGCTCACCCAGCACCGCGCCCGCACCGCGCAGGAGGTGCACCTCGCGATGATCGCCGAGCGCCTGACCGAGGAGCTCTGCGCGCAGCTCAAGGCGACGCTCGCCGCGCACCGCGGCGACTGCCCGTGCTACCTGCACCTCTTGCTGCCCGACCGCACCGAGACGGTCATCGCCCTGCCGCGCGAGCTGCGCGTCGCGCCGACCGAGAGCATGCTGGAAGCCGTCGAGCAGCTCTGCGGCCGCGGCGTGGCGCGG
>CBFGUK010000205.1:0-7648 GCA_965651925.1 uncultured bacterium | reverse complement strand
CGCCGTGCGGCGCGCGGCGCCGGCCGCCGATTGTAGTAATTTCGCGCGCGCGTGCCGCGCGATGACCGGCGCGCGGCGACGCGCGCGCGGCGCGATTCGTGCTCCCCTGCGGGCATGCTCCGAACGCTGTGCGCGGTGGTGCTGCTCGTGGCGGGGACGGCGACGACGCTGCAGGCGCAGGTCCGCGCCTGTCCGCTGCGCTTCGACCGGCACACGGTGGGGCTGCAGCGCACGTGTCTCTTCCTCGGACGCTACAACCCGACCTGCGGCGAGAACGCGATCGCGGTGTTTGCCGGCGACGGCACGATCCTCGTGCTCGGCATCGCGATCACGCCTGAGCGGCCGATCGTCTATCTGCCGGCCGCCGTCGAGTCGCCGCGGCGCGGCGTCGTCGTGAGCTGGCTCGACACCGAGGTCGCCGCGTCGGAGCGCACGGCGCTCGGCACGGTGACGCTCGAAGACGGCGGCCGCACGCTGCGCGTCCGCGGCCGGAGCGGGCTGTTCCGCGTCGACGACTGCCCGTTCGAGGAGTACGTCGGCCGCTTCGTCGAGATGGTCGATGCCGGCCCGGACGCCGGCCGCTTCGCGGCGCAGCCGACGCCGGGCCCGGCGTTCACGCCGAGCCGCAACTGACGCGGATCAGGCCCACGCGAGCTGCTGGTGGGCGCGCACCAGCCTGTCGCGGATCGGCAACTCGAACTCGCAGGCGGCCTGGCAGGGCGCGGCGCAGTCGAGACAGCGGTCGGCGCGGTGCGCGGGGTCGAGCCGGGCGTACTTGCGCATCGCATCGCGCTCGCGCCCGTAGCTCTCGGCATACATCTGGTAGCGCAGCACGGTGTCGATCGGCACGCCGGCGGGGCAGGCGGGCAGGCAGGCGCCGCAGCCCGGGCGGCAGTAGTCGCGCGCCACGAGCCGGTCGTACTTCTCGAGCAGCGCCTGGTCCGAGTCGGTCAGTGCCTGCCCGGAGGCGTACAGGTATTCGTCGATCTGGTCGAAGTGACTGATCGACACCACCAGCCCGCTGACGTCGGGATTCGACAGCACCCACTTGAACGCCGCCTGCGCGAACGACTCGCGCTCGCTGGGAGTGAAGTCGGCGAGCTGCGTGTGGCGCGCCCCCTTGAGCGTCTTCATCGCGACCACGCCGACGCCGCGCGCGTGCGCATCGTGGAAGATCGTGCCGAGGTCGGGCCAGTTGCGGAAGTTGTAGGCGACCATGATGACGTCGAAGCGGCCGCTGTCGACCGCGCGCCGCATCACCGTCTCGAGATCCGGCGTATGGCTCGAGACGCCGAGGAAGCGGACCTTGCCCGCCTCGCGCAGGCGGTCGAACGCCTCGTGGATGCCGGGCGCCATCAGGCGGTCGAGCGAGTTGACGGCGTGGATGTGGACGAGATCGAGGTAGTCCGTGCCGAGGCGCGTCAGGCTGCTCTCCACCGCGGCGATCACCTCGCGCGCCGGCGTGTCGGTGCCGAGATGGCCGTCCGGGGTGCAGAACTTCGAGGCGATGAAGAGCGTGTCGCGCGGCGTGCCGCGGATGCCGGTGCCGAGCGCGCGCTCGGAGGCAGCGTCGGAGTAGTCGGGCGAGGTGTCGAAGTAGTTGATGCCGCGCGCGATCGCGCGTTGCACCACGGCCGGGTCGTTCAGCCCCGAGCAGCCGAACGAGATGTCGGACATGCGGAAGCCGGTGCGGCCGAGCGGCCGGTAGCTGACGACGTGCGACTCCGCCCAGTCCGGCCGCTGCTGCTCGGCGCGCGGGGCATCGCGCAGCAGGAAGAGCTGCGAGCGGTACTTGCAGCTGCCCACCGCTGCCGCCGCGCCGGCAGCGGCGGTCGTGGCGAGCAGCGCGCGACGGGTGATCCTGCGCTTCTCATCGGCCATGCCGCCTCCATGCCACAGGGCAGCGATGATGGGTACGCCGATTTGTACGAAGCTGGCCGCTTCCGCGCATCGTTCCGGGCGGCATGGCTCATCCAATCCGACTGATCGGCCACCCGAGTCCGACATCGGCCACCGAGGCGGGGAGGACACCGAGTCGTCGATCCCATCGGATTTGAGGTAACAGTTCACAGGACTTCGCGTCCTCTGTTCCCTGCGGCTGATCGTCCTGAACCGGCTTTGTGCACACAGCCGGCGATGCGATAACGCGCCGATGGCCTACCGCGGGCGCTTTGCGCCGTCGCCGACGGGCGACCTGCACCTCGGCTCGCTGGCGACGGCGCTGGTCGCGTGGCTGCGGGCGCGCGCCGCGGACGGGGTGCTGCTGCTGCGCGTCGAGGACCTCGACGCGCCGCGCGTCGTCGCCGGCAGCGAGGCGCGCCAGCTCGCCGACCTGCGCTGGCTCGGGCTCGACTGGGCGGAGGGGCCGGACGTCGGCGGCACGGCCGGGCCGTACCGCCAGTCGGCGCGCCACGCGGACTACGAAGCGGCGCTGGCGCGGCTCGCCGCAGCGGGGCACACGTATCTCTGCGACTGCTCGCGCCGCGAGATCGCCGCCGTCGCCAGCGCGCCGCACGCCGGCGACGAGGGGCCGCGCTACCCCGGCACCTGCCGCGCCTACGGCATGCGCGCGCGGCCGTTCCGCCGGCCGCCGGCGGTGCGCCTCGCCGTGCCGCCGGGCCGTGTCGTCGTCGACGACGCCTTTCAGGGGCGCCTCTGCCAGGACGTCGCGGCCGAGGTCGGCGACTTCGTCCTCAAGCGCGGCGACGGCATCTACGCCTACCAGCTGGCGGTGGTCGTCGACGATCTCGCGATGGGCGTCACCGAGGTGGTGCGCGGCGCCGATCTGCTCGCCTCGGCGCCGCGGCAGGTCCTGCTCGCGCAGCTGCTCGGCGGCCAGGCGCCGGCGTTCGCGCATGTGCCGCTGGTCGTCGCTGCCGACGGCGCGCGGCTCGAGAAGCGCACGCCGCGCCACACGCTTGCCGCCTGTCGCGAGGCGGGCGTGCGGCCGGACGCGCTGGTTGCCTGGCTCGCGCGCACGCTCGGTCTGGTCGGCGCCGACGTGCGCGCGTGCCGGCCGGACGAGCTCGTGACGCGTGTCGACTGGTCGCCGCTGTGCGGCACGTCCGTCGTGCGGCTGGCGGACCCCGTCCTCGCCTGACGTCGGCCACGCCGCCGCGCGAGGTGCGACGCCGGGCGCGGCGCTACTGGCCCGGCGGGCGGCGCGTTGCTA
Source organism: uncultured bacterium (assembly GCA_965651925.1). Lineage (GTDB taxonomy): Bacteria > Desulfobacterota > Binatia > HRBIN30 > CADEER01 > CBFGUK01. The sequence goes on along the minus strand of CBFGUK010000205.1, from coordinate 4,476 downwards.
GACCTCGCCGCGATGCGCGAGATCCTTCCCGACATCTGGACGTGGTCGTGGCCGTCGCCACCGCACGGATACGATTTCAACGGCTATCTCGTCGGTCATCCGGCCGGCAATCTCTGCATCGACCCGGCGGAGGCGAGTCCCGAGGACCTCGCCGAGATCGCCCGGCGCGGCGTCGCCCGCATCCTGCTCACCAACCGCAACCACGTGCGCGACGCGAACCGCATCCGCTCGCGCACCGGCGCGCGCACGGCGATCCACGCCGCCGATGCCGGGCACGCGGAGGGGCAGGGGGCGGAGATCGACGACGCGCTGGTGCCCGGCGAGCTCGTCGGCCCGCTGCGCGTCGTCGCCGTCCCCGGCAAGAGTCCCGGCGAAATCGCGCTGCACTGGCCGGAGCGCCGCCTGCTGTTCGTCGGCGACGCGCTGATCGGCAACCCGCCCGGCCGGCTGTCGCTGCTGCGCGAGCAGGTGATGGACGACCCGCCGCGCTTGCGCGCCAGCGTGCGCACGCTGCTCGATCTCGACTTCGACGCGCTGCTGGTCGGCGACGGCGCGCCGATCCTGCACGACGCCCGCGAGCGGCTGCGCGAGCTGCTCGATGAGATCGGGTAGGGCGATGCTGACGACCGTGACGCTGCGCGAGATCGAGGCGGTGTTCGAGGTCCTCGAGGAGCTCGGCATCTCGCGCGAGGCGGTGGTCATTCCGCTCACGCCCGCCACTCCCGGGCGCGTCGCGCTGCGCGCCGACGGCCGCATCGACATCGTCCTCGACGGCAGCCTCGAACGCGATGCCGACCTCGCCCGCATCCGCGACGCCCTCGCCGCGATCCTCGCCTCGCCGGACGGTGCGCGCGTGCAGCGCGACGACTGACGCGTGTCGCGGCGATATGCCCGCCCCGCCTGTGATCCTGCGCTGCCCGTGATAGGGAGCCCGGCATGAAGCGACTGGCGGTTCTCGGCTCGACGGGCTCGATCGGGGTGACGACGCTCGACCTCGTCGCCCGCTTTCCCGACCGCTTCCGCGCCGTCGCGCTCGCCGCCGGGCGCAACATCGAGCGGCTTGCCGAGCAGGTGCGGCAGTTCGAGCCGAAGGTGGTCGCCACCGGCGATGCCGCCGGCGCGGAGCAGCTGCGCGCGCTGGTGCCGGACTACCGCGGCACGGTGCTCGCGGGCCTCGACGGCATCGCCGCGGTCGCCACGGCGAGCGACGCCGAGCTGGTCATCTCGGCGCTCGTCGGGGCGATCGGCCTCGGTCCGACGCTGGCGGCGATCGAGGCCGGGCGCGACGTCGCCCTGGCGAACAAGGAGGTGCTGGTCGTCGCCGGCGAGCTCGTGCAGGCGGCGGCACGGCGCCGGGGCGTGCACGTCTTCCCGATCGACAGCGAGCACAACGCGATCTACCAGGCGCTGCACGGCCACCGGCGCGGCGACGTGAAGCGCCTGCTGCTCACCGCCTCGGGGGGGCCGTTCCTGCGCGCCAGCCTCGACGAGCTGCGCCGCGCGACGCCGGCCCAGGCGCTCCGCCACCCGACCTGGAAGATGGGTGCGAAGATCACGATCGATTCCTCGACGCTGATGAACAAGGGCCTCGAGGTCATCGAGGCGCACTGGCTGTTCGACCTGCCGGCCGAGCAGATCGATGTGATCATTCATCCGCAGAGCATCGTGCACTCGATGGTCGAGTACATCGACGGCTCGGTGATCGCGCAGCTCGGCATTCCCGACATGTCGATCCCGATCTCGTACATCCTCGCCTATCCCGAGCGGCTGCCGCTGGCGCACCTGCCGGCGCTCGATCTCGTGCAGGCCGGCCGCCTCGAGTTCGTCGCGCCCGACCTCGACCGCTTCCCGTGTCTCGACCTCGCCTACGAGGCGCTGCGCGCCGGCGGCAGTGCGCCGGCGGTGCTCAATGCCGCCAACGAGGTGCTCGTGCAGGCGTTCCTCGACGGCGCGATCGCCTACCTCGACATCCCGGGCTTCGCGCGCCGCGTGCTCGACCGCCACGGCGCCGACCCGGCCGGATCGCTCGAGGCGCTGCTCGCCGCCGATGCGGCCGCGCGTGCCGCCGCCTCGGCGCTCGCCGGCGCAGGCCCGGTCGCGACACGCGCCTGACCCGCACTTGCCGGTTTACAGTCGCTGCCGGCGATGGTAGCCGGAAAGGATTCCCGGGAGGTCGCAGGCTTGGAACAGCGAGAGCTCGAGTGGTTCAAGGATCTGCTCAACACGCGGCGGGCGGAGTTGCTGGGTGAGGCCGAACGCACGGTGATCGGCATGGTGGATGGGAAGGAGAACTTCCCCGAACCGGCGGACCGGGCGGCGCTCGAATCCGATCGCAACGCCACCCTGCGCATCCGCGATCGCGAACGGAAGCTGATCAACAAGATCGAAGAGGCGCTGCAGCGCATCGAGGACGGCGTCTACGGCGTCTGCGAGGAGTGCGGCGAGGCGATCGCCGTCGAGCGCCTGAAGGCGCGCCCGGTCACGACGCTCTGCATTCAGTGCAAGGCCGAGCAGGAAGCGGAGGAGCGCAAGCAGCGCCGTGCGTGAGCGGAAGGCTGTCAGGCTGGTGATGAGCGGAAGGCTGTTAGGCTGTTAGGGGGTTAGGCTGTTAGGGGCCGGATGGTTGTGGTTCAACAGCAACCCTCCGACCCCTAACAGCCTAACAGCCTAACAGCCTAACACCCTGCCTCACCGGGGCAGTCCCAGCACCTGCATCGCGATGATGCCGCGCATGATCTCCGAGGTGCCGGAGGCGATGCTGGCGGCGGGGCTGGCGAGAAAGCCGGCCTGCACGGCGTAGGCGGGATCGGCGTGCTCGCCGGGGGCGGGCGTGTCGTAGAGCTGGGCGGCGGGGCCGAGCACCGACATCGCGATCTGCGGCATCGCCTGGGTCAGCTCGGTCCAGTGCAGCTTGATGATCGACGCCTCGGGTCCGGGCATGCCCATGCGCAGCAGCTTGTCGAGCGTGCGCTGGCAGGTGCTGCGGAAGGTCTCGACGCCGAGATAGGCGCTGGCGAGCGCCTGGCGCGTCGTCGGCTGCCGGTGGGCGCCGCGCTCGCGCGCCAGCCGCAGCAGTTGATCGCGCTGCTGGGTCAGCAGGATCTGCATCTCGACGACGTACATGATGCCGCGCTCGTTCTGCAGCGCCGCGGTGACGATCGGCCAGCCCTGGTGCAGCTCGCCGAGCAGGTTCGTGCGCGGCACGCGCACGTCCTCGAAGAACAGCTCGTTGAACTCCGCCTGGCCGCCGATCTGGCGCAGCGGGCGCACGGTGACGCCCGGCGTGCGCATGTCGACGAGCAGGCACGAGACGCCGTTGCGCCGCGACGAGCCCGGATCGGTGCGGCAGAAGACCATGCACCAGTCGGCGTGCTGCGCGAGCGTCGTCCACACCTTCTGCCCGTTGAGGACGAACGTGTCGCCGTCGAGGTCGGCGCGCGCACGCAGCGAGGCGAGGTCGGAGCCCGCGCCGGGTTCGGAGAAGCCGCAGCACCAGAGGTGCTCGGCGGTGAGGATGCCGGGGGCGAAGCGGCGCTTCTGCTCCTCGGTGCCGAACGCGAGGATCGGCGGGCCGACGATGCCGATGCCGAGGCTGTTGATGATCTGCGGCGCCTCGGCGCGCGTCATCTCCTCGACGTAGGCGATCTGCTCGGCGATCGACGCGGCGCGGCCGCCGTAGGCCGTCGGCCAGGTGATCGCCACCCAGCGGTCGGCGGCGAGCCGCGCCTGCCAGGCGCGCAGGCGCGCGATGCGCTCGGCGTCGGACAGGGCGGCGATCGCCTCGCGGCGGAACTCGTCGGTGAGGTTCGCGGCCAGCCAGGCGCGCAGCTCGCGGCGGAACGCGGGAACGGTCTCGGTGCTGGTGCTCATGGTGCCGCAGGCTTAGTCGGGCGCCGGCGGGAGCGTCAATCCGCCGCAGGGCGGCTTGCGGCCCTCCGGTGAATCGGATACTCCCAAGCGACGCGAACGCACGGGGCCGTAGCTCAGTTGGGAGAGCGCTAGAATCGCACTCTAGAGGTCGTGGGTTCAACTCCCATCGGCTCCACTTCGCACACCGGCAGGATCGGCGACCCGCTCGCGGGTCGCCCGCCTCCGCGGTTCCTGCCCCCGGCATGCGCGGGCGGATCTCGCCACCTGACGCGCGTCCGACCACTCGCGCGAGCAACCGCCCGCGCGCGCAGCGCGTGGGCGAACCCCACTGATCACCTCAGCGACCTCTGGAGGGCGCCGCGCCGTCGGCGCCCGTTGAACACGCAACGTCCGTCCGCGGCGCGGCAGGAGCCGCGCCCTCCACCGGTTGCACACGACCCGACACCTCGTATCCAACAGGCGCCGACGGAGCGGCGGGCGTGTGAAGGAATCTGCGCGTCCGCAGACCGCCGGCAGCCGGCGTGGACGGCGGCATCGACCAATGGCATGCGCGCTCCGGCCGCGCGCTGCGCGCGCGGCCCGTGGCTCGCGCTGGAGGTGTCGGAT
>CBFGUK010000204.1:0-7665 GCA_965651925.1 uncultured bacterium | reverse complement strand
TGAGGCAACGCGCGTCCGCGGCCGCGCGGAAGCGCGGCCCTCCAGCGGTTGTGATCACCGGCCGCATCGAGGCGCGAGACCGCCGGTCGTGTGCGACCGGTGGAGGGCGCGGCTCCCGCCGCGCCGCGGACGGACGCGGACGAGGTCGTCAGCCACAGAGACGCAGCGGACGCGGAGTCGAGTGAACGCGGTCACCTCACACTGCGATGGATCGTCGACTCGGTGTCCTCTGCACCCTCGGTGGCCGATCTCGGCAACGATGAGCAACGCCGCCACAGCTGCTCCTCCTCGGGTTACCCCATCGGGTAGCGGATCTCCTTCGACACCTCATCGCACGCGGCGAGCACGTCGGCGGGCAGCTTCACCTCGGCGGCGGCGAGCGCATCGCCGAGCTGCTCGGGCCCCGTCGCACCGATGATCGTCGAGCCGACGAAGTCGTGCGCGAGTGACCAGGCCACCGCGAGGGTCACCGGTGCGAGGCCGGCCTCGACGGCGATCGCGGCGAAGCGCGCGGTCGAGGCGAGGGTGCGCTCATTGACGAAGCGGCGCGCCATGGCGCGCGAGCGCGGGGTGCCCTCGGCGTAGTTCGTGAAGCGCGCCCCCGGCGGGCGGGCGCCGTCCTGGTACTTGCCGGACAGGACGCCGCCGGCGATCGGGCTGTACGGCAGCAGGCTCACCTGCTCGCGCCGGCACACCTCGGCGAGCTCGTCCTCGAACCGCCGGTGGAGGAGGCTGAAGTTGTTCTGGATCGTTTCGTAGCGGACCAGCCCGTCGCGGTCGCTGATCCACAGGCTCTTCGTCAGGCCGTACGCGGTCTCGTTGCTGCAGCCCACGTAGCGGACCTTGCCGGACTCGACCAGGCGGGTGAGCGCCGCGAGCGTCTCCTCGATCGGCACGCCGCGATCCGGCCAGTGGGTCTGGTAGAGATCGATGTAGTCGGTGCCGAGCCGGCGCAGGCTGCCTTCGACGGCGCGCACGATGTGGTGGCGGTCGAGCGCGGTGTGGTTGGCGCGCACCGGCGCCACGAACCAGCCGTGGCCGGGACCGGCGACCTTGGTGGCCAGGATCACGCCGTCGCGCGGCTTGTCCGCCAGCCAGCGGCCGAGGATCTCCTCGCTGCGTCCGGCATACCGCGCGTCGGGCGGCACGGGGTACACTTCGGCGACGTCGAGGAGGTCGACGCCCGCCTCCCACGCGCGATCGAGAATCGCCGCGCTCGTCGCCTCGTCGGCCTGGTTGCCGAAGGTCATCGTGCCGAGGCAGATTTCCGAAACCACCAGGCCGGTGCGGCCCAGCCGCCGTCGCTGCATGCCGTCTCCTCTCGTCGCGGCGGCGATCCTGGACCGGCATCGTCCGGCGCGTCAACGACGCGCCGCCCGGGCACGAGACCCGTCGCGGAAGGTGCCCGTATACGGTATAGGGGCGAAGACTGCGCCGCCCCGGCGGCGGCGGACCGAACGATGAGTGACGGACCGACGAGCGACCGCGATCTGGGGGTGCTGACCGAGACCGACAAGCGGGTCAAGGTTCCCCCCCTCTACAAGGTCTTGCTCCACAACGATGACTACACCACCATGGAGTTCGTGGTGCAGGTGCTGCAGAGCGTGTTCCACAAGTCGCACGCCGAAGCGACGCAGGTGATGCTCCACATCCACCGCGCCGGCATCGGCGTGGCCGGCATCTACACGCACGAGATCGCCGAGACGAAGGTGGCGGTCGTCGAGGCGATGGCACGCCAGCACGAGTTCCCGCTGAAGTGTACGATGGAAGAAGCGTGACACGCCGATGATGATCAGTCGCGAGCTCGAAGTGACGCTCGGGCTGGCGCTGCGCGAGGCGATGCGGCGCCAGCACGAGTACCTGACGCTGGAGCACGTGCTCTACGCGCTCCTGCACGATCACGACGTCAGCGAGGTCGTGCGCCACTGCGGCGGCAACGTCGAACGGCTCCGCCAGGAGGTCGACCAGTTCCTCGGCGAGAAGCTCGAGCGCGTGCCCGACGCACAGCGCAGCGAGCCGACGCAGACGATCGGCTTCCGCCGCGTCCTGCAGCGCGCCGCGCTGCACGTCCAGTCGGCGGGCAAGGAGCAGATCAGCGGGCGCGACGTGCTGGTGTCGATGTTCCGCGAGACGGATTCGCACGCCGTCTACCTGCTCGAGCGGCAGGGCATCACCCGGCTCGACGTCGTCAGCTACATCTCGCACGGCACGTCGAAGATCGGCGAGGCGACCGACGCCGAGGACGCCGGCGACGCCGACGACGACGAGGGGCAGAGCGAGCCGCGCCGCACGCCGCGCAAGGCGCTCGACGCGTTCACCGTCAACCTCAACGCCCGCGCCGCCGAGGGCGACATCGATCCGCTGATCGGCCGCGAGGACGAGGTCGAGCGCACCATCCACGTGCTCTGCCGCCGGCGCAAGAACAACCCGCTGTACGTCGGCGATGCGGGCGTCGGGAAGACGGCGATCGCCGAGGGGCTGGCGCTGAAGATCCATCGCCGCGAGGTGCCCGAGGTGCTGGCGCGGAGCACGATCTACGCGCTCGACATGGGCGCGCTGCTCGCCGGGACGAAGTACCGCGGCGAGTTCGAGCAGCGCCTGAAGGCGGTGATCAACGCGCTCAAGAAGGAGCCGCACGCGATCCTGTTCATCGACGAGATCCACACCGTCGTCGGCGCCGGGGCAACCAGCGGCGGCTCGATGGACGCCTCGAACATCCTCAAGCCGGTGCTCAGCTCGGGCAAGATCCGCTGCATCGGCTCGACGACGTACGACGAGTACCGCTCGTACTTCGAGCGCGATCACGCGCTCGCGCGCCGCTTCCAGAAGATCGAGATCGGCGAGCCGACGGTCGAGCAGACCTACCGCATCCTCAAGGGGCTCAAGAGCCACTACGAGGCGCACCACGGCGTGACGTACACCGACGCCGCGCTGCGCGCCGCGGCCGAGCTGTCGGCCAAGCACATCAACGACCGGCGCCTGCCGGACAAGGCGATCGACGTGATCGACGAGACGGCGGCGGCGATCAAGATCCTGCCGGCGAGCCGGCAGAAGAAGACCATCCGCCCGGCCGACGTCGAGAAGGTGGTGGCGCGCATTGCGCGTATCCCGCCGCGCAGCGTGTCGACCTCCGACCGGACGCGCCTCGAACGGATCGATGCCGACCTGAAGCTCACGGTCTTCGGCCAGGATGCGGCGATCGACGCGCTGACGACGGCGATCCGCGTCGCGCGCGCCGGCCTCGGCCGGCCCGACAAGCCCGTCGGCTCGTTCCTGTTTGCCGGCCCCACGGGCGTCGGCAAGACCGAGGTCGCCAAGCAGCTCGCGCACGTCCTCGGCGTCGCGTTCATCCGCTTCGACATGAGCGAGTACATGGAGAAGCACACCGTGTCGCGCCTGATCGGCGCGCCGCCGGGGTACGTCGGCTTCGACCAGGGCGGGCTCCTCACCGAGGCGATCACGCGCAGCCCGCATGCGGTGCTGCTGCTCGACGAGATCGAGAAGGCGCACCCCGACCTGTTCAACGTGCTGCTCCAGGTGATGGATCACGCCACGCTGACCGACAACAACGGCCGCAAGGCGGACTTCCGGCACGTAATCCTGATCATGACCACCAACGCCGGCGCGCGCGAGATGGCGGCGCGCGCCATCGGCTTCGGCGGCCGCAGCAGCGCCGAGCGCGGGCAGGAGGCCCTCGACAAGCTGTTCAGCCCCGAGTTCCGCAACCGCCTCGATTCGGTCATCCAGTTCGCGCCGCTCAGCCTCGAGGTCATCGAGCGCGTGGTCGACAAGTTCGTCATGGAGCTCGACCTGCAGCTCAACCAGAAGAAGGTGTTCCTCTCGCTGACGCCGGCGGCGCGTCGCTACCTCGCCGAGAAGGGCTACGACCGGACCTTCGGTGCGCGGCCGATGGCGCGCCTGGTGCACAACGAGATCAAGCAGCCGCTCGCCAACGAGCTGCTGTTCGGCCGCCTGCAGCAGGGCGGGTCGGTCACCGTCGATGTCGCCGACGGCGCGCTGGTGTTCCGCTACGCCGACGACGCCAAGTCACTCGAGCCCGCGCAGGTGCTCGACGGCGAGCGGCATGACGATCAGCAGCTGGATCGCGTCGAAGACCCCGTGCGCGACGATTGAGGCGAGCAGGTTGCCGGTACGGCGGAAGGCCCAGCCGATCGCCAGCGAGACGACGAAGACGCTGGCGAGCAGGTTGGGCAGGCCGTAGCCGGCGTGGCTGATCGCGAACAGCACGCTCGACAGCACCCAGCCGAGGCGCGGCTGCAGGAACGCCCGGTAGAAGCCCTCCTCGACGGTCATCGCCACGGCGATGACCAGCAGCTTGCGCTCGAGCGGCAGCTCCGCGAGCCAGACGAGCAGGGCGGGCGCCTCGAGGATCGCGGGTGAGGGCTCGCCGCCGGCGGCGAGGACGAGCGTCATCGCGAGCGTCACCACGGCACTCGCCCCGAGCGCCGCGATCCAGCCGACGGCGCCGACCTGCAGGCCGAGCAGCAGATCCGGCGGCGTGGCGGTCTCGAGCCGCAGGAAGCGCGCCAGCGGTTGCGGCCAGCCGAGCGCCCACCATGCGAGCAGAAAGCCGGTGAGCAGGAAATGCCCGGTGAAGAGCAGCGGGAAGGTGACGTGCTCGGGATCGAACGCCGCGGCGGCATTCGGATCGACGAGCGGGTAGAAGACGGTGAGGATCAGGACGCCGAGCAGCAGCGCGACGGCGATGAGCCAGCGCACGGTGCCGGGGAACTCGTCGCGCCAGGCGCGCACGCGCCCGGTCGCGGCGAGCGCGGCGAGGAAGCCGACACCGAGCAGGGCGGCGAGCGCAAGTGGAGGCATGCCGAGGGCGGGTGAGGGGCGCGGCACCCGGGCGGGCGCCGCCGCCGCTCACGCGGTCAGGACGTGGATCGTGCAGGCCGAGCCGAGGCCGATGACGTGCGCCAGGCCGACGCGGGCGTTCGGCACCTGACGTGCCCCGGCGGCGCCGCGCAGGTGGGTGACGATCTCGTAGATGTTGGCGATGCCGGTGGCACCGAGCGGATGGCCCTTCGACAGCAGCCCGCCGCTGACGTTCACCGGCGTGCGGCCGGTCGGCTCGAACCAGCCCTCGTCGACGGCGCGGCCCGCCTCGCCTTCGGCGCACAGGCCGAGGTTCTCGTAGTGCAGCAGCTCGGCGGTCGCGAAGCAGTCGTGCAGCTCGACGAGGTCGAGATCGTCGGGGCCGATGCCGGCGCGCTCGTAGGCGAGGCGCGCGGCGTTGCGCGTCAGCGTGTTCACGTCGGGCATCGTCAGGTCGCGGGGTGTCCAGGGATCCGAGGTCAGCACCGAGCAGGCGACCTTCACCGGCTTGACGCCGAACTTCTGCACCATGTCGGCCGAGCCGACGATCGCCGCCGCGGCACCGTCGCCGGTCGGGCAGCACATGTAGAGCGTGTTCGGATACGCGATCATGCGCGCGCCGAGCACGTCCTCGAGCGTCACCTCCACCTGGTACTGCGAGAGCGGGTTGTGCACCGAGTTGCGGTGGTTCTTCACGGAGATCTTCGCGAAGTGCTCCGCGGTCGTGCCGTGCTGGCGCATGTGCTCGACGCCGGCCATGCCGAACACCGCCGGCATCAGTCCGCTGCCGAGAATGCCCTCGACGCTCTCGCCGCGCGGGCCGGCGCCGAGCAGGCCGGCCTTGCCCATCTGTTCGGAGCCGACCGCCAGCGCGACCTCGTACTCGCCCGAACCGACGGCGATGTAGGCCTCGCGGAACGCCGTCGAGCCGGTGGCGCAGGCGTTCGAGACGTTGACCACCGGAATGCCGGTCTGGCCGATCTGCTGCAGGATGCGCTGGCCGATCATGTTGCTCGCCTGCAGGAGATTGCCCGAGGCGAGCAGCTCGACGTCGTCGATCGTCATCCCGGCGTCGCGCAGCGCCAGCAGCGCCGCCTCGGCGCCGAGCTCGTGGACGTCGCGGTCCTGGTAGCGTCCGAACTTGATCATCCCGACGCCGAGCACGAACACGTCACGCATGGGATCCTCCGCGCCTCACTGCGCCGGGGTGAAGAAGAACGCGACCACGTCGCGTCCCTCCTTGTCGGTGCGCACCGGCCGCGTGATCATGCGCACCGGCATGCCGAACGGCAGCGCGGCCGGATCGGGTGCGACGTCGACCAGCGTGCAACGCACGGCGACGCCCTCGGGCAGGTCGACGATCGCGGCGACGTACGGCACCGGGATGCCGGGCGCCGACTGGTGGACGATCGAGTAGACCCACAGCGTGCCGTGATCGCTGAGCCGCACCGGCTCGAGCTCGCGCACCGCACCGCACTTCGCGCACGCCGGACGCCCGCTGCGCAGGTAGGTGGCGCCGCAGGACTGGCAGCGCAGGCCGGCCAGCCACGGCGGATCGTCGAGCACCAGAAACGGCACGATCGGGCGGACGGCCCTGGTCTCGGATGCGGCGCTGCCTGCTGCCATCACTCTCCCCTCGCGCCGGCGAGTCTCGCAATCGCCCGCCGGCCGGTCAACCACGCGCGACCCACCCGCCACACGCGCCGGAGGGCCGCGCAGAAGCGCGGCCCTCCAGCACGTATCGACGCCGACGCACGTGCTCAGCCGAGGAGCAGGAAGACCTGCAGCGCGAGCAGCACCTGCTGAACGAGGAACACCGGTATGGTCAGGAGCACGGCGCGTCCCGGCCCGGTGGCGGTGGCGGCGCGCATCGCGACGAACATGCCGGCGAACGTCCAGGCGAGGAGCCCGAGGTGCGCGAGCCAGTACAGCGACGGATCGAACAGATAGGCCAGCGGCAGCAGGATGGTCGGCGCCTGGCCGAAGCCGAGACAGCGCAGCAGGCGCGTGTAGCCGACCGGTTGCGGCGCGCCGAGGCGCGCGACGAGCCAGCCGATGCCGCCGAGGAGCAGCCAGGAAACGAGCGCCAGCGCGACGACGACGAGCAGCGCGATGCCCCAGAGCGGGTGCACCTGGGCGATCTGCCAGATCGTCACCGACTGGCGGATGAGCGCGATGATGCAGAGCAGGGCGCCGGCGGGCCCGGTGGCCGCCGCGTCGACGGCGGCGGCCTCGTAGAAGCGGCGGTTGAGGAACAGCGCGGCGATCAGCCGGCCGAGCAGCGGCCCGCTGCCCGGATTGACCGCCGCCGGCGGGGCGGGCACGGCTCAGCGCCCGACGCGCGCGCGCGCCTGTGCGAACGGCAGGATCTCGCCGCGGCCGGCCTGCGCCACCGCATCCTGCGCCGCGCCGAACGACGGGAACGCCGCCCAGTACACCTCGTCGCCGCCCGCCGGCGCCGGCACCGTGGCGAACCACGCATCCTCGGCGGCGATCCAGCCGTCGCCGGCATCGTGGACGCGAATGGCGCGCGGTTCGTCCGCCTCGGCGCGCAGGGCACGGAACAGGCAGATCGGGCGGTCGAAGGAGACGACTGTGCCGTCGGCGCGCTGGAACTGGGCGGCGTCGCGCCGCGCGATGCGCTGCTCGCACTGCGCACAGGTGGCGGTGGCGTAGTCGGGTTCCGGCAGCGTGCCGCCCCGCTCGCACGCGGCGAGCAGCAGGGCGAGCAGCACCAGCGGCAACATCCGGGGATCGGGCACACGGGCGCTCATGGCCGCCGTCCTACTACGCGCCCGCCGGCGCGCAAAGCGCGCGCCGCGC
>CBFGUK010000203.1:0-7668 GCA_965651925.1 uncultured bacterium | reverse complement strand
GGCGCTCCCCCCTCCCCCGCGCCCCCCCCCCCCCCAACCCCCCCCCCCCCCCCCCCCCCCCCCGGGTTGGGGGCCCCCCCCCCCCCCCAACTCCGCTGTGGACTTCCGGCGGGGGATCGAGGACAGTGCGAAGTCGTCTCGACAGGGGGTTTTCGGGGGTCCGTTCCTTCGCCGCGGGCGCTCGCCGCATGCACGTCCAACGGGTCATCACCAACGAGACCTGCAACCAGAACTGCTGGTTCTGCACCGCGCGGCGCCCCGCCGAGCGGCCGGCGTTCGTTGCGCCGCGCGCCGTGCGCGCCCGCATCGCCGCGGCGCGCGCCGCGCAGCCGCGCGAGCTGGTGCTGACCGGCGGCGAGCCGACGCTGCGCAGCGATCTCGCGGCGCTCGTCCGTGCCGCCGCCGCCGGCGGCCAGCGCGTCGTGCTCGAGACCAACGGCGCGCTGATCGATGCGCCGCGCGCCGCGGCGCTCGCCGCCGCCGGGCTCGCCACCGCGCGCGTCCAGCTCACCGCCTGGGGCGAGACGGCCGACGCGATCACGCGCGATCCCGGCGGCTTCGCCGCCGCGTGCGCCGGCATCCGCGCGCTCGCCGCCGCCGGCGTGCGCGTCGAGGTGACGACGCCGATCGTGCGCCGCAACGCCGACGCCGTCGGCGCGCTGCCCGCTGCCATCGCCGCCGCCGCGCTGCCGGTCGACGCGCTGGTGCTGCTCGCGCCGACGACGGCGCCCGACGCCGGCGAGCTGGCGCCGCTGCCGGCGATCGCGGCGGCGATCACCGCGGTCGCCGACGCGGCGCGGCGCGTCGGCCTCGCCGTGCGCCTCGATCCGACGACGTTCCTGCCGCCGTGTCTCTTCGCCGTGCCGGAGCGCGTCGCGCATCTCTACGCGCTCAACCGCGGCAACGCGACGCGCCCGCAGCACGTCCGCGTGCCGGCGTGCGCGACCTGCCTCGTCGCCGAGCGCTGCCCCGGGCTGCCCGCCGCGGCCCTCGCCGGCGACACGCCGCCGCCGCTGCAGCCGATCACCAGCGCGCGCCTGCGCCGGCGCGTCACCGCCGTCGGCACGATCGCCGAGCAGGTGGCGCGCGAGTATCTCGGTCGCGACGAGGCGCGCGGTCCCGACCGCCGCGTCGCCGAGTACACGCTGCGCGTCAACTTCCACTGCAACCAGGCGTGCGAGTTCTGCTTCGTCTCGACGCACCTGCCGGCCGCCGCCGAGACGGCGATCACCGCGGCGATCGACACCGCCGGCCGCGAGGGGGCGGCGCTGGTGCTCTCCGGCGGCGAGCCGACGCTCAACCCGCGCCTCGTCGAGTACGTGCAGCGCGCGCGCGCCGCCGGCGTCGCCGCGATCGAGCTGCAGAGCAACGCCATCCGCCTCGCCGACGGCGACCTCGCCGCGCGCCTTGCCGCCGCCGGCGTCGACCGCGCGATGATCTCGCTGCACGCCTCGACGGCGGCGATCTCCGACGCGATCACCGGCGCGCCGGGCACGTTCGCGCAGACGGTGCGCGGCCTCGATGCGCTGATGCGCACGCCGATCCACGTGCGCCTCAACTTCGTCTTCTGCCAGGCGAACCGCACCGACTTCCCGCGCTACGTCGACTTCGTCGCCGCGCGCTGGCCCCGTCTGTGCGATCCCGCCGAGCCCGACACCGGCGTCGTGGTCTCGTTCGTCGCCTCGCACACCGACGTCGTGCCGCGCACCGCGACGCTGATCCCGACGTTCACCGACATCATGCCGGCGCTGGTCGCCGGCCTCGACCGCGCGCGCGCGCTCGGGCTGCCGCTCAGCGGCTTCGATTCGATGTGCGGCCTGCCGCTGTGCATCGTGCCGGCGGCGGCGCGCGACCACTTCGCCACCGGCGCGCTGCCCGACGGCGCCGGCGACGGCGAGTTCGTCAGGGCGCCGGCGTGCGCGCGCTGCGCCGCGGCGCACCGCTGCTTCGGCGTGCGGCGCGGCTATGCCGAGCTGCACGGCACCGACGAGCTGCAGCCGATCGGCGCGCCGGCCGCGGAGGCGCGCGCCTGAGCGGCGCGCGGACGCCGTGCGGCACTCGGAGGAGCTGCCGGTCGCCGGCGGGCGCGCGACGCGCCCGCTGCGCGTCTGCCTCGTCCGCCCGCCGACGCTGAGCAGCGCCAGCGCGATCGGCCAGGATGCCGTGCCGCCGCTCGGCCTCGCCTACGTCGCCGCCGCGCTCGAGGCCGCCGGCCACACCGTCACCGCCGTCGATGCCGTCGGCGAGGCGGTCCACCAGTACAGCCGCACGCCGTGGGACGAACACGCGCTGCTGCACGGGCTGCGCCACGAGGAGATCGTCGCGCGCCTCGATCCGGCGGCCGACGTGATCGGCGTCGCGTGCATGTTCTCGGTCGAGTGGCCGGTCACCGCCGCACTCCTCACCGCGATCCGCCGCGCCGCACCGCGCGCGCTGCTCGTGCTCGGCGGCGAGCACGTCACCGCGCTGCCGGAGGAAACGCTCGCCGACTGCCCGGCGGTCGATGTCGGCGTGCTCGGCGAGGGCGAGGAGACGATCGTCGCGCTGTGCGACGCGCACGCCGCGGGGCGCGACCTCGCGACGGTCGACGGCCTCGTGCACCGCCGTGCCGACGGCACGATCGCGCGTACCGCGCCGCGTGCCCGCCTGCGCGATCTCGACGCCCTCGCGCCGCCGGCGTGGGCGCTGTTCCCGGTCGAGGCGTACATCGACAACGCGCTCACCCACGGCGCCAACCTCGGCCGCTCGATGCCGATCCTCGCCAGCCGCGGCTGCCCGTACCGCTGCACGTTCTGCTCGAGCCCGCTGATGTGGACGACGCGCTGGAGCGCGCGCCGCCCCGAGGCGGTGCTCGCCGAGATGCGCGACTACATGCGGCGCTACCGGGTGACGAACTTCGATTTTTACGATCTCACCGCGATCGTGCGGAAGGACTGGATCGTCGCGTTCTGCCGGCTGCTGATCGCCGAGGGGCTCGACATCACCTGGCAGCTGCCGACCGGCACGCGCAGCGAGGCGATCGACGCCGAGGTCGCGGCGCTGCTGTACCAGTCCGGCTGCCGGATCATCAGCTACGCGCCGGAGAGCGGCGCACCGGCGGAGCTCGCGCGGCTCAAGAAGAAGGTCGATCCCGAGCGCATGCTCGCCTCGATCCGCGCCGCGTACGCCGCCGGGCTGACGATCAAGGCGAACTTCGTCTTCGGCTTTCCCGGCGAGACCTGGGCGGACGTGCGGCAGACGTTCGTCTTCCTCGCGCGCCTGGCACGCGCCGGCGTGCACGACGTCAATACCTTCCCGTTCTCGCCCTACCCCGGCTCGGAGCTCTTCGCGGCGCTGCGCGCCAGCGGCCGCATCCGCCTCGATGCCGCCTACTTCCGCTCGCTGCTCGCCTACAACGATCCGGCGAACAGCCACTCGTACGCCGAGATCCTCGACTCGCGCGGGCTGACCGTCCTGAACCTGGTCGCCATGTCGTGGTTCTACCTGCTGAGCTTCGCGCGGCGCCCGCGGCGCGTGCTGGCGCTCGCCGGCGCGCTGCTGGCGCGCGACACCTCGACGCGCTTCACCATGGCGCTCGCCCACCGCCGCCGCCGCCGCCTCGCGATGCGCCTCACGCGCCGCGCCGGCCGCGAGACGGTCGTCATCCCGGCGCTCGACGCGCCGCGTCCGGTGGGACGCTGAGGCGCGCCCGATGAGCCCGCGCGCCACGCTCGGCGGCATCCGCCTGATGCGCCGCATCGACCAGTACGCCGGCCCGCCGCTCTGCCTGGCGCTGCAGGCGCTGCGCCACGGCGCGCGCCGGCTCGGCCTCGGGCGCCGACAGCCGGCCGCCGCCGGCGGCGCGCCGCGCCGCATCCTGGTGATCAAGTTCTGGGGGCTCGGCAGCATCACGCTCACCACGCCGGCGCTGCGCGCGCTGAAGCGGAGCTTTCCCGACGCCGAGCTGACGTTCCTCACCTTCGCGCAGAACGCCGCGCTGTGCCGGCTGCTCGACGCGATCGACCGCGTCGAGGTGTACGACGCGGGCGATGTCCGCGCCTTCGTGCGCAGCGCCGCGCGGCTGCTGCGCTTCCTGCGCCGCGAGCGCTTCGACGCCGTCGTCGATCTCGAGTTCTACGCGAACTGCACCTCGCTGCTCACCGGCCTCGCCGGCGCGCCGCGTTCGGTCGGCTTCCGCTCGCCGAAGTTCTGGCGCGAGGCGTTCTACACCGAGCGCGTGCCGTACACGCCGGCGCACATCACCGACAACTTCCTGCGCGCCGTGGCGGCGCTCGGCGCCGAGCCCGACGGCGACGGCCTCGATGCGCCGCGTGCCGGTGCGCTCGCCGGCGCGGCGCTCGACCGCCTGCTGCCCGCCGACGGCGGGCCGCTCATCTGCGTCAACGTCAACGCCAGCCCGCTCGACTTCAAGCGCCGCTGGCCGCTGACGGCGTACCGCGAGCTGATCGCGCGCATCCTCGCGCACGACGCCGCCAGCCGCGTCGTGCTGATCGGCGCACCGGAGGAGCGCGACTACGTCGCCCGGCTCACCGCGGCGCTGCCCGCCGGGCCGCGCCTGCTCGACCTGAGCGGCCGGCTGACGCTCGAGCAGCTCGTCGCGCTGCTCGGCCGCAGCGCGCTGTTCATCGGCAACGACAGCGGCCCGCTGCATCTCGCCGTCGCCGCCGGCGTGCCGACGGTGTCGTTCTTCGGCCCCGAGACGCCGGCACGCTACGGACCGCGCGGCACCGGGCACGCGGTGCTCTACAAGGGCCTGCCGTGCAGTCCGTGCCTGAACGTCATCAACTCGAAGGACAACAGCTTCTGCCGCGACAACGTCTGCCTGCGCTCGATCACCGTCGACGAGGCGTGGGCAGCGGTGCGCGCGCAGATGCAGAACCTCACCGCGGAGACGCGGAGCCGCGACGTGCTCCGGGCCTCCGCGTCGGCGCAGTAGAAGCAAAGGGATGTGGATGTGCAGCTGCTGGTGACAGGCATATCGGGGTTCGTCGGGTCGCAGGTCGCGCGCGCGGCGCGGGCGCAGGGCCATGCGGTGCGCGGGCTGGTGCGCGCGACGAGCAGCCGGGCGCTGCTCGACGGGCTCGACGTCGAGCTCGTCACCGGCGATCTCGGCGATGCCGACGCGCTGCGGCGTGCCGCCGACGGGGTCGACGCGGTCGTGCACTGCGCGGCGACGACCTCGGAGACCGCCCCCGACGAAGCGCTCAGCCGGCGCACGAACGTCGACGGCACGGCGGCGCTGCTCGCCGCCTGCCCGCCCGCGCTGCGCCGCTTCGTCTTCATCAGCAGCCAGTCGGCGAATCCCGACAACACGAGCGTCTACGGCCGCACCAAGCTCGCCGCCGAGCGCGTCGTCGAGCAGGCGACCGTGCCGTGGACGATCCTGCGCCCGAGCACGATCTACGGCAGCGGTGCGCGCGGCCTGTTCGCGAAGATGTGCCGGCTGGTCGCGACCCTGCCGGTCGTGCCGGTGATCGGCGACGGCACGCAGCGCTTCCGCCCGATGCACGTCGACGACGTCGCCGCCGCGGTGCTCGCCTGCCTCGAGGCGCCCGCGGCCGTCGGCCGGCGCTACGACCTCGGCGGCGCCGATCCGGTCAGCTTCGCCGCCTTCCTCGACGGCATCGGCACGCTCGTCGGCCGCCGCCCGCGGCTGCTGCGCCTGCCGATTCCCGCCTGCCTGCTCCTGGCGCGCGCGCTCGGCCGCGTGCTCGCCAACCCGCCGCTCACCGTCGACAACGTCGTCGGCGTCACCCAGATGCGGCCCTGCGACATCGACGCCGCCGCGCGCGACTTCGGCTTCCGGCCGCTGACGCTGCGCGACGGGCTGGCGCGCGTGCAGGCGACCGGCGGCGCCGCGGCACGCGTCCGGGAGGCGGCGTGAGCACGCGCGTCGCGATCGCCGGCCTCGGCAAGATGGGCCTCATGCACGCGGCGGTGGTCAGCGCCCTGCCCGACGCGCAGGTCGTCGCCGTCGCCGATCCGCAGACGCAGCTCGCCGCGCACCTGCGCAGCCTCGGGCTCGAGGCGCCGCTGTTCGCCTCGCTCGACGAGCTGCTGGCGCGCACGCCGGTCGACGCGGTGCTGATCTGCACGCCGGCCTCGACCCACCTCGCCGCCGCCGAGACGTGTCTGGCGCGCGACGTGCACGTCTTCGTCGAGAAGCCGCTCGCCGACACGCTCGCCGGCGCCGAGCGCATGGTGGCACTCGCCGCCGGGAAGCCGGGCGTGCGCGCCGTCGGCTACATGAAGGCGCACCTGCCGCTCTACCAGCACCTGCGCGCGCTCGTGCAGGCGGGGGCGCTCGGCACGGTGCACCAGGTGCACGCCAGCGTCTATCTCAGCCAGGTGTTCCGCCCCGCCGGCGGCTGGGTGTACGACCGCGCGCGCTCGGGCGGCGGCATCGTCATCAACTCGACCTGCCACCTGCTGCATCTGCTCACCTGGTTCTTCGGCCCGGTGCGCGGCGTGTTCGCGCGCACGCGGCGCATCCATACCGGCGTCGAGGACGCGGCGACGGTCATCCTCGAATTCGCCGGCGGCGTCGTCGCCTCGGTCGACACCTCGTGGAGCACGCAGGGCTACCCCGTCGAGCACACCGAGGTGCACGTCATCGGCGACGCCGGCAGCCTGACGATGACCGACGAGCGCGCGCGGCTGCATCTCTCGCGGCCGCACGACCCCTATCCGCCGGGCTGGACGGCGCTGCACCGTGCGGCGTTCGACCGCGCGCCGATCGACCTCAGCGCCGACTACGGCGGCGAGGGGTATGCGAACGAGGACGCCGACTTCCTCGCCTGCTGCGCCGGCGGCGGCACGCCGCTGGTGACGTGGGACGACGGCCTGCACGTGCAGGCGATCATCGACGCGATCTACCGCTCCGCCGAGGGAGGCCATGTCACGCTCTGACGCCGCCTGGCCGGCGCGCATCCTGAGCGGGCGGCCGTTCCTCGGCGGCGGCGCGCCGTCGAAGGCCGTCGGCCTCGACTGGCTCGTGCGCCTCGCCGACCCGCAGAACGGCGCCGCGCTCGTGCGCGACGCGGCCAGCCACGGCGTCGGCGCGGTGATGCCGATGAACGACGCGGCGACGCTGCGCGCGATCGAGCTGGCGCGCGCCGACACGCCGATCGAGGTCTTCCCGATCATCCCCAACGCGCTCGGCTACGTGCGCGACGCGACCGATCACGGCCTCGTCGGCGCCGGGCTCAAGCACCTGCGCCGCCTCGGCGTGCGCGATCTCATCGGCATCGGCCTGCGCAGCGTGCCGCGCGCGCCGCGCGTGCTGCGCCGCGACTTCCCGACGCTGCTCGCGACGCTCGTCGACGTCGAGATGGCGGTCTTCCGCCGCTTCCGGCCGCGCCTCGTGCTGCTGCACGCGCAGATGACCGACATCGCCGTCGCGCTCGGCAACGTCGAGGCGCTGCGCGTCTTCGCCGACCTCGTCCGCCGCCGCTACGGCGCCGAACCCGGCGTGGTGACGAACAACTTCGGCCTGCTCGTGCCGCATCTGCGGCGCCACGCGCTCGATCTGCGCGTCGTCGTTGCGCCGTTCAACGCGCGCGGCTTCCTGATGAAGCCGACCCGCGCCGCGTGCGAGGCGCTGCTCGCCGAGAGCGAGCTCACGGTCATCGCCGACCGCCTCGGCTGCGACGGCCCGCAGTCGCTGCC
>CBFGUK010000202.1:0-7696 GCA_965651925.1 uncultured bacterium | reverse complement strand
GCGTTCGGATGGCACCAGCGGAAACCCATTGTCGAGGAGGTTGCGCAAGCACAATCCAACCCGGGATTCTCGGCGTCGCTTTGCGCCTTCGCGTCTCTGCGTCGATCTTGTTCTGTCAGATCAAGGTTAGTTACCGGTCACCGGTCACCGGTCACGCCTCTCCTCCCGATCGCCCAGAACGCGAGCGCGAAGGCGGCGGTGAGCGTCACGCCGAGGGCGGCGCCGAAGGGCCAGTTGCGGGCGGTGCCGCGGAACTGGTTCTCGATGATGTTGCCGATCATGTCGACGCGGCCGCCGCCGAGGATGTCGTTCACCGCATACAGCCCGAGTGCCGGCACGAAGACGAGCAGCACGCCGGCGGCGATGCCGGGCGCGGTGAGCCGCAGGATGACGCGCCGGAAGGCGTGCAGCGGGCCGGCCCCGAGGTCGAACGCCGCCTCGACGAGCCCGGCGTCGAGGCGCTCGACCGCGCCGTAGATCGGCAGGATCATGAACGGCAGGAACGTGTAGACGAGCCCGAGAACGACCGCGCCGGGGGTGTAGAGCAGCTCGAGCGGCTGCGCGAGCAGACCGAGCTGTACGAGGGCGCCGTTGAGCAGCCCGTCACGCGCCAGGATGGTCACCCACGCGTAGGTGCGGATCAGGAAGCTCGTCCAGAACGGGATCATCACCAGCAGCAGCAGCCGCGTCCGCCAGCGCGGCGCGGCGCGCGCGATCGTCCACGCGACCGGATAGCCGGCGACGAGACAGATCGCGGTGGTCAGCGCCGCCAGCCAGAGCGAGCGCGCGACGATGCGCAGGTAGGCGGGCTCGAGCAGCGTCGCGTAGCTCGCCAGGGTGAAGTCGAAGACCACGCCGCCGAGCGTGCCGCGCTCGCTGACGCTGTAGACGAGCATGATCGCCCCGGGCGCGACGACGAACGCCAGCACCCAGACGAGCAGCGGCGCCACGAGCAGCCACGCGCGCCCATCCGGCCCACGCGCGGACCCGTTCAGCGTCGGCGGGGGGAGGTCAGGGTGCATGGGCGAACGAAAAGCGTGCGGAGGTGCGGAGGTGCGGAGGTGCGGAGGTGCGGAGGTGCGGAGGTGCGGAGGTGGTCACGAAGCGGGGACGCGTCCGGGAGCGCGGGCGGCCCGCCCGCAGGGGGGCGGGGTGGGTGAAGTGCTGACGTGTTCGTGCTGACGTGTGGACGTGCTGACGTGAGGACACACGCCGGCGTGCCTCCATCGTCGCTCCGCACGCCTGCCGACAGTGCACCGGGACGTGTCGCTCGCCGGGCGGGACGACCGCCGTCCGACCGGGCACCGGCGCCGTCCAGTGTGTCGGGAAGACCGGCAGTGTTCCCCACGTCAGCACGTCAGCACGTCAGCACGTCAGCACTGCACCCCGCCCCCCTGCGGGCGGGCCGCCCGCGCTCCCGGACGCGTCCCCGCTTCGTGACCACCTCCGCACTTCCGCACTTCCGCACCTCCGCACCTCCGCACTTCCGCACCTCCGCACCTCCGCACCTCCGCACGCAGTTCGTTGCTCAGCTCTCCGCCCGCACATCCGTCACCAGCCGGTCGATGGCCACCGCCGCATCGCCGATGTCGCGGAACGTCGCGAGGCGCGGGGTGCCGGGGGGGTAGCTGGCGGGGTTGGCGCGCTCCTGGTCGGACAGCAGGGCGCGCGCGGCGCGGTTGGGGTTGGTGTAGGGGAACTCGGCCGAGATCAGGCGGCTCACCTCGGGACGCAGGATGTAGTCCATGAAACGCAGTGCCGCCTCGGGATTGGCGGCGGTGGCGGGGATGGCGAGGCTGTCGACGAACTGGTGCGCGCCCTCGGCGGGCAGCACGTACGTGAAGCGCGGGTCCTCGGCGATCAGCCGGGCGGCCTCGCCCGACCAGACGATGCCGAGGTCGACGTCGCCGGTGAGCAGCGCCGCCTTCGGGCTGTCGGAGTCGAACACGCGTACGCGCGGCAGCCACTCGCGCAGCAGCGGCTTGACCGCCGCGAGCGCCTCGGGCGTCACCTCGTTCGGCCCGCGGCCGAGCGTCGCCAGCGCCCAGGAGACGATCTCGCGCGGATCGTCGACGATGACGATGCGGCCGGCATACCGCGGCTGGAAGACGTCGGCGTAGCCGCGCACCGGCTCGCGGACGCGCGCGGTGTTGACGACGATGCCGACCGTGCCGGCCATCCACGGCACGGTGTACGTGTTCTGCGGATCGTGCGGCAGGCCGCGGAACGCGGGGTCGACGTGGCGCGCGTTCGGCACCTGCGCCCAGTCGATCGGCCGCAGGCGGTTCTCCTTCACCAGCGCCTCGACGGCGTACTCCGAGGGCTGGATGAGATCGTAGCGCTGCGCGCCGGAGACCAGCCGCGCGAGCATCTCCTCGTTCGAGGCGTAGCGCTCGTAGTGTACCGGGATGCCGGTCTCGGCGGTGAAGCCGTCGAGGATCGTCTGCGGCACGTATTCCGACCACGCGAACAGGACGAGCGGCTGGGCGCTGGACTCGGCTGAGCGGCAGCCGGCGACGGCGGCGAGCACGAGCGCGACGAGGACGAGGCGGCGGATCATCGGATCTCCGGGGCGGGCCGGGGCGCGCGCCGACGCAGGCGCTCCGCGGCGACGACGAGCACGAACGTGGTGACGATGAACACCGTCGAGATCGCGTTCAGGCCGGGATCGAGTCCCTTCTTCACGCGGCCGAAGATCTCGAGCGGCAGCGTGCGCGTCGTGGCGCTGGCGGTGAACCACGTGACGATGAGCTCGTCGAGCGACAGCGTGAAGGCGAGCAGCGCGCCGGCGCCGATCGCCGGAGCGAGGTACGGGACGAGCACGCGGCGGAAGGCGACGGCGGGCGTCGCGCCGAGATCGAGCGCGGCCTCGAGGAGGGCGGGATCGAAGCCGGCGAGCCGCGCCTGCACGGCGGCGAGGACGAACGGCAGGCAGACCGTCACGTGCGAGATGACGATCGTCGCGTAGCCGAGCTCGAGGCGGATGGTGACGAACAGGATCAGCAGACTGACGCCGAGAATCACCTCGGGGATGATCATCGGCAGGTAGAGCAGCGTTCGCCACAGGCGCGCGAACGGGAAGCGGTAGCGATGCAGGAGCCAGGCGCCGCCGGTGCCGAGCAGCACCGCGAGCGCGGTGCTCAGGGCGGCGACGACGAGGCTGGTGCCGAGCGCGCGCATCAGCACGGCGTCGCGCCAGACCGCCACGTACCAGTCGAGCGTGAATCCCTGCCAGCGCACGTTGAGCCGCGCGCTGTTGAACGAGTACGCGATCAGCACTGCCAGCGGCAGATAGAAGAACAGCAGGACGAGCGCCGTCCACCCGCCGAGTACCGCCGGAATCGCCCGCATCGCGGATGCGTCTACGTCACTCGCGCCGCAGACGGAAGCTGTCAGCGGTCAGCCGTCAGCCCTCAGCGACTCTCACTTCCGGCTGACCGCTGAATAGCTGACGGCTGACCGCTTCCTCACCGCCAGACCTCCAGCGCCGCGGCGAACGTGTTCAGGTGCACCTGCACCACCTTGGCGAGGTCGCGCGTGTAGCCGCCGGCGAGCACCCAGGCGATCGGCAGGCCGTGCGCGCGGGCCCACGCGAAGACGCGCTGATCGCGGGCGCGCAGATCGTCGTGATCGAGCGCCAGGGGCGAGTATGGGTCCTCGCGGTACGGATCGGCACCCGCCTGGTAGAGCACGACGTCCGGCCGGCCCCAGGCGAGGAGCCTGGCGAGCCCGTCGTCGAGTGCCGCGCACAGCGCGGCACGCCCGCTGCCGCCGGGCAGCGCGATCGAGACGTGATTCGGGCCGTCGCGGTGCCGCACGACGGAGACGTCGCGGAACGCCTCGTTGCGGTCGTAGTCGTTGCCGTAGATCGACAGGGTGAACAGGTACGGCCGCGTCGCGCACAGCGCCGCGGTGCCGTTGCCGTAGTGCAGGTCGCAGTCGACGACCGCGATGCGCGCCGCGCCCTCGGCGTGCAGCAGCTCGGCGGCGACGACCAGGCCGTTGAACGTGCAGAAGCCCTCGCCGTGATCGGCGTGCGCGTGGTGGAAGCCGCTGACCAGCGCCGCCGCGACGCCCTCGCGGCGCGCCCGCCGCGCCGCGGCGACGCAGCCGCCGCCGGTCAGCCGCACCGCCGGGTAGAGCTGCGGCGACCACGCGAACTTCTGCGACTCCGCCAGCGCGCGCGGCTCGCCGGTGCGGACGGCGTCGACATAGGCGCGCGTGTGCACGCGCAGCAGGTCCGCCTCGGCGAGCGGCGCCGGTTCCTCGAGCCGCACGCCGGGCCGGTCGCGCAGCGCCTCGGCGACGAGCGCGAACTTGGTGATCGGCATGATGTGTCCCTCGCCGATCGGCGCCGCGAAGCCGGGATGGTAGTACGCCGTGATCATCGCTCATCCGCAGAGGTCGCAGCTGGCGCAGATCCCGGGTTCAGGCGTCTGCGCAATCGGCGTCATCTGCGGACCTCCGCTCCGGCGTCATCGGACAGCGGGCGGCGCAGGGCAACGGCGGCCGCTGCGGGCAGGCGATCGAGCGACGTCCACAGTGGCGCCATGTCGTCGCGCCGGACGTGCGCGGCGAACAGCGTGTACAGCGCCGCGATGAGCTCGCGCACCTCGTCGGCGGGCATCGTCGCCTCGTGCTCGCGGCCGACGCGGCGGACGGCGAGCGCGAGCGGCACCGGGCGCGCGCCGCTCGCATCGATGTCGGCGGGCGGTCGGAAGTCGGGCTGGTGGTAGCGCACCGCGGCGGGGTCGATCAGGCGGAAGCCGGCGCGGTCGTAGGAGCGCAGGCGCGCGACGCCGTCCGGCGATCGGTCGTCCGACTCCATCTCCGCCACCAGCGTGATCGGCCCGGCGGGCACGCCGGCGGCGGCGGCGCAGGCGCGTGCGGTCTGCAGCGGCACCGCACGCAGCCAGCCGGAGAGGCCGCTGCCGCGCCGCGCCGGCTCGATGACCAGGTGTGAGAGATGCACGATGGTGCGGCGCGGCGCGCCGGCGCGCGCCGGCGGCACGATGGCGGTGTGATCGCGTACCGCGACGAGCGTCTCGCCAGCGCACACGGCGAGGAGCTCGTAGCGCAGCGCATGGCCGTCGATCGGCCGGCGCGCATCCCAGGCGAGCCGCTCGGCGATCACTTCGCGCCGCTCCATCTCGCCGCGCGCGCCGAACTCCTGCCAGAGCCGCGCATAGGCCGGCGCGAACAGCGGATGCGCCGGCGTGTCGATGCGCACGATGTGCAGCCCGCTCCAGTCGAGCGTCCGGGCGTTCGCGTCGCCGGGGGCGAGATCGTCGGCGAGGCAGCGCGGCGGCTCGACCATGAACAGATCCTAGCAAAGTGTTTCACCACGGAGGCACGGAGACACGGAGCCGGAGGGGGCACCATCGATCTCCGCGTCTCCGTGCCTCCGTGGTAAGACCAGCGCATGGATGCCGACCAGCTCGCCGCGTTGCGCCGCCTCGATCGGGACCACCTGCTGCACCCGTTCACCGATCACGGCGATCTCCACCGCCACGGCACGCACGTGATCACCGAGGGAGCGGGCTGTCACGTGGTCGACGAGACCGGCGCGCGGCTGCTCGATGCGCTCGCCGGGCTGTGGTGCGTCAATGTCGGCTACGGCCGGCGCGAGATCGCCGACGCCGTGCACCGCCAGATCACCACGCTCGGCTTCTATCCGTCGTTCTTCAACACCACCACCGAGCCGACGATCCGTCTCGCCGCGCGGCTCGCCGCGCACGCGCCCGCCGGCCTGCGCCACGTGTTCTTCACCAACTCCGGCTCGGAGGCGAACGAGACGGCGCTCAAGCTGATCCGCGCCTACCACAAGCTGCGCGGTGAGCGCCGGCGCACGAAGATCCTGACGCGCACGTTCTCGTATCACGGCGTCGGCCTGGCGACGGCGAGCATGACCGGCCTGCCGACCTGTCAGGAGCCGTTCGATCTGCCGCTGCCCGGCTTCATCCACGTGCCCGGGCCGCACCCGTACGGTGCCGGCAGCGCGCTCGATGCCGCGGCGTACGCCGACTGGTGCCTCGCCGAGACCGAACGCGCGATCGCCCGCGAGGGCGCCGGGACGATCGCGGCGCTATTCGCCGAGCCCGTGCAGGGAGCCGGCGGCGTGATCGTGCCGCCGCCGGGGCACGTGCGCGCGCTGCGCGAGCTCTGCCGCCGGCACGGCATCCTGTTCGTCGCCGACGAGGTGATCACCGCGTTCGGCCGCCTCGGCGCCTGGTTCACGTCCGACACGTGGGCCCTCGAGCCCGACCTGCTGACCACGGCCAAGGGCATCACCAGCGGCTACGTGCCGCTCGGCGCGACGCTGGTGGCGGAGCCGATCGCCGAGGTGCTGTCCGACGGCGGCTATCTCGCGCACGGCTTCACGTACACCGGGCATCCCGTCGCCACCGCCGCGGCGCTCGCCAACGTCGACATCCTCGAGCGCGAGCAGCTCGTCGAGCGCGTGCGCGACGACATCGGGCCGTACTTCCAGGAGCGCCTGCACGCGGTCGCCGCCCACCCGGCGGTCGGCGAGGTGCGCGGCACCGGCCTGATCGGCGCCCTCGACCTCGTGCCGCGCGGCGGCCGCGCCGCGGCGCCGGCCACGGGCACGCTCGGCGCCCGCGCCGTGGCGCTGGTGCGCGCCGAAGGCGTCATCGTGCGCGGCATCCGCGACATGATCGCCCTCGCCCCGCCGCTGATCATCACCCGCGAGGAAGTCGACAGCGTGTTCGCCGCCATCGCGCGCGCGCTCGACCGCCTGTGGGAGTAGCGGTCCCGGCGCGCCCGCGAGGGCCCATGCGTCCGCAGCGCGCTCGAGGACGCCGGCGCGTGTGAGAACATGCCGTCGCGGGTTCCGACGACGCGTCCGGATCCCCTCTCCCCGCCAGGGGAGAGGGGCAGGGTGAGGGGCGTCCGACACCTCCAGCGCGAGCAACGGCCCACGCGCGCCGCGCGCGGACCGAACGTGCCGGCAGCGAACGCACCGCCCGCATCGGGCTTACTTCGTTACCGCACCGACGAACTTCTTCTTGATCGCGAAGGCGAACGAGGTCAGGCAGCGCGCGTTGCCGCTGCCGGTCTTGTAATACGGCAGCACGATCCACTTGGCGCGCGCGGCTTCGAGCAGCAAAGCCTGCTGGCTGGTGTCGAGGTCGCGGCCCGTGCACAGACTGCCGCTCCAGCGGTACTGGCGCACCGTGCCGCCGCCCTCATCAATGTAGAGCGCGCCGGCATGGAGCCCGAAGAAGTCCGAGGAGTCATCGTTGTGGTCGAAGGCGGCGATCGGCCCCGGCGTGCCGGCGGTGTCGGCGCTGGCGAGCGCCGGTACGAGCGCCAGCAGCGCGGTGAGAATGAGCAGTCGCGTCGTGTCCATGTGTCCCTCCCTGCCGTCCGCTAGAGCAATCCCGCTGGCATCGTCAATGGCAAATCGCGTGCGGGGGATCCAGGGATCCCCGTCGTGACGCCGCGAGAACGCCGGTGGTGTGCAACCGGTGGAGGGCGCGTGGCGTGGCGCGTTGCTCGCGCTGGAGGTGTCGGACGCCCCTCACCCTGACCCTCTCCCCTGGCGGGGAGAGGGGACCCGAAAGGCGACGGTCGTCCGCGGCCCGGCGGGAGCCGGGCCCTCCAACGCGTGTTGGGATAGGCGTGCGCGGTCGACCGGTCGGCTGGCTGGTAGACGCGCTGGAGGGCCGCGCTT
>CBFGUK010000201.1:0-7717 GCA_965651925.1 uncultured bacterium | reverse complement strand
CTCCGCACCTCCGCACCTCCTCTTCCGCGCTGGTATCAACGCCGTGTGCTCGCTACGGTCGGACCGTTCATGCCGTGTCGCGCCGTTCTCGTCCTGCTGCTCGCGTTTGCGGGCGCGCCGCTGTCGGCCCGCGCCCAGGCGTGTCCGGCCGACTGCAGCGGTGACGGCGAGGTCGCGGTCAACGAGCTCATCACCTGCGTCAGCATCGCGCTCGCCGGGGCGGGGCCTGACGCGTGTGCCGCCTGCGACAATGACGGCAACTCGGCCGTCGACATCGCCGACCTGATCGCCGGCGTCGGCGCGGCGCTGAACGGGTGCACGACCGGCGGCGACCTCCCGGACCTCCTGCCGGTCGCCGTACGGCTGGTGTCCGACACACCGCCGTGCATCACCGACACGAGCGAGATCCGCCTCGGCCTCGAGGTGTGCGTCACCAACGCCGGCGCGGCCGCGAGCGGCGCGTTCACGACCGAGCTGCTCGGCGATGAGGTCGCGCGCACGAGCGGGCTGCCGGTCGGCGGCGAGGTGTGCGTCGCGGTGGCCTATGTGCCGTTCGACGTCGACGTGCTGGTCGATTCGCGCGAGGAGGTCGTCGAAGCGAACGAGGCCAACAACTTCGCCTCGTTCATCATCCCGCAGCCGACCCCGCCGCCGTTCTGCACCGCGTCGCCGACGATCACCACCACCGCCGCGCCGACCGACACCCCGAGCCCGAGCGCGACGCCGACGGCCACCGCCACCGTGGCCGACACCGCCGTTCCGACCGCCACCGCCACCCCGCCCGAGTCGGCAACCCCGACCGAGTCCGCGACCCCGACCGGGACCGCCGCGCCGACCGACACCGCCCCGCCGACCGAAACCGTTCCGCCGACCGATACCCCTGTCCCGACCGACACCCCGGACGTCACCGCCAGCGAAACCCCGACCGGCACGCCGCCCCCGACCGCCACCGGTCTCCCGACCGGCACCGCCACGGCCACCGTCGCCCCCTGAGCGCCCGCACCCCAGGCGCCACCGGTCAGGCCGCGGACCCGCACCTGCCCTGCGGGCTGCCCGGTCTTGTGCTTTGACCTTTACGCCCGCCACGGACTAGAAGCGGACCTCCCGAGGAGGCTGTATGACCGCTCTGCCGGGCCTCGCCCGCGCATCGCGCATCGCCATCGCGTTCACCTTCGCCGCCCTGACCGGCCTTGCCGCTGCCGCACCCGTCCCCGACCAGTGCGTCGGCGACTGCGCCGGCGACGGCGCGGTCACGATCGACGACCTGATCACCGGCGTGAACATCGCGCTCGGCCTCGCCGACGTCAGCACCTGCGAGGCTTTCGCGGACGGCGAGGGCGTGGTCACCATCGCCCAGCTCATTCAGGGCGTGAACAACGCGCTCGCCGGCTGCCCGCCGCCCGTCGACACGCCCACCGTGACGCACACCGCGACCGTGCCGCCGACGGGCACGCCGACCGGCACCGTCGCCGCCACCGCAACGGCCACCATCGTCACGACCGTGTCGGCGACGCCGACGTCGTCGCCGACCGCCCTGCCGACCGGCACCGCACAGGGCACGATCACCGCCACGCCCACCGCCGTGCCGACCGGTACGACGCAGGCGACGATCACGCCGACCGCCACCGGCGTGCCCACCGGCACGGCAACCGCGGTCGTCACCGCGACGCCCACCGGCCTGCCGACCGGTACGGCGACGGCGACCGGTGCGCCGGGCACGCCGACGCCGGCGATGGGCGAGACGCCGACTGCCGCCGACTCGCCGACCCCGACCGGCACGCCGACCGCGTCGCCGATGCCGACCGCCACGGCCATCCCGCCCGGCGAGCAGCTCGCCGGCCGCGCGGCGCTGTTCTCGACCGGGCTCGGCGGCGTGCACAGCATCGTCGGCGCGCTGGTGGCGATCCTCACCAATGACGACGGCGCCGCCCCGCTCGTGCACGGCGTCGATCCGGGGATTGCCGCTGAAGCCTGTCCGCTCGGCGGCGGCACCGAGCGCGTCTGCAGCGGAGCGGACGGCGATCCGCTGGTGCTGTCACTGGTCGGCGACCACTGCCGGCTCGCCGGCTGGTTCGGTGGCGAGGTGGAGATCGATGGGGCCATCGACCTCCAGGCCGCCGCGCACGAGAGCAACACCTGCAGCACACCGCCGCACGTCGTCAGCGCCACCTACGCGATCGACACGCTCACCACGAGCTACCGCCAGCCGGGCCCGATCGAGGTGCTGAACATCCTCGCGGCGGGACTGTCCGGCATGATCACGCTGCAGGTCGAGGGCGCCGATCAGCCGTGCGTGCTCGGGGCGTCGGGGGCGGTGTCGCTGGGTCTGAGCGGCGTGCTCACCACCCGCGTCACCGACGGCTCGGGCGTCGCCGTCGAGTTCCAGAACACCCAGATCCTCGTCGATCAGATCACGTTCGGCAGCGACTGCGTGCCGCTCGCCTGGCGGCTGACCGTCAACGGTGGCGCGACGTTCACGTTCGTCCCGGCGGGGTTCTTCGAAGTGTCGGAGTTCCTCGTCGCCGGGGTGCCGCCGCCGGCCGACGGCCTCGCGGTGTCGTTCGAGAACTTCCAGGTCGTGCACGATGCGAGCGCCGATCCGCTGGCCGTATCACTCGCCGGCCGCATCGTCTCCGACTGCCTGGCGGGGACGGTCGACGTCGCGACCGGGACGTCGCTCGACGTCCCGGCCGGGCAGGTGTGCCCGGCGGCTGGCGCGCTCGAGGTGAGCCGCGGGGCGGCGAGTGCGACCCTGCTCTATACCGGCGGCGGCGTGACGATCACGCCGGCCGGCGGCTCGCCGACGATCTTCCCGAGCTGCCTCGATCTCGCCGAGACGATCTGCTTCTGAACGCGAGGCGCGCCGGTGCCGACGGTCGACGTCGCGCCGGCGCCGCCCCGCGCGGGGTCAGCCGCCGTGCGCCTGCGCCTCGAGCCAGCGCTCGGCGTCGATCGACGCCATGCAGCCGGTGCCGGCGGCGGTGACCGCCTGGCGATAGACGTGATCCTGCACGTCGCCGGCGGCGAACACGCCCGGCACGCTCGTGTACGTGCGGCCCGGCTCGGTCTGGATGTAGCCGTTCTCGTCGAGCGCCAGCTGGCCGTCGAACAGCGCGGTGTTCGGCTGGTGGCCGATGGCGATGAAGACGCCGTCGCACGCCAGCTCGCGGCGCGCGCCGGTCTGCGTGTCCTCGAGCGTCACGCCGCTGACGCCGGCGCCGCCCGCCTCGCCATGAATCTCGGCGACCTGCGCGTTCCACTCGAACTGGATCTTCGCGTTGCGCTCGGCGCGCTCGGCCATGATCTTCGAGGCGCGCAACGTGTCGCGGCGGTGCACGACGTGCACGCGCGAGGCGAACTTGGTGAGGAAGATCGCCTCCTCCATCGCCGTGTCGCCGCCGCCGACCACGACCACGACCTTGTCCTTGAAGAAGAAGCCGTCGCAGGTCGCGCACGCCGACACGCCGTAGCCCATCAGGCGCTTTTCGGATTCGATGTTGAGCAGCTTCGCCGACGCGCCGGTGGCGATGATCAGCGCATCGCAGGTGTGCACCTCGCCGCCGACGTGCAGCGTGAACGGGCGGTGCGACAGATCGACCTGCGTCACCTCGCCGAACAGGATCTGCGTGCCGAAGCGCTCGGCCTGGGCGCGGAACAGTTCCATCATCTCCGGCCCCTGCAGCCCCTTGGGGAAGCCGGGATAGTTCTCGACTTCGGTCGTTATGGTAAGTTGCCCGCCCGGCTGCATGCCCTCGATCACCACCGGTGCGAGGTTGGCGCGTGCGGCGTAGAGGGCGGCCGTGAGGCCGGCGGGCCCGGATCCGAGGATGACCAGTCGATGATGCGCCATGGAGCGAGCGAGGCTAGACGTGCCGACACGTGATCGCAAGACGACGACCCGGATGACCTTGACGCATCTCGACGCGCAGGGCCGCGCGCGCATGGTCGACGTCGGCGACAAGCCGGTGACCGAGCGCGTCGCGGTGGCGAGCGCGACGCTGCGCATGCAGCCCGCGACGCTGCGCCGCATCCGCGCCGGCGCGATTGCCAAGGGCGAGGTGCTCGCCGTCGCGCGGCTCGCCGGCATCCTGGCGGCGAAACGCACCGCCGACCTCATCCCGCTCTGCCATCCGCTGCCGGTCACCGTGGCGAACGTCGACTTCCATCCCGGCCGCGGCGGCGCGCTGCGCATCACCGCGACGGTCAAGGTCTCCGGGAAGACCGGCGTCGAGATGGAGGCGCTCACCGCCGTCACCGTCGCTGCCCTGACCGTCTACGACATGTGCAAGGCGATCGACCGCGGCATGACGATCACCGACGTCGGCCTCGACGAGAAGCGCGGCGGCCGCTCCGGTGTGTGGGCGCGGCCTGGCGCCGCAACGCGACGTCGCGGAGGCGCGAAGGGCAGGTGAGATGTCTTCGCGCGTCCTGGCGTTGAGCAATCGATGATCCCGACCCTGGTGCTGCGCTCGGGCAAGGACCGCCCGGTGCGCCTCGGGCATCCATGGATTTTCTCCGGGGCGATCCGCGCGCTCGATCCGGCGCTCGAGCCCGGCACGCTGGCGCGCATCGTCGCGGCGGACGGCTCGCCGCTCGGCGTCGGCACGGTGAACCCGCGCTGCGCGATCGCCGTGCGGCTGCTGACGCGCCGCGACGAGCCGGTCGACGCCGCGTTCATCGGCCGGCGCATCGCCGCGGCGCTGGCGCTGCGCGCCCGCCTCGTGCGCGAGGACACGGACGCGTACCGGCTGGTCAACGGCGAGGGCGACGGCCTGCCCGGCGTGCTCGTCGACCGCTACGCCGACACGCTCGTCCTGCAGCTCCTCACCGCCGGCGCCGAGCGCCTGAAGCCGCTCCTCGTCGCGGCGCTCGCCGAGCATGTACGCCCGGCAGCGATCGTCGAGCGCAGCGAAGGCGCGGTGCGCGCCGCCGAGGGGCTCGCGCCCGCGGTCGGTGTCGTCGCCGGCGAGCCGCCCGGCGAGCAGGTGGTGCGGGAAAACGGCCTGCGCTTCCTCGTGCATCCCGGCGCCGGTCAGAAGACCGGCCACTTCTGCGATCAGCGCCCGAATCGCGCCCGCGTGCGGCGCCTCGCCCGCGGCCGCCGCGTGCTCGACGCGTTTGCCTACAGCGGCGGCTTTGCCGTGCACGCCGGCGCCGGCGGTGCCGCGCGCGTCGTCGTCGTCGACAGCTCCGCCGCGGCGCTCGCCGGCGCCGAGCGCAACTGGGTGCTGAACAACCTCGACGCCGACCGGGCGGAGTTCGTCGGCGGCGACGTCGGCCGCGTGCTGCGCGAGCGCGACGAGCCGTTCGAGCTGCTGGTCGTCGACCCGCCGGCGCTGGTCAAGCAGCGCAAGGACGTCGCGCGCGGCGCCCGCGCCTACAAGGATCTCAACCTCTGGGCGCTGCGCCGCGCCGCACCGGGCGCGTTCCTGCTGACGTTCACCTGCTCGCAGCACGTCGATGCCACGCTGTTCCGCAAGATCGTCGCCGGCGCCGCCGCCGACGCCCGCCGCAGCGTCACCGTCCTCGAGCACCTCGGCCCCGGCCCCGACCACCCCGTCGCCCTCGGCCACCCCGAGGGCGAGTACCTGCACGGCCTCCTGCTGCGCGTCGAGTGAGCCGCCGCGGCGGACGCCGCCGCAGAAAGCGCCCTCGAGGGGCTGTAAAACAATCCCGGCTGCCGGCATGCGACACACGCATCGCTTTCCTGGGTCCCCTCTCCCCGCCAGGGGAGAGGGTCAGGGTGAGGGGCATCCGACACCTCCAGCGCGAGCAACGGGCCGCGCGCGCAGCGCGCGGCGGAGCGTGCAGGCCATTGGGCGAAGTGGGGTGGCGCGGCATCGATGGCCAGCGTCACCCCGTTTGCGACCCACCCCGCTCCTCCCGGCGACGCTACGCGTCGCCGTGCGGCCACAAGGGCCGCGGCTACAACGAACGTCGTGGGCCGCATCACACGTATCGTCTGACACGCCCGCGACCTCCAGCGTCGGTGTGTGCGCACCAGTTTCGGTTGTGCGCGGTCTGCCGTCGCCTATAGTGCGCGCACTGGAGGACGGACGATGTCTCGATGGATTCTCGCCTTCGCCCTGCTGCTCGCCACGCCGGCGTTCGCGCAGCCGATGCGCTGCAGCGGCCGGCTGATCGAACCGGGCAGCAGCATGGCGGCCGTGCTCGAGCTCTGCGGCGCGCCGGACAGCAAGCGCGAATGGACCGAGGTCGTGCCCGCCGGCGACGACGACGAGGGCATGGCCGACGCGGCGCGCATCCCGATGGCCGAATGGGTCTATGCCGACGATGACGACCCCGACCAGTTCCCGAACAAGGTCCTCTTCCGCGGCGGCATGGTGACCGAAGTGAAGAACTGAGCGCCGCGCCGCGCGTGCGAGGTCGCGTCGCCGCGCGCAGCCGCGCGGCGACATGTCTGCATCGCCGCTAGACGATACGTAGCACGTCGCGCTATGACGGCGTCGCATGAACGAACAGCGCGCGGTCAAGCACTGGGCGCGGGCCGATCGCCCGCGCGAGAAGCTCGTCGACCACGGCCCCGGCGCGCTCTCGGTCGCCGAGCTGCTCGCGGTCGTCCTGCGCACCGGCAGCGAAGGCGGCACGGTCGTCGACCAGGCGCGCGCGGTCCTCGAAGCCGCCGGCCATTCGCTGCGCGGCCTGGCGCGCCTCTCCTACGCCGAGCTCGTGGCGCTGAACGGCATCGGGCCGGCGAAGGCGGCGCAGGTGCTGGCGCTGGTCGAGCTCGCCAAGCGCTTCGGCGAGGTCGAGTTCACGCCCGGCGCGCCGTTCCGCTGCAGTGCCGACATCTACGCGCACTTCCGCGAGCGCCTCGCCAACGAGCGCCACGAGCAGTTCTACGCCGTGCTGCTCGACAACAAGCACCGCAAGATCCGTGACGTGCGCGTCTCGCAGGGCTCGCTGACCGCGAGCATCGTCCACCCGCGCGAAGTCTTCCTGCCGGTGATCCGCGAATCGGCGGCGGCGGTGATCTTCGTCCACAACCACCCGAGCGGCGATCCGACGCCGAGCCGCGAGGATGTGGACATCACGCGCCGGCTGCGCGAGGTTGCCGACCTCATGGGCGTGCGCGTCCTCGATCACGTCGTCATCGGCGCGGGCCGATACGTCAGCTTCGCCGACGACGGGTACTGGTGATGGCGGCGCCCGTGCACGTGCGCGCCGAGCGGCCGGCGGACGCCGCGGCGATCGACCGCGTGCACCGCCTCGCGTTCGCCGGTCCCGCCGAGGCGGAACTGGTCGCGCGGCTGCGCGCCGCCGGCCGGGCGATCGTCTCGCTGGTCGCCGAACAGGCCGGCGCCATCGTCGGGCACATCCTCTTCAGCCCCGTGACGCTCGATCCGCCCGGCGCCGCCGTCCCGCGCCTGCTCGGCCTCGCGCCGATGGCCGTGCTGCCGGCCCAGCAGCGCCGCGGCATCGGCGGAACCCTGGTGCGCGCCGGGCTCGACGCGTGCCGGGCACAGGACGCCGGCGCCGTCGTCGTCCTCGGTCACCCCGCGTACTACCCGCGCTTCGGCTTCGTGCCCGCCGCCCGCGTCGGCCTGCGTTCGATCTACACCGACGGCGATGCGTTCATGGCCCTCGAGCTCCGCCCCGGCGCGCTCGCCGGCTGCACCGGCCTGATCCGCTACGCCCCGGAGTTTGACGATCTGTGAGCAGTCGCGAGGACTGGGGCGGTGCCACGGGGGGTTGG
>CBFGUK010000200.1:0-7756 GCA_965651925.1 uncultured bacterium | reverse complement strand
CCTGACCCTCTCCCCTGGCGGGGAGAGGGGACCTGGGAACGAGATGCGCGTGTCGGATGCCGGCGGTTCTCCTTCACACGCCCGGCGCCATCCAGAAGCGGCTCACCACCGCTGTGCCGTCACTCCAGCGCCGTGTCGATACCGCGCGCTTGAGCAATCGCGCAGCGGGCGGTGCCGGCGCGCCATGTAGGGGAAGTCCCAATTGCGGGACAGCGTAACGCGCCGATAGACACGCAGACGTCGCTGCCGCGGCACGGTAGCGCAATCCACGACCCACGTTTTCAGCGGAGGATGCGATGGACAGCGTAACGATGACGATCGGCGGCCGGCCTCTGACCCTGCGCAAGAGCGAGCATCTGATCGGTGTGAAACCGCGGACCGGTGCGGATCGCGCTGCGCTCAAGACGGCCCTCGCCGGGACGCGGGCGGTGAACGGCGGCCCGCAACTGGGCGGGTTTCAGCTCGTCGAGGTCGCCGACAACGGCGCGGTCATGGAGCGGACGCTGAATGCCATCCGCGCGCATCCGGAGGTGAGCACGGGGACGCACGTGTTCCACACCTCGGACGACAACGTGCCCTTCGTTCCCACGGGCCAGCTCTACATCGAGTTCGCGGCGGGGGCGCCACTCGAGCAGTGCCAGGAGTTGCTCGGCCGCCATCACCTCCAGGTCGTGGAAGCGCGCGGCGAGCGCGAGCTCGTCACCCAGGTGACTCCCGAGTCGTCGAATCCGGTGAAGGTGGCCGCCGCGCTCCAGGAATCCCCGCTGGTCGCCGTCGCCGAACCCGACCTCGCCACGCCGGGCAAGCTGCAGGCCTTCATCATTCCGTCCGATTCGCTCCTGAAGGACCAGTGGCATCTGCGCAACACCGGGGCGCATCGCGGCACATCGATCGGCTTCCGGCGGGGAGCCGACGCCCGTGTGGTCGAGGCCTGGGAGCGAGCCGAAACGCTGGGATCCCGCACCGTGGTGATCGCCGTCATCGATGACGGGTTCGATCTGACCCATCCCGACCTGGCCGGAGAATGGAAGCTGGTCGCCCCGATGGACTTCACGCGCCGCTCGGCCGATCCGCGTCCCGACGTGTACCAGGCGGACTGGCACGGCACCGCCTGTGCCGGCGTGGCGACCGGCAACGCCAACGGGTCGGGGATCGTCGGTGCCGCCCCCAACTGCCGCCTGATGCCGGTGCGGTGGGGCCTCAATCTCGCCGACCGCGAGATCGAAGCCTGGTTCGGGTACGTCCTCGAACAGGGGGCGTGGGTCGTGAGCTGCAGCTGGGGGGCGGCGGCGCGGAATTTCCCGCTCTCGACGCGGGCATCGCGCGCCATCCAGCGCTGCGCGCGCGACGGCCGCAGCGGGCTCGGCACCGTGATCTGTTTCGCCGCCGGGAACGAGAACCGCGACATCGACGATCCGGCGAACGGTTCGGTCAACGGCTTCGCCATTCACGAGGACGTCATCGCGGTGGCGGCCTCGACGAGTCGCGACGAACGGTCGAACTACTCGAACTTCGGCGCAGCGATTTCCGTCTGCGCACCCTCGAGCGGCGCCGGTGGGTGGGGGATTCTCACCTCCGATGTGACCGGCGAGTTCTCGAACGACGGGCGGATGGATCATGCGGGGTACGCGCCGGGCGATTTCACGGACGACTTCGGCGGGACCTCGAGCGCCTGCCCCCTGGTCGCCGGGATCTGTGCACTCCTGCTGTCGATCAAGCCCGACCTCACGGCACGCGAGGTGAAGGACGTCATCCAGTCGACGGCGCGGCAGATCGGTGCTCCGGCGGACTACGACGCGACGGGGCACTCGAAGAGGTTCGGGTACGGATGCGTCGACGCCGCGGCGGCCGTGGCGGCCGTGCTCGACGACGCCCGGCCGGCGCCGCTCTGGGGCGACAAGGGGCATCGAACCACGAACGGCATCGCCATCCAGGCGGTGCCGATGCCGCTGCGGGCCTTCTACGAGATCCATCGCGAGCTGATCGAGGATCTCGCCATCGCGGCGGATCACGAAAAGCAGTCGGACCCTGCCGAGTCGCCGCGCCACTTCATCGACATCGACCTGTACGGCGCGCCGCCGTTCTCCGAGCTGCCCGAGGACTTCGAGGCGGCCATCGCGGCGTTCGGCAAGGACGTCGTGTACGGGCGCGGCATCCTGCCGTGGCGCATCGCGGAGGTCTTCGACGATCTCGTGCGTGCCTTCCAGGAGGACGATGCCGATGCGGTGCTGACGCATTCGGCGTGGCTGGGCCACTACATCGGCGATGCCCACGTGCCGCTGCACACGACGGCGAACCACAACGGCCAGCTCACCGGTCAGAAGGGCTTGCACTCCTACTTCGAGACGAAACTCGTGAAGCAGTACGTGTCGCCGCACGAGCTCCGGCCGGCGATCGGCAGGCTCCTCGACGGACCGATCCTCCGGCACGCCTTCGAATGGGTGCGCGAAAGCCACTCGCATGTGCAGGCGATCGTCGAGGCCGATGCGGCCACGGGTGGGCGTTCGGGACGCCGGCGGATCGCGGCGTTCGCCGCCATCGCGCGGCCGATCGTCGTCGGTTGCCTGGAACGTGGCGCAACGCGTCTCGCCAGTGCCTGGTCCACCGCGTGGCACGCCGCCGGCGAGCCGGAGTTGGCGGGCCTGCAGCCGACGGCTGCGCAGGCGGTGGCGAAGATGATGAGCGAGATCACCAGCACCGTCGCGCCGGTGGCGGTCCGCCGTCACCGCCCCGCGCCGAAGCGCAAGCGCCGGGTCCGCTAGGCATCGGGAGTCGCGACAGATGGCGAATGATGGTCACGGCCAGCCTGGCGGCCGGAAGATAGACGTCGCGCTGCGCATCCTGCAGGCGTTCGGGTTGATCGGTGTGGCGATCGCCGGCGGATTCCTCATCGGAGCGGGCATCGCAGGGATGTTCGACTCTCCCGAGGAGTATCGCCTGGTCGCAGGCGCGCTCGGAGTCAGCTTCGTGCTCGCCACGCTGGAGAAGTTCGTCACGCAAGCGCCGCTGCTCTGGCGTTGGATCTGGACCGGTGTGGGCGACGGCCTTTCCTCCTTCTCCGCGTTCGCCTTCCTTGCAGTCGTTACCTTCGCGACCGCACTCCTGGCGCCTCCCATTCCGCCCATTCCGCCCGCGCACGGTCCCAAGGAAGAGCCCGCCCCGTCGCTCGCCACGGCGCACACGGTCCTGTTCGTCAACGCGCCGCCGCGAGAGCGAGAGCGCGGTTCGTTGTCTGAATCGGTGTTTCTGGTTCCGTTCTTCGATGAGGCGCGCGGATGTGATGTGAAATCGGAGGCGTTTCAGAAGGGTAGTAGTCTGGACAAGAGCACGAAGAAATTCCTCACCAGGTTGGCGGCCGGTTTCAGGCGCTGCGCCCGTTCGACCAAACCGGTACGAGTGCAGGTGCGTGGCTTTGCCAGCTCGAAACCATTCGACTGTCCCAACGACGTTGGTGGTAGCCGCAGTCGTGAGCTGAACCGGTTGATCGCCAATGCGCGCGCGCGAGCTGTCGTGAAGCAGTTGATTGACGGACAGGCCGACGCGCACGCAGCGCACCCCGGTGCGGCCGGCGACGTGATCATCGAGCCGATCGAGTGGGCGACCTACGAGGCGATGAAATCGGGGCAACGGTGGGACGATCAGGAGGAGGGCAAGTACAGTACCTCGCGCGCCATCCTGACCAGGCGCGCCGAGGTGCGGCTCGTCGAGAGCGGTGA
Source organism: uncultured bacterium (assembly GCA_965651925.1). Classification (GTDB taxonomy): domain Bacteria; phylum Desulfobacterota; class Binatia; order HRBIN30; family CADEER01; genus CBFGUK01. The sequence goes on along the minus strand of CBFGUK010000200.1, from coordinate 4,040 downwards.
CTGCGAGATCGCCAGCATCGCCAGCACGGATCCTTCGTAAGAGGCGCTGGGGCGAGCGCATCGCGTGCAGTGCATCTCGTGTCGCCTGGATTGCGCCGGCTCGGAGTCGCCATGCGAAATACCTGGCCGGTGCGTTCCCTGGTGCCTGTGGCGTTGGTCGGGAGAGCGGCCGGACGGCGGGCGGGACGCCCGCCGTCCAGCTCTTCCTGACGGCGCTGCATCATCGAACGCGCTTCCCCCGCTGCGCCGTCACTCCAGCGCCGCGCACACGGCTCGTGCGTAGAGGCGGCGCAGCTCGGCGAAGCGGGCGGCGTTGGTCGACGGTGTGATCTGGGCGGTGACCGAGACGACGACCGAGCGGCTGCCGTCCTCGCTGGCGGCGATGAACTGGGTGTAGCCGGCGGTGTTGCCGGTGTGGCCGTAGACCGTGCCGCAGCGCGTCTCGTAGCGGAACAGGGCGAGGCCGGCGGCGTTCGTGCCGGGGCCCGGCGGCTCGGAGTGGCCGCCGGCGACGAACGTGAATTGCGCGGCGCGCGTGGCGTCGTCGACCAGCGCGCCGCCGACGTAGCCGCGCACGAAGCGGGTGAGGTCCGCGGGGGACGAGACGATGCCGCCCGACGCCCAGGCCCAGCCGGCGGCGAACAGCTCGCTGACGTCCTCGGGCGCGTCCGGCGGCGCGACGAGATAGCCGTGGATGGCCGGCGCCGGCAGCTCCGGCCCGGCGGGCAGGCTCGTGCGGGTGAGGCCGAGCGGCTCACTCACCCGTGCGTGCAGCACGTCCTCGTACGACGTGCCGGTGGCCGCGGCGATCATCAGGCCGACGACGATGTTGTCGGAGTTCGAATAGCGGTAGCGGCTGCCGGGCGGGAAGCTCGGCGGCTCGTCGAAGACGAACGCCAGCAGATCGATCGGCGGCGGCGCGACGTCGAGCGACGCCGCGACCGCCTCGCGGAACGCCGGCACGTCGCTGAAGTCGACGAGGCCGCTGGTGTGACCGAGCAGCTGCCGCAGCGTGATCGACGCCCAGCTCGCCGGCAGCTCGGGCAGCCACTTGCCGATCGTGTCGTCGAGCGTGAGCGTGCCGTCGCTCACCAGCGCCAGCGCGGCGGCGCCGCTGAACGCCTTGGCGACGCTCGCCACGCGCAGGTACTCGTCGGGTGCGAGCGGCGCCTGCGTGGCGAGATCGCCGACGCCGGCGGTGTACGTCTCCACCTGCGCGCCGCGCTGCACGACGACCATCGCGCCGGGCGGCCCGTCGGCGCGCGCGACCAGTCGATCGAGCGCCGGCTGCACTGCCGACGACGTGCCGCCGTCGTCGTCCGAGCCGCACCCGGCAGCGGCGAGGAGCGCCGCAACGAGCAGCGCCGGCCAGTGGATGCCCCGGCGGTGCCGGCGCGGGAACGTGTGCGTTCGCATGTGCTCGACTACCCGGTCGCGCGGGCGCATCGCAAACCACGGGCCGGTGCGGAGGATTCATCGAGCCGCAGCAGAAAGGGGATTGCCTCCCGCGCCGGCGGTGAACGATGAAGCAGCGCATGGCATCGCAGCGGCCGGATCAGCGCGGCGGAAACCCCGGCGTCGCGCGGCGGCGGCGTGCCCGCGTCGCGCGGCGTCGCGCGCCCGGCGCGGTGACCGGAACCGGCCGCAACGCGCGCTCCGCGCGACCGAACCCGGGCAGCAGCACGTCGATGCGCAGCGTGTCGCGGTGACGCCAGCAGCCTTTCGCGCCTTCGCCGACGCCCTGCCGGAACCGATGCTGCTGCTCGACGGCGCCGGCGACATTCTCGCCGGCAATCGCGCCGCCGGCGTGCAGCTCGGCCTGGCGCCGGAGGCGCTCGCGGGGCGGTCGCTCGCCGCGCTCGTGCGCGAACCGCCGGAGGCGGTGAGTGCCTATATCGCGCGCTGTGCGCGGAGCCGCGCGCTCGTGCCCGGTACGCTGTCGCTGGGGGACGACGGTACCGCGATCGCGTGCCGCGCCGAGGGGGCGGCGGTCGAACCCGCCGGCGTCGGTCAGGGCGGGGCCGTGCTGCTGCGCCTCTGGCCGCACCCGGCGGCGGGCGCGAGCGAGGCGCGCGGCCGCGCCAGCGAGCAGCAGTTCGAATCGTTCATGATGAACAGCCCGGCGCACGCGTTCATCAAGGATGCCGCGGGCCGCTACCTGTTCGTCAACCGGCGCATCGAGGAGGCCTTCGGCCGCGCGCGCGAGGAGTGGATCGGCCGCACGGACGCCGACCTCTTCAGCGCCGAGGCCGCGCGCGACTACCGCGCCAACGACCAGCAGGTGCTGGCCAGCGGCACGAGCGCCGCGTTCCTCGAGGTGTTCCCGCAGGCCGACGGCCCGCACCGCTATCTCGCGTTCAAGTTCCCGCTGCGCGGCAACGACGGCGAGTGGCTGCTCGGCGGCATGGCGGTCGACATGACCGAGCAGCTGCGCGCCACCGAGGCGCTGCGTCGCAGCCAGGAACGCCTGCGCCTGATCGTCGACAGCGCGCAGGACTACGCGATCATCACGTACGCGGGCGACGGGACGATGACGAGCTGGAACAGCGGCGCGCGCAACATCTTCGGCTACACGGACGCCGAGGCGATCGGCGCCGACGGCCGCATCCTGTTCGTGCCCGAGGACCGCGCGCAGCACGTGCCGGATGCGGAGATGGCGAAGGCGCTCAGCGACGGGCGGGCGCAGAACGAGCGCTGGCACGTGCGCAAGGACGGCAGCCGCTTCTGGGCGAGCGGCCTGATGATGCCGCTGCGCGACGAGGGCGTCTTCGTCGGCTTCCTCAAGATCATGCGCGACATGACCGAGGCGCGCCTGGCCGAGCAGCGTCTGCGCGACAGCGAGCAGCGTTTCCGCACGCTCGCCGAGACGATCCCCCAGCTCGCCTGGACGGCACGGCCCGACGGCCACGTCACCTGGTTCAACCGGCGCTGGTACGAGTACACCGGCACGACGGTCGAGGCGATGCTCGGCGAGGGCTGGCAGACGGTGCCCGATCCGGCGGTGCTGCCGACTGCCCTCGCACGCTGGCGCAGCTCGCTTGCCACCGGCGAGCCGTTCGACATGGTCCTTCCGCTGCGCGGCGCCGACGGCCGCTACCGGCCGTTCCTCACGCGCGTCGTGCCGCTCACCGATCCCGAGGGTCGCATCGAACAGTGGTTCGGCACGAACACGGACATCAGCGAGCAGCAGGCCGTCGAGGCCGTCCTGCGCGAGGAGGACCGGCGCAAGGACGAGTTCCTCGCCACGCTCGCGCACGAGCTGCGCAATCCGCTCGCGCCGCTGCGCCACGGACTGCACGTGATGGAGCTCGCGCACAGCGATCCCGCCGCCATCGCCGAGGCGCGCGGCATGATGGCGCGCCAGCTGCAGCACCTCGTGCGCCTGGTCGACGACCTGCTCGATCTCAGCCGCATCAGTCAGGGCAAGGTGACGCTGCGCCGCGAAACGGTCGCCCTGTCGGCGGTGGTGACGCACGCGCTCGAAGCCTGCGATCCGCTGATCCGCCAGTCCGGCCACGATCTGACGGTGAGGCTGCCGTCGCATCCGGTGTCCGTCGAAGGCGACCGAATCCGTCTTTCGCAGGTCCTCACCAACCTGCTATCCAATGCGGCCAAGTACAGCGAGCGCGGCAGCCGCATCTGGCTCACGATCGAGCGCGAGGGCGAGGAGGCCGTCATCCGCGTGCGGGATACCGGCGTCGGGATTCCCGCCGCCATGCTGACCCGGGTCTTCGACGTGTTCACGCAGGTCGATCACTCCCTCGAGAAGGCGCACGGCGGACTGGGCATCGGCCTGACGATCGTCAAGCGACTGGTCGAGCTGCACGGCGGCAGGGTCGAAGCGCGCAGTGAAGGAGCAGGCATGGGAAGCGAGTTCATTCTCCGGTTTCCGGCGAGCGACGCCGACGAACGCGACGCGACCCAGCACGAGCGCGGGCATTCGGAAGCGCCGGCAGGGCAGCGCGTGCTGATCGTCGATGACAACGTCGACGCGGCCGACAGCCTGGCGATGATGCTGAAGATCATGGGCCACGAGGTGC
>CBFGUK010000199.1:0-7771 GCA_965651925.1 uncultured bacterium | reverse complement strand
GATCCGGTTCGACGGCCTCGACCACCTGCTGCGCCTGCTGGCTCGCGCCGGCGACTGCCCGGCCGGATCGGGCCCGACGGAGGACTCATGACGACACGTCGCATCCCACCGATCGGCGGCGTCTCACGCCGCCAGTTTCTCGCCGGCTCGGCCGCCGCGGGGCTCGCGCTCGGGTTGGCGCCGCTCCTCGCCGGCTGCGGCGATGGCGATTCCACCGCCGCCGCACCGCGGCCGACGCCGACGCCGGTGCCGTCCGGCGCCCGCGAACGGCGCACGCTGCATTTCGATCATTCCCTGCACGAGCTCGCCGACCTCGAGCTCCGCTGCCTGAACAGCCGCTCGCATCGCGCTCGCCTCTCGACCCACACCGCCGACTCGCGCGCGCACTTCCGCGATCAGAATCCGATGCTCCGCGCCGTGCCGGACGATCGCCTGACGCACTACGTCGAGGACGTCGACCTGCCCGCCGACGCGCTGCAGCATCTCCTCGTCACCGGCAGGGTCGCCCGCACCAGCGAGGCGGCGCTGGCCGGCCTGCACATCCACGTCCCCGCGGAGGTGCTGCGCGTCATGGGCCGGCACGCGCGCGCGCCCGGTCGCGACCCGCTGCGCACCGCGAAGGTCGCGGCCTACCGGCTCGGCGGCGTCGCCGGCCAGGATCCGATCGATCTCCTGCCCGCGGTGAACGGCTTCTCGACGATCTTCGACACCGCCGTCGCGCTCGTCTTCCACCACCCGGAGATCATGAACCTCGACGTCCAGCAGGGCACCAGCATCCTGCAGCTCATCCAGACGCTGCCCTGCGGCACGGGTGACAGCAGCTGCCAGCCGTTCCTCGCCGCGCTCGCCACGCACATCGCCGAGCGCTGGCCGGCGACCGAATCCGGTTTGACCACCTTCGGCGGCCAGCAGGTCACGGCCTGGGCGCGGCTCGTGCCGATGACGCAGTTCGACGGCACGCCGGTGGTCGACGCGCAGGGCAATGCGCAGTTCCGCTACGAACCGTCGGACGAGACGATCACGGCGGCGGCCGGCACCGTGCGCGCGGTGCTGCAGGCAATCTTCGATGACGAGCAGTTCGAGGGCAGCAACTGGCACGCGACCAGCGGGATCACCGCCGTGCGCCGCGCCGCGACGAGCGCGGCGGCCACCGGGCGCGCCGCGGGGCAGGCCGCCTTCCGGCTGAACGCCTCGCTCCCGGCGGGCGCGAGCGCGCACGGCGTCAACTTCGTCGACGTCGCGGTCGTCGACGAGGCGGCGCGCACCGTGCGCATCGAGCTGAAGAACCGCTACCTGCGCTTCCTGTCGGCGTACGTCGCGTTCGCCAATGCCGACGGCCCGCTCGCGGTGATCAACCCGACCGAGGACGACATCGCGCAGCCGCAGCTGCAGGCGAAGTTCCTCGACCACATTCCGACCAACGACCAGATCCTCGGCATTCCGCTCACCGGCGACAACGTCGAGAGCCGCACGCTGCAGTTCGACGTCCCGCCCGAGGCGACCTCCGCGTCGGTGCGCTTCGGCAGCCTCGGGCTCGGCGGCCAGGCGTTCACGCCGGAGGCGCTCTACGGCGCGATGACGACGCTGGTGTTCAACATCGGCGTGCCGACGATGTTCCTCGCCGCCGGCGTCGGCGCGAGCACGTCCGAGGGGCTGTCGTCGCTGTTCGAAGACGCCTCGCTCCTCACCCGCGTCGCGCGCGTCGCGAAGGAGGCCCTGCTCGACGGCGTCCCCGATTTCGCCGAGGGGCTGTTCAGCGCCGGATCCTCCGACGACCTGAGCGCGTTCCTGACCGGGATGGGCAACGTCGCCGTGCAGGGCGTGCTGGCCGCGGTGCCGCAGGTGGTCGCGGCCGTGGGCCTCGAGCTCACCACCCTCGAGCTCTTCGAGAACGCCGGGCTCGTCGGGCTGGCAGTGAAGGTGATCGCGGTCGCCGCGGATCTCGCCGCGATCGGCGAGAGCGTCGTCGAGGTGCTGGCCAACCCGGCGGTGTTTGCGAACGAGCTCACGCTCACGCGCGACCTCACCGTCAGCATCCTCAAGGACCCCAACGACTTCCAGTTCCCGGCGGAAGCGCGGAACTACGCCGTGACGCTGACCTTCGGCGGCACGCTCGTCCTCTTCCCGGTCACGGGCGCGATCGAGCAGGGCCGCGTCGATCCGATCGATGTGCCGTTTCCCGACATGCCGGCCGGCGGCACGGTGCAGGCGGAGGTCGTGCTCACCGCCGCGGACGGCACGATCGTCGGCCAAGGCTCGCTGGCGCCGCAGGCCAACGACCGCGACACCATCGAGGTGCCGATCGTCGAACAGGTCCTGCCGCTCACCGACGCGACGAAGTACGCGCACGCGCTGAAGCTCGAGTACCGCGACGGCGCGCACGTCTGGTCGCCGACCACCCCGCCCACCGCCACCCAGGTCGCGCTCTGCCAGGGCCAGGACGACGCGCTCTGCGTGCTGAACGGCATCACCATCAGCCAGCGCACGGGCATGGCCGGGTACGGGTTCCAGGCCGGCGGGCAGGGGGTGTCGCTCTGCGACGGCACCGCGACGCCGATCATGAACGTCGTCCAGAACATCTTCCTCGGCGACGATCCCGACCGCGGCGACAAGCGGCTCGACTGCGGCTACCGCGAACCGCTCGGCATCGTCTACGACCGGCTCGGCCCGGCCTCGGGAACGGGACGGAACTTCTTCCTGCAGCCCGACGGCGACAGCCTGCTGCTGCGCTCGATCACGCTCGACGACGGCACGCCGATCGCGCTCGACCAGACGCTCGCCTGGGGGCGCTTCTCGCTGCCGCTGGTGTCGCTCGCGGTGCATCCCGCCGGCTTCGTCGTCGGCGTCGACCGGGTGAGCCACAAGATGGAGATCCTGCAGCTGCCGCTCGCCGCGATCGACCAGGCGCAGGCGCCGCGCGCGACGCCGTTCGCGGTCAGCAAGAGCGGACCGGGCACCCGACCGGGGCTCATGCGCTCGCCGGTCGCGGTCACGGTCTCGCAGGGCGCCGTCCTCGTCCTCGAAGACGGCAACCGTCGCATCCAGGCCTTCGACGTGCTCGGCAACCCGACGCCGCACTTCGCCGGCAACACCAGCGCGATCGTGCCGCTCGACGACGGCAGCGCCGACGTCGTCTATCTCGACCTCGGCGCCGACGGGCTCGGGTTCCTCTACGTCCTGTCGTTCGTCGACGGCGGCCAGAACCCGTTCGACTACCGGCTCGACATCTACACGCCCGACGGCGCGCTGCTGACGCGCACCACCGGCGTCGCGGCGGCGCGCCTCGCCGTCGATACGTTCCGCAACGTGTACACGCTCAACTACGAGACCGTCGCCGGCGCGCCGCGCGTCGAGCCGTCGCTGTCGCAGTGGCAGATCGCCTGACGAGGCACCGCATGATCGAGCTCCGCCCACGACGACGCGCCCGGCGCACCGGCGCCGCCCTCACCGCGGCCCTGCTGCTCTCTTTGGGAGCCGGATGTGGCGATGGATCGGATGACGGCACCGCCGCGGCGCTGCCGCTCGGCGAGCGCGATGCGCGCGCCGTCGCCGAGGCCGCTCTCGCCGACCGCCCGCATCTCGCGTTGCGCCCGCAGCATCTCTGCATCGTCCACCTCGAGGCCGCGGGCGGGGCGGACGGCGATACCGGCGCCGCCGACGGCATGGATGCGATCGCGTATCAGTTCGACGTTCCCACCGCGCTCACCCTCGCGGTCGACGGCGGCACCCACCGGCTCGATCGTCTCGTGCTGCGCGATCCCGGCGGGCGGCCGGTGCTCGACGTCGCGGCCGGTGAGGAGGCGACGGTTGCCGTCGCGCCGGGCCGGCACGTGCTGGAGCTGCACCACGCGCAGGCGGCGGACGCGACCGCGCCGCCGCAGGTGATCTTCCTTCGCCCGACGCGTGCCGGCGCGCCGGCTGCGGCGGCGCGGACCGGACGTGCCGCGCAGGTGGCGGCCGACGTCGCGCGCATCGAGGCCGGCGCCGACTGCACCGGCTGCGACTTCTCCAACAGCGATCTGACCGGCATGCAGTTCGACGGGCTCGACCTCAGCGACTGCATCCTGCGCGACGCAACGCTGAGCCGGGCGTCGTTCGTCTGCGCGACCATGCCGCGCTGCCAGCTGCAGACCAGCGGCAGCGGTCCGCCGCCGATGCAGGTCGATACGATCTTCGACGGCGCCGACCTGATCGGCGCGCGCTTCGACGGCATGCGGCTGTTCGGCACCTCGTTCGCCAGCGCCACTTGCCTCGGCCGCGAGACGCCGGCGCGGCTCGACGGCACGACCTGGAACGCGGCGCGGTTCGGGCCCGCCCTGCTCGGCGGCATCGACTTCTCCGGCAGCAGTCTCGTCGGCGCGCAGTTCGTCGAAGCGGTGATCACGCAGTCGCACTTCGACCGCGCCGATCTCAGCGACGCGGTGTTCTCGATCCAGGGCAGCGCGCTGCGCTTCCCCGGCGCGCTGCTGGTCGGGACCGACATGCGCGGCGCGTCGCTGTCCGACGACACCACCTTCGCCGGCGCCACGCTGGCCGACGTCGACATGGCCGGCGCCACCTTCGGCACGACGTCGTTCGTCGGTGCCACGCTCTCCGGCGCGCTGTTCGCCGGCGCGTCGCTGCTCGGTACCGACTTCTCCGGCACCGCCTTCGCCGGCGTCGATCTGTCGCAGGCCGACCTCTCCGGTGCGGTGCTCTCCGCCGACACGAGCTTCGCCGGGGCGACGCTCTCGAACGGCGTCGATCACGGCGTCAATCTCGCCTGCGATGCGGCGACGCTGCGCGGCGGCTGTCTGCTGTCGAGTCAGCCGGCGCAGTTCGCCGGCGCCGATCTGTCGTACGCCACCCTGACCGACGCCAACCTGGAGGCCGCCGATCTCGGCGGGGCGACGTTGAACGGGGCGCAGCTCGTCGGCGCCAATCTCAACCTCAGCAATCTGCGCGGCGCGACGCTGCGCGGCGCGCTGCTCGGCGTCGCGCCCGGTTCAGGCCGCAAGGCGACCACGCTGCGCGCCGCGTTCATGGTCGACGTCGATCTGACCGATGCCGACCTGCGCTCCGCGGATCTGAGCAACGCGCATCTCTACGGCGACGCGCAGCGCACGCGGCTGGTCGGCACGCAGCTCGATTCGGCGGTTCTCGTCGGCGCGATCTGCTCGGGCGCGACGTTCGCCACCGCCAGCCTCACCGACGCGAGCTTCGACCAGGCGCAGCTCGTCAACACCATCTTCGACGGCGCCGACCTGACGAACGCGAAGTTCGACTCCGCCTACCTGCAGGGGGCGGACTTCTCGACCGCCGCGGCGGTGGCGGGGGTGTCGCTCAGCAACGCCGCCGTCGCGACCACCGCCGGCAGCTGGACGTACACCGAGCAGGACGGCACGCCCTCGACGTTCATGTTCGGTCCGACCGCGCTCGGCGCGATCGCCGTCGAGCCCGACGTCACCTGTCCGAACGACGCGCCCGGGCCGTGCAACGCGCCCGCGACGTTGATGCCGGTCGACATGGGCCCGTTCCCGCCGGTCCCGCCCTGCATCCCGAGCGCCCGCTTCTGCTGGGAAAACTGTCTGCCGGCCTTCGACTGCCAGGCCAACTGCTCCGCCTGGACGTGCGGCGCGACGTGCACGAGCTGCGGCAGTTGAGCCGCCGGGCGCGCATCGCGCCGCACTGCGCCGGCCGTGCGGAACGGGAGCGGATCAGCGCACGCGCGCTTCGACGGCGGCGATCTCGTCGATCGCCAGCAGCACGTCGAAGAACTCCTTCTGCGCGGGCCCGGTGAGGACGACGAACCGCTCGCCGAGCGCGCCGATGCTCGCCTGATACCGCTCGCCGCTCTTCAGCACCACGGTGACCGGCTTCTTCGCCGCCTGCAGTGCCGCGAGGTTGTCGTGCATCGACGCCTGGGCATTGAGCGGCGACTGCGCGGCGGCGGGCTGCGCCAGCAGCAGCGCCAGGAGCAGCAGGAGGGCGGCGACGTGGTCTCTCATGGACGGCAGCCGGTGCCACGGGGATGGGGGCGCGTCAAGGCGGACGCGCGCCAGGACGCATCACTGGCAGGTGCGTCGACTCAGCGCCGCCGCGGCGGCAGCAGGGTCTCCCAGCCTGCCGGCGCCGGTGGCGGAGGCGGGCGCTCGATCTTGTCGCCCGTGACGCTGCCACACTGCGCGCAGAGATACTCGAACTTGTCGCCCTCGGGCAGCACGATCAGCAATCGCTTGCGCACCGGCGTGGCGCGCCGGCAGGTCGGGCAGTAGAGGAGCGACGCCTCCATTTGTTCGAACTGTGCGCGGCCGCTCGCCATGGCGCGACTCTGGGGAAAGGCCCGCCCGGGATCAAGCGGTGCGCGATGACCGTGCTGGTGCGCGGGACCGCGCAGCCCGGGCGACGGGAGACCTGCTCGCGTCGGGATGCGGGCGGCCCGCCCGCGTGCCGCCCGCGCCACGATCCGCGACCGCGACACCGCCCGCGGCGTCGGCTGTGCGTGCTCGCGGCGACATGCGCGCTGGCGGGCTGCGGATCATGGCCGGGCGGAGGACGGAGTTCGGAATCGTGATGATCGGCGGCAGGGGGTAGTCCGCGAAGCGCGTCCGCAGGTGTTCTTCGAGCGCGGTGCTGACACAGATCACCCGGTCGGCCTTGATGACGCTGTACGCGAGCAGGTGGCGAACGACGCGCACGAAGTGCTGCTGCTCGTGACGGCTGACGTCACGCCATTCGTCGATGGCGTGGGCATAGAGCTCGTCGGTGAAGGCGTGCAGCCCGAGCACGTAGGCGGGCCAATCCCCTCGCTCGCGGCCGACTGCCGCGAGGAGGCCGACACCGGCACTCTCCGCATAGACGCAGGACGGGCCGCCCAGGCCCTTCGGCAGGAGGTTCTCCACCAGGTAGCCACGCAGGAGCAGCGCCAGCCCCTGTGCGACCGCCGGATGCGAGAGATCCGGTCGCGCGTCGACGTACCACTGCACCAGCTCGCCGAGCGCCCGGTCACACATGTTCCAGTACGCCTGCCGGCCGATCTGTCGCTGGAAACGCCGCAGGGTGAGGATGTAGTGCGGCGAGACCGGTGGCTCCTCGCGTGCGAACAGGCTGACGAGCTGGCGGAAACAGTCGATCGTCGCGCGGTCGGTGGGCGGCGGCGCGGGGCGGAAGCGGCGGATCCTGATCTCCTTCCAGGGCAGGCCGCGCAGCGCGTCTTAATAGCGCGCCACCGGGTGTCGCTCGCTGCCCGGAAGAGCCAGCGTCGACGCACGCAGCCCCCGCCCGCCGTTCCCCAGGGGAAGGCGCCAGGGTCGTCAGCCACTCGCCGAAGCCGCTGACCTGCCGAGGCACCGACTGTGGCGCGCAGCGGCTCGTTTCCCTTTACGCGCCGTGTGCGGTGCGCTACGTCCCGGCTCGACAGGCGTAGGGCGCCGCCCGTCAGGTCCGATACTGGCGGGTATGGCAAATCGCCAGCTCATACGGGCTACCCGCGCAAGCCCACGCTCGATGTCGGCACCGCCGCCGCTGTCCGCCAGCGGTTCCTCGCGATCGACTCTCGCCTGCCGCGGGCGGCCTGATTTATTGTCACATCAAGGCTAAGGCCCCTATGACCTACGTGATAAACAGATTGTCATCGCGCCCTGGACAAACCCACGCGGATGCTTCTTAGCTCGTGACATTCGGTCCGGTTGTGTCCAACGACCACAACACAGGAGGGGGCATGCAAGTCGCAGCTCGGGATCCTCGCGCTCACCGCATCCGTATGGTGAGCACCGTCGCGGCGCCGGCATCG
>CBFGUK010000198.1:0-7776 GCA_965651925.1 uncultured bacterium | reverse complement strand
AAGGTGCGCGCCGCGGCGATGATCGTCACCGTGCGGTGTGGCCGGTCGACGGCATGGAACGCCGGCACCTGCGCGTCGTGCAGCAGCTCGCTCGCGTCGGCGCCGCGCCAGCCGGTCAGCGGATAGGGGTCCGCATCCTGCGCAAACCCGGTGCGCTCGCCGCCCGCTGCCGCGCCGCGCGCCAGCAGGTCCGCGAACCGCCCCGCATCGATCACCAGCCGCACCGTCGCCTGCGGGGTCGCGTCCGCCACCGGCTCGAAGCCGCAGGCGAGCGCGCGCGCCAGCCAGTCGAGATCGCCGGCTTCGTCAGCCTCTGCCCGCACGACGGCGCCATCGAAGCGCAGATCAATCGCGTGCGGGGTCACGGAGCCGGTGTGTAGCGCGTTCCGAAGCGAAATGCGTGACCGGTGACCGGTCCGTTGCCGTTGCCTTCGCGTCGCGCAGCAGGACGCGCCCGGGAGCGCGGGCGGCCCGTCCGCCGCCCGCCGCATCGGCAACGGTTGTGTCGATGCGGGCGAAGCCCGCGGCCCGGAATGCCGTGCAGAGCGGGTCGCTTGCCTGTTGCCAACGGTCCCGTGGTCGCGGGCCTGCGGCCCGCATCATGGGAGACGGCGATCACCGAACGCGCTGCGCTGCGGGCGAGACGCCCGCGCTCCCAGTCCGGCGAGACGCCCGCCGCCTGCCGTACGACGTCAGCACGTCAACACGTCAGCGCGGCCGACCGGTCACCGGTCACCGGTCACATGCCGCGAACCGCATATGGCGTATGGCATATGGCCTGAAACCCCCTCTGGCCATACGCCATACGCCATACGCGATAAGCGGGACGATGCGGGAAGCCGGTTTCGTGCAAAGCCCGGTCACGCACTCGTCTGCTCAGCTTGAGCCGCTCCCCGCCGCCGCGCTACCAAGCGGCGATGGACATCGCGTTCACGCCGGAGGAGGAGCGGTTCCGCGCCGCGGCGCGCGCGTGGCTGGCGGCGAACGCGCCGGCCGACGAGCCGCCGGAGCACGATCTGCAGGCGCGGCGCGCCTTCGACATGGCGTGGCAGCGGACGCTGTACGACGCCGGCTACGCCGGCATCTCGTGGCCGCGCGAGTACGGCGGCCGCGGCGCGTCGCTGATGGAGCAGCTCATCTGGTACGAGGAGTTCGCGCGCTCGGGCGCGCACGATCCGACGACGCTGTTCGTCGGCCTCAACCACGGCGGGCCGACGCTGATCGCCTGCGGCACCGAGGAACAGAAGGCGTTCCACCTGCCGCAGATCCTGCGCGGCGAGGTGATCTGGTGCCAGGGGTTCTCCGAGCCCGGCGCCGGCTCGGATCTCGCGGCGCTGTCGACCCGCGCGGTGCTCGACGGCGACGAGCTCGTCGTCACCGGCCAGAAGATCTGGACGAGCTTCGCGCAGATCGCCGAGTACCAGGAGCTGCTCGTGCGCACCGATCCCGAGGCGCCGAAGCACAAGGGCATCACCTGGGTGATCTGTCCGATGGACGCGCCGGGCATCACCATCCGGCCGATCCGCACGATCGCCGGCGGCAGCGACTTCTGCGAGGTGTTCTACGACGAGGTGCGCATCCCGCGCCGCAACATCGTCGGCCGGATGAACGAAGGCTGGCAGGTGGCGATGGCGACGCTGAGCTTCGAGCGCGGCACGGCGTTCCTCGCCGAGCAGGTGAAGCTGGCGCGCATCGTCGACCAGCTGATTGCGATCGCGCGCACGACGCCGCTCGCCGACGGCACGCCGGCACTCGCCGACGACGAGATCGCGCGCCGCATCGCCGTGCTGCGCGCCGAGGTCGAGGCGCTGCGCGCCATGACGTATCGCAGCGTCAGCCGCACGGCGCGCACCGGCATGCCGAGCGCCGAGGCGTCGCTGATCCGGCTGTTCTTCTCCGAGCTGCAGCAGCGCGTCTTCGCGCTGGCGATGGAGATCCTCGGCCCCGCCATCCTCGCGTGGGACGCCGAGGGCGCGCCGGCGCGCGTCACGCCGCGCCACGCCACGGCACCGAGCTGGGTGAGCCACTGGCTCGTCGCGTTCTCGGCGACGATCGCCGCCGGCTCGAAGGACATCCAGCGCAACATCATCGGCGACCGCATCCTCGGGCTGCCGAGGTGAAGACGATCGCACGCGGAGACGCGGAAGCGCGGAGCACGACATGGATCTGATGCCGACGGCCGACCAGGATGCGATTCGCGAATCCGTGCGGGCGTTCCTGGACGCCGAGCTGCCGATGAGCCGCGTGCGCGCGCTGCTCGAGGCGGACGCGGCGGCGTACGACGCGCTCTGGCGCGAGGCGGCGGCGCTCGGCTTCTTCGGCCTCGCCCTGCCCGAGGCGCACGGCGGCGCGGGCTACGCGCTCACCGAGGAGCTGGTGCTGTTCGAGGAGCTCGGGCGCACGCTGGCGCCCGGCCCGTGGCTCGGCTCGGTGCTCGCCGGGCAGGCGCTCGCCGCCGCGGGCGACGCGGCGGTTGCCGGCGTGGTCGCCGGCACGACGCGCGTCGCCCTGTGCATCGATCCGGTCGGCGGCGCGCTCACCGTGCACGACGGCCGGCTCACCGGCACGCGCGGCGCGGTGCTCGGCGCGGCGCTCGCCGATGCGTTCCTGGTCGTCGACGAGGCGGTGCACTTCGTGCCGCGCGACCGCGGCGTGCAGGTGGCGAGCGGGCCGAGCCTCGATGCGACGAATCCCGCCGGCACGGTGACGTTCGCCGGCGCGCCGGCGACGCGCCTGCCGGTCGCGCCCGCCACGCTGCGCCGCGCCGCCATCGTGCTCGCCTGCGCCGAGGCGGTCGGCGGCATCGCGCGCACGGTCGAGATGTCCGTCGAGTACGCGAAGGTCCGCCAGCAGTTCGGCAAGCCGATCGGCTCGTTCCAGGCGGTCAAGCACCGCTGTGCCGACATGGCCGTGCGCGCCGAGGTGGCCCGCAGCGCGACGACCTACGCCGCCGTCGCCGTGCGCGACGGCGCACCGGATGCGGACTTCCAGGTCGCGGTCGCCAAGGTGCTGTGCGCCAATGCGTACGTGCAGAACGCCGCCGACAACGTCCAGAACCACGGCGGCATGGGCTTCACCTGGGAGTGCGACGCGCACCTGTTCGTCAAGCGCTCGCGCGCGTTCGAGACGACCATCGGGCCGCGGCGGTCGCAGCTCGATGCGCTGGTGGCGGAGTTCCGGGCATGAAGCAACGGCGTGCGGAGGTGCGAGGTAAACGAAAACGAAAGGCGTGCGGAGGTGCTGAGGTGCGGAGGTGAGAACGTCCGCGGCATTGCGTCGGGCGCCATGCGCGCGACCCACCTCCGCACCTCCGCACGCAGTGTGATTGATGCTCCCGACGCGCCCGCCCGATGACCGCCGCGCCCGCCACGAGGCCTCCGGCTTCTGGCCGCAGCCGGGGCTGAGCGCACTCGTCGAGGCGCGGCGCGCGTCCGATGCCGATCGCCCCGTGATCATCGAGGGGGCGCGCGACGGCAGCCGCACGTACACGTTCCGCGACCTCGCGACGCGCGCCGACCGCATGGCGGTGGCGCTGCGCCGGCTCGGCATCGGCGCCGGCGACGTCGTCTCGTGGCAGCTGCCGAACTGGTTCGAGGGCGCGGCGCTCGCCGCCGCGATCGACCGCGTCGGCGCGATCTCCAACCCGATCATCACGATCTACCGCGAGCGCGAGGTCGCGTTCGTCTGCCGCCAGGCGCGCAGCCGCGTGCTCGTCGTGCCCGGCGTGGTGCGCGGCACCGATCACCGCGAGCTCGCCGCCGCCGTGCGCGCGCAGGCACCCGACCTCGCGCACGTGCTCACCGTGCGCGCCGCGCCGGCTGCCGGCCAGCAACCGCTGGAAGCGCTCGAGGACGATCCCGCCGAGCCGCTGCCGCCGTCGCCGCGCGGTCCGCACGACGTCTGCGCGGTGTGCTACACCTCCGGCACCACCGCCGATCCGAAGGGCGTCCTGCACACGTGGTCGACGCTCGGCGCGGCGGTGCACGCGCAGGCGCAGATCGTGCCGCCGCGGCCCGACGACCGCAGCCTCCTGCAGTTCCCGCTCACGCACATCGGCGGCGTGGTGATGTTCGTCCTGCAGCCGCTGCGCAACGGCACGAGCACGGTGTACATGGACACGTTCGATCCGGCGCTGGCGCTCGACCTCATCGCGCGGCACGCGGTGACCAGTGCCGGCGGCCCGCCGGCGATCGTGCAGGCGATGCTCGCCGCGCCGAACTGCTCGGCGGCGAAGGTGCGCACCGTGCGGCACTCGGGCTCGGGCGCCGCCGACGTCTCGCCCGAGCTGCTGCGCACGCTGCGCGCACGCTTCGACACGTTCGCGTTCCGCTCCTACGGCCTCACCGAGTGTCCGCTGTTCACCTGCGGCCGCCCGGAGGATCCCGAGCCGCAGCTCGACGGCACCGATGGCCGGCCGGTGCCGGGCGCCGTCGCGCGCGTCGTCGACGAACAGGGGCGGCCGGTGCCGCCGGGCAGCGAGGGCGAGATCGAGGCGTACGGCGCGCAGCTCTGCGTCGGCTATCTCGATCCGGCGCTGAACGCCGCCTTCACCGCCGACGGCTTCTTCCGCACCGGCGATCTCGCCGTGCAGGACGCCGACGGCTTCCTCCGCATCACCGGCCGTCGCAAGGACATCATCATCCGCAAGGGCGAGAACCTGTCGGCGAAAGGCATCGAGGACGAGCTCGCCGCGCACCCGGCGGTCGCCGAGGTCGCCGTCATCGGCGTCCCCGACCCGGCGAGCGGCGAGCGCGTCTGCGCCTGCGTCGTCCTGCGTCCCGACGCGACCCTCGACCTCGCCACCGTGCGCACCTTCATGCAGACGCGCGGCGTGATGATGCAGAAGATCCCGGAACAGCTCGAGATCATCGCCGCGCTGCCCCGCAATGCGACGGGGAAGGTGAGGAAGGATGTCTTGCGCGCGAGGTTTAGTCGGGAAGGCGGTTAGCTGTTAGGCTGTTACGCTGTTAGGGGCCGGAGGGGCTGCTCGACGAAGACGCTCTCAATCGAGCACCACCTCCGACCCCTAACAGCCTAACAGCGTAGCAGCCTAACAGCCTGCCGGATCGCGCGGCGTAGGCCCGGCGACCCGGTCCGTCCGCTCAAGGCGTGACGCTCCTCACGCATTCACCAGCCGCCGGAACTCCGCATTGCGCTCCAGCAACTCGTTCCACGGCGCGACGTCGAGCAGACGGCCGTGCGCGAGGAGGGCGATGCGGTCGCAGTCGCGCACGGTCGACAGGCGGTGGGCGATGAGCAGGACCGTGGTCGTGCCGCGCAGCGTGCGCAGCACCGCGGCGAGCGCGGCCTCGGTGGCGGGATCGAGCGCCGCGGTCGGTTCGTCGAGGATCAGCAGATCGGGTGCGCGGTAGAGCGCGCGCGCGATGCCGATGCGCTGGCGTTCGCCGCCGGCGAGGCGCACGCCGCGTTCGCCGAGGCGGGTGTCGAGGCCGGCGGGCAGTGACGCGACGACCTCGGCGAGCTGCGCGGCGCGCAGCGCGGCGTACACGCGCGCCTCGTCGATCTCCGCATCGGGCAGGCCGAGCGCGACGTTGCGGCGCAGGGTGTCGTCGAGCAGCACGATCGTCTGCGGCACGTAGCCGATGCGCCGCCGCCACGCGGCGCCGAGCGCGGCGAGCTCGATGCCGTCGACGGTCACCCGTCCGCTGCCGGGCGACAGCAGGCCGACGACGAGATCGACGAGCGTGCTCTTGCCGGCGCCGGTGTGGCCGACGATGCCGAGCGCCTCGCCGCGGTGGATGGCGAGCGTGACGTCGGCCAGCGCCGGCGCCGCCGCACCGGGGTAGGTGTAGGAGACGCCGTCGAGCCGCAGGGTGCCGTGCGGTGCGCCGGCGGCCGCCCCGCCGGCCGCCGGCACGGCGGGGGGCCCGAGCAGCTCGTAATCCTCGGCGAGCGCCCGCACCGCGCTCGCGTGGCCGCGGATCTCGTTGATGCGCCAGGTGAGGCGGTTGGCCATCGGGATGATGCGGAAGCCGGCATAGGCGAACAGGCCGAGTACCGGCAGCGGGGTGCCGGCGCCGCGGCCGGCGAGCGTCAGCAGCGCGACGACGAGCAGCGCGCCGACGACGAAGACCGTCTCGATGAGCAGCGGCGGCAGCTGCTGGAGGGTGACGCGCGCGAGCCCGATCGCGGTGCGCCGGCGCTGCGTGGCGGCGAACGCGTCGTGGAAGTACTCCTCACGGCCGAACGCCTTGATCTCCTTGATCGCGCCGAGCGCGTGCTGCAGCGCGCGCAGCTCGGCGTGATGCAGCGCGTGCTCGGCGCGGCTGGCGCGGGCGGCGAGCCGGCGTGTCCAGCGGAGCAGGGCGGTGACCAGCACGGCGAGCACGGCGGCGACGGCGATGGTCACTCCCGGCGCGGTGGCGAGCAGCACGGCGAGGATGCCGGCGCCGACGAACAGCTCGGAGGCGATCGTCGCCGCGGCGGTGAGGACGTCGAACACGGCGCTCACCGAGCGCGTCGTGTTGCGGATCAGCTCCGCCGAGTCGCGCCGGAAGTGCAGCGCATACGGCGCCAGCAGGTAGCCGCGGAACAGGCGGCTCGCGAGCGCGGCGCTCGAGCGGCCGCTGATCGCCGCGCGCGCGTACTGCGCGCCGGCGAGCAGGAGGTTCTTGGCGATCTGGTAGAGCGCGACGAGCGCGGTGAACTGCAGCACCACCGCCGCCGGCTCGCGCGCCGGCAGGTGCGCGGCGAGCCACGCGGTCACCGGCATGCGTAGCGCCTCGCCGGGATCGTCGATGATGCGGATCAGCGCGAACACCGCCGCCGCGGCGCCAGCCTCGGCGACCCCGCTGAGCATCGCGAGCACCGGCACGAGCGCCCAGCGCCGGCGGTCCGCCGCCGGCAGCAGCGCCAGGCAGCGCCGCACGGTCTCGATCACCGCGCCCGCTCCGGGCCGAGCACCGGTGCCGCGGCGTGCGTCTGCCAGGTGTCCTCCCAGCGCGGTCCGGCGGCGGCGGCGCGGGCGCCGGCGCGCAGGCGATCGAGTGCCGGCGTCGCAGCGGGAAAGCCGGCGAGCAGCGCCACCAGCGCCGCGGCGAGCCCGGCGGCGTCGCGGAACAGGTGCGCATCGCCGCCGGGGACCACCTGCTCGCGCAGGCAGTCGCCGTAGTCGAGCGCGCACACCGGCACGCCGGCGCCGAGACAGTCGGCGATCTTCATCGGCAGGTCGACGCCCGCCGCGCCGCGGTGCAGCGACAGCCCGAGATCGGCGGCGGCGAGGGCGTCCGGATACTCCTCCGCGGGAAACCACGCGAGGTGGACGCGGATGCAGCGCAGCCGGAGCGCGGCGACGCGCGCGGCGATCGCGTCGCGCCGTGCGCCGCGTCCGGTGAGCAGCAGCAGCAGGCCGGGGAAGCTCGGGACTGCCGCCAGTCGGGCATCGCACGCCGGCAGCGCGGCGAGCAGCAGGTCGAAGTCGTCGTCCGCCGTCCAGCTCGAGGCGCAGAAGACGAGCGCCGGCCGCTGCGCCGCTTCCCAGCCGCAGCGCGCCGCGAGCGCCGCGGCGCGCCGGTCGCGTTCCGCCGCGGCGAGCGGCGTGAAGCGGCGTGCCGGGCGGTCGGGCAGCACGACGGCGGCGATGCCCCAGCGCGCCAGCGCGTCGCGCAGCGCGGCGGAGACGCAGAGGTGTGCCGCAGCGCGGCGGCCGAGGAGGCGCTCGAGCGCCGCGGTGGCGCGCACCACCGGATGACGCGCCCCGAGCTGCAGCGCGAGCAGCGCGTGTCCGAGGTTGTGCCAGTCGACGATCAGTCGCGC
>CBFGUK010000197.1:0-7800 GCA_965651925.1 uncultured bacterium | reverse complement strand
CAACCGCTGGAGGGCCGTGCTTCTGCACGGCCGCGGACGCGCGTTGCCTCATGCGCATCGGAAACGTCCAGCCTGCGCCGCGGCGCGTTGCTCGCGCTGGAGATGTCGGACGCCCCTCACCCCTGGCGGGGAGAGGGGACCATCCGCGCTCACAGTCAGTCCGCGCTCACCCAGTAGTTGCCGAAGAGGATGAACATCTCGTCCTCGGTGCGGAAGCCGCCGGTGAGTGGACACGCATCGCAGTCGCCGTCGCCGGCACCGGGGCTCGACTCGCAGACGCTGTCATCGCCGTTGCAGAGCGCGTTGTGATTCGGCCCGCCGATGCAGCGCGTCTCCTCGACCGCACATGGCCCGCCGTAGACGAGCGCCCCGAGAATCGCGCCGCCTGGCGGCGAGGTCGAGCGGCGCTTGACGTCCTGGATGTTCGGCGGCGTGCCGTTGTCGTAGTACGCGCAGTAGGTCAGCGTCCGGTCGGCGCGCGGCGCGTCGCCGTCGATCGCGATCGGCGGATCGAGACGCAGCACGTAGGGATCGTTGTAGACGAAGTTGGTGTAGAGGAGCGCGTCCTGCGCCGCGCGCCCGCCCGCGTCGACGCACGCCGACGCCGGGCACATCTCCGGCACCCGCGGCGAACACGCCGTCCCGGCATTCGGCCCGCCGGCACAGGTGAACTGCCCGCGGTAGATGTCGAAGCGCTTGCCGTGCCGGTGCATGTGGCCGCTGAGCTCGAAGAGATGTGCGGTTTCGCCGGGCCGCAGCAGCGAGCCGCCCGCGCCCGGGTTCGGTCCGAACTCGTGCACCTGGCAGATGTCCATCGCCTCGAACGCGGGCAGCGGCTGCAGCGGCGGAACAGGTGGGAAGTTCGGATTCCAGAAGATGCGCGAGGTGTTGAAGATCTGCTGCTGCGGGAATTCCTGCTCCTCCGGGGCGGGGAAGTAGATGTTCACCCACGCCTCGAGCGTGCCCGCCTCGCGCGTCAGATTGAACGCGTGCGAGTTCCACAGCAGCACGCCCTTGACCGGCAGCTCGTCGTAGACCTGCAGCGGGAAGCGGAAGTGCGCGGTGGTCTCCTGCGCGAACGCGAAGCCGCCGCTGCCGATCGAGCCGAAGCCGGCCGTCGGGCCGAAGCCGATGCAGGCGATCGTCGAGGCGTCGGGATCGGTGGCGCACTCGCCGCTGCCGCACGCGCCGAGGTCGAGCGGATCGCACACCGCGCCGTCCTGCGGACCGCCCTTGCAGGTGTACGTGCCCCAGCGCGGATCGTTCGCCGGCGCATCGCCGCGGTAGACGTCGACGATCAGGTGGTGGCTGAGCGGATCCTGGCGGATCTCGATGCTCTTGTAGCGGAAGCGCTCGCCGTCCTCGCTGAGCAGCGCCGGCGGGATCTGGCCGCTGAGATCGTAGTAGCTCGCGTAGCAGACCTCGGTCTCGCTCTGCCCGGGCAGGGTGTAGGCCGGCATGTGGAACTGCACGCCGGTCCCCGGCGCCGGCGGCTCGAGCGGATCGATCTTCACCGGCTTCGGCTCGGGCACGCAGGCGTCGAGCAGCGCCGCGGCGGCGGGGACGTTCGCCGCGCGCGCCGCGCCGCCGCCTTCGATCCAGATCGCCAGCGCCTCGAGCTCGTCGGGCGTGAGCGCGTCGCCGGTCGACGGCATCGGTGAGCCGATCGGCGCATCGTAGTCGTCGGGATAGGTCTTCGCGGCGAGCTTGAGCCACAGCAGGCTGGTGTCCTTGCTGCCGGGGTCGATGCGCTTCATCGCGATCGCCGGCGACGTGACGTCGACGAGGTGCGCGTACGCCGCCTCGGGGCGCAGGTCGAGGCCGCCCTGCTGCGCGAGGCCGTGACAGATGTCGTTGGTGCAGCCACGCCGCTCGAAGATCGCCTGCTGGATGAGATCGAACGTCGTCGGGAAGACGTCGCACTCGGTGCGCACGCAGTCGCTGCGGCAGCCGTCGCCGTCGTAGTCGTTGCCGTCGTCGCACTCCTCGGCCGGCAGCTCCTGCATGCCGTCACCGCAGGTCGGCGGCGCGCAGGTGACGGCGTTCTGCACGTACGCCTCCTGCGCGACGCAGTCGGCGCGGCTGGCGATGCGCGCCAGCCGCGTCTCGACCGCCTCGCCGTACATCTCGGGGAACGTGTCGGCCGGACAGGCGGCGGCGATGCGCCGCGCGAGCAGCGTGCGCGCGCGCCGGATGCCCTGCGCGCTGCGCTCGATCAGCGCGGTCTTCGCGTCCGCCGGCATCGGCGTCGCGGCGATGCGGTCGAGCGCCTTCTGGCGGGCGCGCATGGCATAGCGCAGCAGCGCGGCACTGGCGCGCGCGGTGGCGGCGATGCAGGTGCCGGTCGTGGCCTCGACGGCGGCGACCGTGCCGCCGACCATCGCCGGCCCGAAGGCGGCGGTGACCGCCGCGGTGTCGACCTGCCGGCAGACGTCGATCACGTCGGTCTGCGCATCGTTGAGGTCGAGATAGCGCAGCGTCTGCAGCTGCGTCGCGTCGCACGCCGCGGCGACGAGATCGCGCGCCCGGGCGCGCGCCGCCTGGATGCGCGCCTCGCGCGCCGTGTCGTCACAGGCCGCGCCGCCGAGCCGCGCCTGACTGCACGCCGCCGTCGCCGACAGCGCCCGGCTCGCGCACAGCGTCGCCGCGCGCGCGATCGCCCGCTGGCAGCGCACGGTCGCGGGATTGAAGCCGCCCCACACCGCGATGTCCGCGGGTATGCCATGTGCCGCCGCCTGTCCCGCCAGCGCCGCCACGCTCAGCACGGCGGCGCACGCCGCAACCATCAGTCGTCCGTTCACTGGCGCCCCCCTCCGGATGAGAGATGGTTGTATGGGTGGATGGGGGGAAAGGGAAGCGCGCGCCCCGTGGCGAGGGGAGAACTGGCCACAGAGGTGGGGAGGACGCGAAGTCGAGTTATCCGTTTCATTGAGAGCCCCTGAGCCCCGGAACCCCACTCTCCAGTTTTTGGGGATCTCTCTTGATGAGATGATTCTCCACTTCACGTCGTCCCCGCCTCGGTGGCCAGTTCACTCTCTTCATGAAACTGATGTTCCACTTCGCGTCCTCCCCACCTCTGTGGCCAGATCTTCTTCCTGACCCCCTTCTCCCCACCCGCATTGCTCGCGCCAGCCGCCGCTCGCTAGGGTCCGCGGCATGCCGGCGCCGACGTATCCCGGGGCGGTCGAGCCCGAGCGCGAGACGACGCTCGACGGCCTCGGCGTGCGCCTGCACGTCGTCGAGTGGGGCGATCCGGCGCGGCCGGCGCTGCTCTGCTGTCACGGCGCCTGGGATCACGCGCGCAGCTTCGCGCTCCTCGCGCCGCTGCTCGCGGCGCGCTTCCGCGTCGTGGCGTTCGACGCGCGCGGGCACGGCGACTCGAGCTGGGCCGATGCGTACGCGTGGGGCACGTACCTCCACGACATCGTCGCCGTCATGCGCTGGATCGGCCGGCCGCTGCATCTCGTCGGCCACAGCATGGGCGGCGGGCAGGTGGTCGACGCGGCGCGCGCCGCGCCGGAGCTCGTCCGGCAGGTGGTGAACATCGACGGCTTCGGACCGCCGCCGTTCACACCCGAGGAGGGCGCGCGGCTGGTCGAGCGCTGCGCCGGCTATCTCGAACAGCGCCGCGTGCTCGGCGCGCGCAACGACTGGCGCCCGTATGCGAGCCTCGAGCAGCTCTGCGAGCGGCGCCGTGCGCAGAACCCGCGCCTGACGCTCGAGTGGCTGCGCTACTTCCTCTTCCACGGTGCGCGCGAGGCGGCCGACGGCTGGCGCTGGAAGGCCGATCCGCTGCTCGGTCCGGGCTTCGGGCCGTGGCGGCCGGAATGGATCGCGCTCGGGTTTGCGCGCCTCGCGGCGCCGCTGCTCGCCATCGTCGGCACCGAGGACGACACCTGGGGGCCGCTGCCGGAGACGATCACCGGGCCGCGGCTCGCCGGCGTGCGCACGCTGACGCGCGCCGCGGTCGACGGCGCCGGGCACTTCGTCCACATCGAACAGCCGCGCGCGACCGCGGCGGTGCTGCTCGACTGGCTCGACGCATGATCCGCCTGCGCCATGCCCGGGTGGAGCTCGCGCTGCACGCGCTCGCGCAACGCGACGGCCCGACGCTGCTGCTGCTGCACGCCCTCGGCGCCGACGGCCGGAGCTGGGGCACGCTGACGTCGGCGTGGCCGGGGCGGGTGGTCGCGCTCGACTTCTCCGGCCACGGCGCCTCGCAGTGGGTGCGCGGTGGCGCGTACACGCCCGAGCTGCTCGCCGGCGACGCCGATGCGGCGCTCGCCGCGATCGGGCCGGCGGTGCTCGCCGGCGCCGGCGTCGGCGCGTACGTCGCGTTGCTCCTCGCCGGTGCGCGCGCCGCGCAGGTGCCGGCGGCGCTGCTCCTGCCCGGCGCCGGCCTGAGTGGCGGCGGACCGGAGCCGGACTGGGATCGGCCGGTCCTGCGCGCGCTGACGCCGGCGGCGCATCCGCCGCTGCCCGCCGGCTGTGATCCGCTGTGCTGCGCGCTGCTCGCCGATCCGCGCCCGCCGGACTACGCCGCGCGCTTTGCCGCCGCCGCCCGCCGCCTCGTGCTGCTCGACGACGACGCCCCGCGCCCGCCGTGGTGGAACGCGGTCAGCGCCTCGCCGACGGCCGAGGTCGCCGACGACCTCGACGCCGCGCTGGAGCGCCTCCGCGTCTCCGCGTCTCCGCGTTGATTCAGACCGCATCGCGGCTGACGAGGTTCTCCAGCGCCTCCTGCCGCCCGGAGACCGGTTGCGGCTCGCGACCGCGCGTCAGCACGTACGCCTCGAGATCGGCGAGCGAACGCTCGCCGGCGAGGATGGCGCGGCCGAGCGCCTCGTCCCAGCCGGCGTACCGCGCCGCGACGTGGCGGGCGAGATCGCCGCGCTCGAGCATGCGCGCGGCGCGCAGCAGGCCGCGCGCCAGCGTGTCCATGCCGCCGATGTGCGCGTGCAGCAGATCCTCGGGCGCGATGCTCTGCCGGCGCAGCTTCGCATCGAAGTTGAAGCCGCCGGTCGTGAAGCCGCCGCCCTGCAGGATCGTGTACAGCGCCAGCGCGCTCTCCTCGACGCTGTTCGGGAACTGGTCGGTGTCCCAGCCGTTCTGCGGATCGCCGCGGTTGGCGTCGACGCTGCCGAACAGACCGTTCGCCACCGCGTACGCGAGCTCGTGCTGGAAGCTGTGCCCGGCGAGCGTCGCGTGATTCGCCTCGATGTTCAGCCGGATCTCCTGCTCGAGCCCGTGCTCGAGCAGGAAGCCGTGCACCGCGGCGGCGTCGTGGTCGTACTGGTGCTTCGCCGGCTCCATCGGCTTCGGCTCGATGAGCAGCGTGCCGCGGAAGCCGCGCCGGTGCTTGTGCTCGACGACCAGCTGCAGGAAGCGACCGAGCTGGCGGCGCTCGCGGCGCAGGTCGGTGTTGAGCAGCGTGTCGTAGCCCTCGCGTCCGCCCCACAGCACGTAGTTCTCGCCGCCGAGGCGGTGCGTGAGGTCGAGCGCGTGCGCGACCTGTGCCGCGGCGAACGCGAACACCTCGGGGTCGGGGCTGGTCGCGGCGCCGGCGGCGTAGCGGCGATGGCTGAACAGGTTCGCCGTGCCCCACAGGAGACGCACGCCGGTGCGTGCCATGTGCGCCTCGATCTCCTCGGCGATGCGGTCGAGGCGCGCGTTCGTCTCGGCGAGCGTCTCCGCTTCCGGCGCGACGTCGCGGTCGTGGAACGTGAAGAACGGCACGCCGAGGACGCTGAACAGCTCGAACGCCGCCTCCGCCTTGCGCCGCGCCAGCGCCATCGCATCGCCGGCGCCGAACCACGGACGGTCGAGCGTCGCGGCACCGAACATGTCGGTGCCGTCCCAACAGAACGTGTGCCAGTAGCAGACCGCGACGCGCAGGTGCTCGCGCATCGGCTTGCCGAGCACGACGCGCTCGGCGTCGTACCAGCGGAACGCGAGCGGCTCGTCGCTATCCGGCCCGCGGTAGGGAATGCGGTCGATGGTCGGGAAGAGGGTGTCGCTCATCGTCAGTCTCCAGCGTCCGAACAGATCAGAACCGACTCACACGGAGAAGCGGAGAAACGGAGGCGTCCGATTCGAGCGAGTCTCCGCGTCTCAGTGAAAATCGCCCTCCTCACGCGGTGACGGGGCGCAGCGCCGGGTAGAGTTCTCTGAAGCGGGCGCGGCGTTCGCCCAGCGGGGTGGCGAAGGCGGGGTCGGGGTCGATGATGTGGGTGACGGGCGGTGGTGTGCAGACGGTCAGGGGATCTTCCTCGCCGTCGGCGAGGCGGGCGAGGCGGGCGGCGCCGAAGGCCGGGCCGATCTCCGCCTCGGCGTGGTAGCGCAGCGCGCGGCCGAGCGTGCTGGCGAGGATGCAGCCCCAGAAGCGACTGCGGGCGCCGCCGCCGATCACCGACACCGTGCCGATCGTCGCGCCGGCGGCGGTGAGCGCGTCCTGGCCGTCGGCGAGCGCGAACGCGACGCCCTCGAGCACGGCGCGGCCGAGCGCGGCGCGCGTCGTCGCGTGCGTCAGGCCGACGAACGCGCCGGTGGCGTGCGGATCGTTGTGCGGCGTGCGCTCGCCGGAGAGGTACGGCAGGAAGAGCGGCGGCGGTCCGGCGGCGTCGCCCGCCGCTTCGATCTCGGCGAGCAGCGCCGCCTCGTCGCGTGCGCCGCTGACGGCGGTCACCCACTGCAGGCAGCTCGCGGCGCTGAGGATCACCGCCATCTGGTGCCACGTCTCCGGCAGACAGTGGCAGAACGCGTGCACGGCGGTGGCCGGCGCCGGCGCGAAGCGCGCGCCGGCGACGAAGTAGACGCCCGAGGTGCCGAGCGAGAGGAACGCGTCGCCCGGGCGCACGACGCCGACGCCGACCGCCCCGGCGGCGTTGTCGCCGCCGCCGCCGGCGATGACGACGCCGGGGCGCACGCCCCACGCCGCGGCGAGCGCCGGGCGCAACGTCGCCGACGGCTGCGAGCCCTCGACGAGGCGCGGCATGGCGCGTGCGTCGAGGCCGGTGGCGGCGAGCAGCTCCGGCGACCAGGCGCGGGCGCCGACGTCGAGCCACAGCGTCCCGGCGGCGTCGGACATCTCCGAGACGTGCTCGCCGCCGAGCCGCAGGCGCAGCCAGTCCTTCGGCAGCAGCACGCGGCGGGTCGCGGCGAAGATGTGCGGTTCGTGCGCCGCCACCCACAGCAGCTTCGGCGCCGTGAAGCCCGGCATGGCGAGGTTGCCGGCGATCGCGTGCAGGCGCGGTGCGCGCCGCTCGAGCTCGGCACACTCGGCGCCGGCGCGGCCGTCGTTCCACAGGATCGCCGGGCGCAGGACGCGGTCGGCGTCGTCGAGCAGCACCGCGCCGTGCATCTGCCCCGAGAGCCCGATCGCGCGCAGCGCCGCGAATGCCGCCGGCGCCGCCTCGCGCACCGCCCCGACCGCCGCCTCCGTTGCCCGCCACCAGTCCTCGGGATCCTGCTCCGCCCACAACGGCCGCGGCCGCGCCACCGTGAGCGGCGCACTCGCCTGCGCCAGGACGCGCTGGTCCCCATCGACCAGCACGGCCTTCACCGCTGAGGTGCCGAGATCGAGGCCGAGAAACATGGGGTCAGAAGAAAAGCGTGACCGGTGACCAGTGACCGGTGACCGGTAAGGAATCGGGTGCCGATCTGCTGGCGAGGAATCAAGTGCTGACGTGCTGACGTGCTGACGTGCTGACGTGTTGACGTGCGGCCGGAACGTGATGCGCGAACGCCGTACCTCTCCGCAGCGCCCCACGTCAGCACGTCAGCACATCAGCACATCAGCAC
>CBFGUK010000196.1:0-7843 GCA_965651925.1 uncultured bacterium | reverse complement strand
TCACCGATCACCGATCACCGATCACCGATCACCGATCACCGATCACCGATCACCGATCACCGGTCACCGGTCACCGGTCACCGGTCACCGGTCACCGATCACCGATCACCGATCACCGATCACCGCTCACCGATCACCGCTCACCGCTCACCGATCACCGCTCACCGATCACCGATCACCGGTCACCGGTCACCGATCACCGATCACCGGTCACCGGTCACCGATCACCGGTCACCGATCTCCGGTCACGATCTTCTCCGATCGTTGCAAGGCCGACGTAGACGCCAAGGCGATCGCCGGGCTATCGGGGCGGATCGTTTCGATGACCCGCACCGAGCGCACCTACTATCTCCTCACCTGCGTCTATCGGCTGTCGTGGTCGGCGCTCGGGCCGACGTATGCGCTGTTCCTGCTCGACCGCGGCCTCGACCTGCTCGAGCTCAACGTCGTGCTCGCGGTCTATCTCATCGCCACCTGCGCCTTCGAGGTGCCGACCGGCGCGGTGGCGGACGTGTTCGGGCGCAAGGCGTCGTTCGTGCTGAGCTGCGTGATCCGCGGCGTCGCGTTCGGGCTCTACTACTTCTCCGACAGCTTCGCCGAGTTCCTCGTCGCCGAGGTGATCGACGCGATCGGCACGACGCTGGCGACCGGCGCGTTCGACGCGTGGGCGGTCGACGGCGTGCGCGCCGAGGGCGACGAACGTCCGGTCGACCGCCTGTTTGCGCGCGGCCAGATGCTCGGCCAGACGACGGCGATCGCCGGCGGCCTCGGTGCCGCCTATCTCGCCGATCAGGATCTCGCCTGGCCGTGGCTCGTCGGCTGCGCCGGCTTCAGCGTCTGCGCGCTGCTCGCCGCGTGGCGCATGGACGAACGCCGGGTGACCGCCGCGCAGGCGGCGGGGCCGCCGCCGTCGCTGCGCGCGGCGCTCGCCGACGGCATCGCGCTGGTGCGCGCCTCGGTGGTCATGCGCCGCCTGTGTCTGTTCTCGGGCCTGGCGGCGTTCGCCACCTTCCCGGCCTTCCAGATGTGGCAGCCGCGGCTCAGCGCGCTCGCCGGCGAAGGCCCGTGGGTGATGGGCTGGGTGTGGGCGCTGATCAACCTGAGCGCCATCCTCGGCGCGGCGCTCGTCCCGCGGCTGCTGGCGCGCTTCGGGCGCGCGACGACGCTGACGCTGTCGCTCGTCTGGCGGGCGCTGACGCTCGGCGTGGCCGCTGCGGCGGTCGGCTTCCCGCTCGCGCTCACGGGCTTCCTGCTGCAGGAGATCGGCTTCGGCATCAGCGAGCCGGTGCTGCAGGCGTGGATGAGCGAGCACGCCAGCGCGGCGCAGCGCGCGACGATCCTGTCGCTGCGCTCGATGGCCTTCACGCTCGGCGGCGGCACGGGGCTCATCGGCCTCGGCTGGCTGGCGCGCGAGACCGACATCGGCACCGCCTGGGTCACGGCGGCGGTGGTGTATCTCGCCGTCGCGCCGTGCTTCCTCCTGCTGCGCCGCGAGCGGCCGGTGGCCGCGGTCTGCGAGTTCGCCCGCTGATCGGGACGGTGACGCATTGCGTCACCGTCGAATCATCGGCGCTATGCTGGTGTGCGGATGCCGTCGGCCGCGCGCCGCGACGGCGAATTGGCCGCGATGCGGGGCCATGCTGCTTGGCAACGCTCTTGCGTAGCTACGCAGCAGATCGATGAACGGTGCAACCGACAATCTGGCCCAGCAACTCCGCTCGGTGTTTGCCCACGAGGCGGCCGGCAGCCTGGCGCGCATCGAGACGCTGCTCGCGCCCGGGCCGCGGCCGGCTGCCGGCGGCGATGTCGTCGAGGCGCTGTTCCGCGAGTTCCACACGATGAAGGTCGGCGCCGCCGCTGCCGGCTTCGGCCAGGCGGCGCGGGCGCTGCACGATGCCGAGTCGCTGCTCGATGCGGTGCGCGGCGGCGCGATCGACGGCAGCGGCGATCTCGAAGGTCTGCGGCGTGCGCTCGAGCGCGTCCGCGGCGCGGTGGCCGGCGTCGATCCGCAGGCCGCGGCCAGCGACGTGACGCTCGCCGCCCTGGCGCCGCTGCTGGCGCGCACGTGCGCGACCTGCGCGGCGGGCGAGGGCAAGTTCGCCGCCCTCGACCTCGCCGGCGGCGACGTGCCGCTGCCCGACGCGGCCGGGCTGCGCGGCGCGCTGCTGCACCTGGTGCGCAATGCCGTGGCGCACGGCATCGAGCTGCCCGCCGCGCGTGCCGCCACCGGCAAACCGCGCGTCGGCCGCGTGCTGGTCAGCGCCGAGCGCGACGGCGAGGGGCTGCGCGTCGCGGTGAGCGACGACGGGCGCGGCCTCGATCGCGAGGCGATCACCGCCGCGGCTGCGCAGGCCGGGCTCGACGGCGCGCCCGAAGCGCTCGTGCTGCAGCCCGGGTTCTCGACGCGCGCCGGCGACGCGGCGAGTGCCGGCCGCGGCGTCGGTCTCGACGCGGTCGCGCACACGATTCGCGCCCAGGGCGGCACGATCACGATCGCGTCACGCGACGGTCTCGGATGTACCGTCGCGCTCACCCTGCCGCGCGCCGTTCCGGCGCGCTCGACGACTCCGGCGGCGCCGACGGCGCCGGCCGGCGGCCGCCGGCGGCGCCGGCGCTGACCCCCGTGCCGCGCACTGCGCGGCACGCATGCGGTGTGATCAGGCGGGTGCGGTGACACCCGCGACACACCACAGGTAGGTGCAATGACCCCCCATTCAACAGGTCCCGTGGCAGACTCGGCAATGGCTTCGCGCCCGCTCAGTGCGCGCCACGTGCTGCTGATGCTGCTGGCCTTGGGGTCGGCGCCGGCCGGGGCCACGACGTTCGTGCGCATGGATGTGGCCGAGCTGGCGCACCGCTCCGAGGCCGCCGTGATCGCCACGGTGGAGGCCGTGAGCGCGCACGCCGCGCCCGGCGGCGCCATCGTCACCCGCGTCACGCTCACCCCCGAGCAGGTCGTCCTCGGCACGCTGCCGCCGGGCGAGCTGGTGCTCGAGGAGCCCGGCGGCCGCCTCGGCGGCATCACCGAGCGCGTCTTCGGAGCGCCCGACTACTGCGTCGGCGAGCGCGTGCTCGTCTTCGTGCACCGGACCCGGCGCGGCACGCTGCGCACCACCGGCATGGCGATGGGGCGCTACCGCATCGAGACGGAGGGCGGTGACACGGTGGCGCGCCGCGAGACGGGCGATGCCCTGGTGCTCGATCCGGACTCCGGCCGTCCGGTGGCGCTGCCGACCGAACGGCTCGCCGACCTGCTGCGCGCGCTGCCGCGGCGGCCGGGGCCCGACGCGCCAGGGCGCGAGTTCCGGCGTGCGCCGCGCCGCGTGCCGGGCAAGTCGAGCCCCTTCACCTACCTCGGTCTCCCGTCGCGCTGGTTCGAGCCCGATGCCGGCCAGCCGGTCCAGCTGCGCATCGATCCGCGCGGCGATGCGAGCCTCGGCGCGGCGGTGACGCAGCAGGCGGTGCAGGAGGCGCTCGCGGCGTGGAACACGGTGGGCTCGGCGCTGCGTCTCACCGACGGCGTGCTCGATGCGCCGCTGCCGTTCGCCGGCTGCCTGGGCGATTCGCGCGTCGTGTTCAATGATCCGTTCGACGAGATCGGACAGCCCGATGCGTGCCGTGGCGTCCTCGGCATCGGCGGATACTGCTATTCGGACGAGCCGCGCGCGGTCGGCGGCCAGGTCTTCCAGCGCATCCGCCTCGGCAAGGTGGTGATCGCCGACGGCTGGGGCGGCTGCCCGCAGTGGACGGCGTGCAACCTCGCCGAGGTGATCACGCACGAGATCGGCCACGCAATCGGCCTCGGCCACTCGAACGACCGCGACGCTACCATGGCGCCCAGCGCCGACTTCGACGGGCGCTGCGCCGCGCTCGGACACGACGACATCGCCGGCGTGACGGCAATCTACCCGATGGCGATGGTGGTGACGGCGACCGCGACGCCGACGGCGACGCTGCGCCGCACCGACCCGCCGACGTTGACGCCGACCCCGCAGCGCTCGGGATCGCCGACCGTTCCACCCGTCGGCGTGCGCGGCGTGCGCGGCTACGTGCGCTACTTCACCACCGACCTGCCGGTGCCGGCCGTGGAGGTCGCCTTCCGCGGCTCCGGCTCGCGCAACGTGATGAGCCACGGCGGCGGCGATTACGGCGTCGACATGCTGAAACCCGGCAACTGGGACGTCCTCCCGGCCAAGCACGGCGATCACGGCGCCGCGGTGACGGCGCTCGACGCGGCGTGGGTGCTGCAGGCGGCCGCCGGCCGCCGTACGCTCGATGCCGAACGCGCGATCGCGTGCGATGCGACCGGCAGCGGCACCGTCACGACGCTCGATGCGCTGCACATCCTGCAGCTCGCGATGGGGCGCGCGCCCCGCCTGCCGGCGGGCGAGCGCTGCGGATCCGACTTCGTCTTCTTCCCCGATCCGGCGTCGAGTACGGACCAGCCGGTCGCCGCGCAGGACCCGCAGCTCGGATCCGACCCCTGCGTCCCGGGCGCGCTGCGCTACGCGCCGCTGCACGCGCAGGTCATCGACCAGAACTTCCGCGCCGCGCTGCTCGGCGACTGCACCGGCGACTGGCGGCCGAGCGCGCGGCGCTCGACCAAGCCGCTGCTCGCGCCCGACGGCACGGCGCTGAAGGGCGCGACGCTGAAGCACCTGCGCGGCCCGCTGTCGCGCATGACCGTCGGCATCATCGCCAGCAGCGAGGTGCATGCGCTCAACATTGAAGTGCGCTTCGACCCCGAGCGCATCACGCCGCGCCGGGTGCGTGGCGTGCACGTCGACGCCGGGGCCGCGGTGGCCTCGGGCAAGCCGACCGCCAACCGCTTCACCGTCGCCCTCGCCAGCGGCGTGCCGCTTCCCACCGACGGCCGCGTCGTGCTGGCGATCGACTTCGCCGCCACCACGCCGGACTTCGATCCCGAGGCGGCCCGCGCCTGGTCGGCACGCGTCGACGACCGCCTGGTCAGCGTCGTGATTCCCTGAGGCGCTGCGCGCCGCGTCTCGCGCATGGCCGCTGGCCCGGAGAGGCTGTGCCCATCGAATCCGGCCGAGCGGCCATCGAGGCCGGAGAGGACGCCGCGGTCGCCGGGGCGTCGGATGCGATGCGATCCGCCGGTGCGCGACGTCGTGTCCTCGACACCTCGCCGGCTGATCGCGCTGGCCCGGCGGCGCGCGATCGTTCGACGCAGCGGACCGAATCCCTCTCCCAGGGCCATCCGCATACGCGATGCGCCGGATGCGGTTCCGCTCCACTTCGCCCCTGCCGACAGCTCCGGCAACGTGGCAGGCATGCGATGTGATCGGGCATGTGATTCTGACACTCGTCAGGCGTGCGCGCGCGGCTGAGTTGGACGCGCCCGCCGCGATCGTCATGGCATGTAATTCGCTCGTGTCGCGCCCGATGCTCGAGGTGTGCGCACGCCGCGCGGTGCCGATGCTGCTCGCGCTCGTGCTCGCACCCGCGCTGCCCGCCGCGGCGACGACGTTCGTGCGCATGGACGTGCCCGAGCTGGCGCGGCGGTCCGATGCCGCGGTGATCGGCGTCGTGCGCGCGATGCACGCGCAGGCGGCGCCCGGCGGTGCGATCAGCACGCGTGTCATTCTCGTGCCGGAGCACATCGTGCATGGCACGCTGCCGCCCGGCGAGCTGGCGCTCGAGGAACCCGGTGGTCGCCTCGGCGGCGTCGTCGAGCACGTCTTCGGCGCCCCCGAGTACCGCGTCGGCGAACGCGTGCTCGTCTTCGTGCGCCGCACGCCACGCGGCACGCTGCGCACCACGGGCATGGCGATGGGCCGCTACGCGCTCGATGCCGGCGCCGAGCCGCTGGCGCGACGCGACGCGGGCGATGCCGTGGTGCTCGATCCGACGACCGGCCGGCCGCGGCCGCTGGCCGCCGAGCCGCTCGCCGACCTGCTGCGTGCCCTGCCGGCGAAGCCGGTACGCGAGGTGCCGGCGCGCCCCGCGCCGCGCGTGCCGCGCCGGGTGACGGGCGTGCCGGTGCCGTTCACCTACCTCGGCGATCCGTCGCGCTGGTTCGAACCCGACGAGGGGCTGCCGGTGCACCTGCACATCGATGCGATCCCCGACGCGAGTCTCGGCGAGGCGGTGACGCGGCAGGCGGTAGAGGAGGCGCTGGCGGCGTGGAACGGCGTCGCGGGCTCGTCCCTGCAGCTCGCCGCAGGCGTGCTCGAGGCGCCGCTGCCGTTTGCCGGCTGCGAAGGCGATTCGCGGGTCGTGTTCAACGACCCGTTCGACGAGATCGAACCGCCCGACGACTGCCGCGGCGTCCTCGGCGTCGGCGGCTACTGCTACACCGACGAGC
Organism: uncultured bacterium; assembly: GCA_965651925.1. Taxonomy (GTDB): domain Bacteria; phylum Desulfobacterota; class Binatia; order HRBIN30; family CADEER01; genus CBFGUK01. The sequence continues at coordinate 1,515 of CBFGUK010000196.1, read as the reverse complement.
GCCGCGAGGTCGGCGGCCGGCTCTTCCAGCGCATCCGTCTCGGCAAGGTGGTGATCGCCGACGGCTGGGGCGGCTGCCCGCAGTGGACGCCGTGCAACCTCGCCGAGGTGATCACGCACGAGATCGGCCACGCCGTCGGGCTCGGGCACTCCGACGACGAAACCGCGACCATGGCCGGCACGGCCGACTTCGACGGGCGCTGCGCCGCCCTCGCCGCCGACGACATCACCGGCGTGACGTCGATCTACCCCCTGGCGGCGACGGCGACGCCGACCACGACGCCGTCGCCGACGTGGACGCCGTCCGCGCCGCCGGAGGCGACGCCGACCACCGAGCGGTCGATGACGCCGACCGCGCCGCCGGTCGGCGCGCGGGGAGTGCGCGGGCAGGTGCGCTACTACGCGAGCGGCATCCCGGTGCCCGGCGTGGAGCTCACGCTGCGCGGGCCCGCGCCGCGCGATGCGCTGAGCCGCAGCAACGGCGACTATGCCGTCGACCGCCTCGAGCCGGGCACCTGGGAGCTCGCACCGCTCAAGCACGGCGACTACGGGACGGCGGTGACGACGCTCGACGCGGCGTGGGTGCTGCAGGCGAGCGCCGGGCGGCGCACGCTCGACGGCGAGCGGGCGCTGGCCTGCGACGTGACCGGGAGCGGCAGCATCACACCCGTCGATGCGCGGCGCATCCTCGACTTCGCGCTCGGGCGCGTGCGCCGCCTGCCGGCGGGCGAGCGCTGCGGCTCCGACTTCGTCTTCTTCCCCGATCCGGCGACGATCGCGAACCAGCCGATCGGCGTGCGCGCCCCGCGGCTCGGGCCCGAGTCGTGCATCGGCGGCGCGCTGCGCTACACGCCGCTGCTCGGCCAGCTCACCGACCAGGATTTCCGCGCCGCGCTGATCGGCGACTGCACCGGCGACTGGCGACCGGCGGAGCGGCGCGCCACCCGGCCGCAGCTCGCGCCGGACGGCACGGCGTTGAGCGGTGCCACCCTGCGACGCCTGCGGGGTCCGCTGTGGCGCATGACCGTCGGCGTCCTCGCCCCCGACGAGGTGCACGCCCTCGACGTCGAGGTGCGCTTCGATCCGGGTCGCATCACGCCGCGCCGCGTGCGCGCCGTGCATCTCGGCAGCGCGGCGCTGATCGATTCCGTCCGCCCCGCCGCCGATCGCTTCGTGATCGCGCTGGCGAGCGCCATCCCGCTGCCCGCCGACGGTCGCGCTGTGCTGGCGATCGACTTCATCGCCACCGGCCCGGCGATCGCCTCCGACGCCGCCCGCGCTTGGTCGGCCCGCGTCGACGACCGCCAGGTCGCCGTCGTCGTCCCCTGACCGGGGCGCGCCGGCTGCCTGCAAGACGCGCTGGAGGGCCGCGCTTCCGCGCGGCCGCGGACGCGGGTGGCCTCATGCGAAAGGCAGCGTCCGTCCGCGGCGCGGCGGGAGCCGCGCGGTCCGAGGTACCTCGCTGCCTGCAAGACGCGTTGGAGGGCCGCGCTTCTGCGCGGCCGCGGACGCGCGT
>CBFGUK010000195.1:0-7861 GCA_965651925.1 uncultured bacterium | reverse complement strand
GCGCCTGTCAGCTGTCAGCTATCAGCTATCAGCTGTCAGCTATCAGCTGTCAGCTGTCAGCTGTCAGCTGTCAGCTATCAGCTATCAGCTGTCAGCTATCAGCTATCAGCACTCAGCGAGATCGCCTCCGCAGCTGGTCCCTGGCGACCATGGCGACATACGCGGATGAGCCATCGGCGACACCTCAGAGCTGACAGCTGACCGCTGACAGCTGCCTCCGACCGCCGAGGCGCTACGCGCCCTGCGCGGTCGCCGCCGGCGCGATCGCCTCGAGCAGGTACGGCAGCGCGGCGTCGGTGAGCGACAGCTCCGGCGCGAGGCGCTTGCCGAGGCCTTCGGCGGCCATCAGCGCGAGGTTCACCATCGTCATGTGGCTGCGCGCGTGGATGCGGTGGCGGCGCAGGATGTCGAACAGGCGGCCGATCTCGAGCGTGATCTGCAGGCTGCCGAGCCCGCGGCGGTGCAGCGCCTCGACGGCGGCGCACATCTCGCGTTCGAAGGCGGCGTAGTCCGGCGTCGCGCGCCACGGCGCGCCGTCATGGAACAGGCGCGCGACGGTCGGGCCGTCGCCGGTGGCGAACGCATACATCAGCTGCGCGATGCCGAGGCGATCGGCCTCGGTCAGGCGGCCGACGAGCCCGAGGTCGAGCAGCACGACGCGCCCGGGCGGAAAGAAGCGCAGGTTGCCGGCGTGCAGGTCGGCGTGCACGAAGCCGTGCGCGAAGATCATCCGGCACACGCAGCGCATGCCGGCGGTGACGACGCGGTGCACGTCGATCGCGTGCGCGTCGATGTCCGCCTCGCGCACGCCGTCGATGAACTCCATCGTCAGCACGGCGTCGGCGCACAGCTCCGGGTACAGGCGGGGGAACGCGATGTCGGGATCGCCGGCGAAGTTCGCCTGGAAGCGCGCGTTGTGCGCCGCCTCGGCGGTGAAGTGCAGCTGCTCCTCGACCGCCTCGCAGAAGACGCCGACGGCGGTGCGCAGCGAGACGAGGCGCAGCGACGGCACGAGGCGTTCGCCGAAACCGGCGAGTGCCAGCAGGATGGCGCGGTCGAGGCGGACCTTCTCGAGGATGTCGGGACGGCGCACCTTGACGGCGACGACCGCGCCGCCGGCGCGCAGCTCGGCACGGTGCACCTGCGCGACCGAGGCGGCGGCGACCGGCTCGGGATCGAAGGCGCGGAAGCAGTCCTCGAGCTCGCAACCCAGGGCGGCGCGGATCGTTGCGCGTACCTCGGCGAACGGAAACGGCGGCACCCGGTCCTGCAGCGCCGCGAGCTCGGCAACCAGCGGGCCGGGCAGCAGGTCGGCACGCGTCGAGGCGATCTGGCCGACCTTGATGAACGTCGCCCCGAGCCGCGTGCAGAACGCGACCAGCGCGACGCCGGCGGCACGCGCCGTCGCATCGCTGCCGCGCAGCCGCAGGCGATGGCGGACGAAGATTGCGGCCGCCATCAGCGCGGCGAGGGCGATCTGCAGGCTGCGACGCACCGACGACACGCCCGCAGAAGAGTCACAGATGGGCGTGGATGGCCATGGTGGGACTCAGCGCCAGAATTCCCCGAGCCCTGGCCGGTACGCTGCGCCGCACGGCGCCTGCCGCGCGCCGACTGCTACACTGCCGCCATGCACGGTCCGCTGCATCGCTTCCTTGCCGACGATCACCGCCGCCTCGAAGGGCTTTTCGAGCGCGCGGTCGGCGATCCCGCGGCGCCCGATCCGGCGGCGTACGCGGCGTTTCGCGCCGGCCTGCTGCGCCACATCGCGATGGAGGAGAAGATCCTGCTGCCCGCCGCGCGGCAGGCGCGCGGCGGCGAGCCGCTGCCGATCGCCGAGCGCCTGCGCCGCGATCACGGCGCCATCGCGGCGCTGCTCGTGCCCTCGCCGACACCGGCGGTCGTCGCCGCGCTGCGCACCGTGCTCGCCGCACACAATCCCCTCGAGGAAGACGACGGCGGGCTCTACGACGCGTGCGAGGCGCTGGTCGGCGACGAAGCGGCAGCCGTGCTCGAGCGGCTGCGCGCGTCGCCCGCCGTGCCGGTCGCGCCGCACGTCGACGGGCCGCGCATCGTCGCCGCGGCGCAGCGCGCGCTCGAGCGGGCCGGCTATGCCCTGACGCTCGATGGCGCGTGAGCGGCTTCGAGCGGCGGGACGCGATCGGCGCGTCCGCCCTCCCCTCAACCGCCGAGCGCGCGCAGCCGCTCGCGCAGCGCCTGCTGTTCCTCCCAGGCGGCGGTGACGTCGCGCAGGAACGCGGCGATGCCGGTCACGGCGCCGCCGGCGTCGCGCAGCAGCAGGACACGGAACTCGATCGACAGGCGGCGGCCGCTCTGGTGCAGCGCCGGCACGCGCAGCACGTCGGTCGCGTAGCGCGTCGTGCCGCTCGCCATGGCGCGCTCGTAGCCCGCCCAGTGCCGGGCGCGCAGGCGTTCGGGGATGATCAGGTCGAGCGACGCCCCGATCGCGTCGGTGGCGGCGAAGCCGAAGGTCGCGGTCGCGGCGGCGTTCCAGAAGCGAATGATGCCGCGGCGGTCGGCGACGATGATCGCGTCGGGGCTGTCCTCGACCAGCTGCCGGTAGAGTGCCGCGCCCGCCGCGAGCGGGCCGGCACCGGTCGGGTCGTCAGCGGTTGAAGTCACCGGCGGCCTCGGGCTGGTAGAGGATGCTGACCACCCGCAACCGCCGCGAGGAGCCGTCGGGCATCGGCCAGTCGATCGTCTGGCCGACCGACAGGCCGAGCAGCGCCGCGCCGATCGGCGCCAGCACCGAGATCCGCCCCTGCTCGGAGTCCGCATCGGCGGGATAGACCAGCGTCATGTCGCGCTCGTCGCCGCTCACCTCGTCGACGAACCGCACGCGCGAATTCATGGTCACGACATCGGCCGGGATCTCCGCCGTGTCGACGACCTCGGCGTTGTCGAGCTCGGCCTCGAGCGCCTCGCGCTCCCGCGCGTTCTTGCCCGCCGCGCGCCGCACCAGCGCCTGCAGCCGGTCGTAGTCCTGTTCGGTCAGCACGATGCGTCGTGTGGTCTCGCTCATGGTCCGCACGGTATCATCCGCACCGCGCCGGGGCGAGCAATCTGCCACGCGCGTGACGCGGTACGGATGGCGGCCGGGCGGCGCCCGCGCGATCGGCGGCCAAGGCTGTTACGTTAGGGGGCAGCACGGGTCGTCCCCTGACAGCCTGACAGCGTGACAGTCTAAAGCGCCTCTTCACGCCGTCATGAAATGCGCCACGCCGACGACGCGCTCGACCGGCAGGACGAACGCGATACCCTTGCCGGTCTCGTTCAGCTCGGCGGCACGGACGATTTCGGCGAGGATCGGCTCGACCTGGTCGGCATAGGTGACGGTCAGCACGATCTCCTTCTCGGGCTCGATCGACATGCCGAAGATCTTCTGCTGCTCGTTGATCCCTGCGCCGCGGCCGAAGAGCACCGTGCCGCCGCGCGCGCCGGCCTTCACCGACGCCTCGAGGACCGTGCTGCCCCATCCCTTGCGCACGATGGTGACGATCAGGGCCGTCTGGGTCATCGTTCCCGCCTCCTTATTCCTGCTGCGCCGTGTGGCGTTGCACGAGCAGTCCGAGCAGCATGAGCGACAGCACCGGCGCCAGCGCGATGAGCGACACCAGCCCGAGGCCGTGCACCAGCGGATCCGCATCGCCGGCGGCCGTCGAGGCACCGAACGCCAGGGCGAGCAGGAAGGTGTTCGCGAGCGGTCCGGTGGCGACGCCCCCGGCATCGATCGCTATGGCCACGAATCCCCGGTCGCTCCGCGTCATGACGGCAATGGCGACTCCATACCCCGGCATCAGCAGCCATAACAGGGGCACCCCGTAGCCGATGCGGAACAGGCCGAGCCCGACGGCGAGCGCCACGCCGATGCAGATCGTCCACAGCACAAGCAGACTCCGGATCGAGCCCGCCGAGGCGTCCTCGACCTGGTTGGCGAGGATGCGCACCGCCGGCTCGCCCCAGGTGGTGACGAAGCCGAGCAGCAGGCCGAACGGCGCGAGGAGCCACTTCGGCGACAGGCCGCCGATCGCCTCGCCGATCGCGCGCCCGAACGGCAGGAAGCCGACGGCGACGCCCATGAGGAACAGGAAGAGGCCGAGCGAAGCGATGAACGTGCCGGTGACGATGCGCGCCACCTCGCGCCGCGGCAGGCGCAGGACGAAGACCTGGAAGGCGGCGAAGAGCAGCGCCAGCGGCGCGACCGCGAGCAGCACGCCGCGCGCCGTGGCGACGATCTCGTCGAGCAGCGCCGGCACGGTCACTGCAGCAGACCCGCGAGCAGCACGACGACGATCGGGCCGATCGAGGCGAGCCCGAGCAGGCCGAAGCCGTCGGAGACCGCCGAGCGCTGCGCCAGCACCGAGATGAAGCCGGCGGCGAGCGCGAGGATCACCGGCGCCGAGAGCACGCCGGTGGTGACGCTGCCGGCGTCGTAGGCGAGCGGCACCATCTCCGCCGGCGCGAGGACGGAGAGGACGAGCATCAGCGCGTAGAGCAGCGCGAGCAGCGTGATGAGCGAGAAGCCGAGGACGACGCGCAGCAGCGCGAGCGCGACGAACAGGCCGACACCCCCGGCGGCGAGCATGATCAGCCGGGACGCCGCCAGCGCACCGGCGGAAATCACCTCGACCTGGCCGGCGAGGACCAGCACGTCGGGCTCGGCGACGGTGGTGGCGAAGCCGAGCGCGAAGGCGACCGCGAGGATGAGCGTGAGCGAGCGCCGGCGCGGCAGCGCGGCACCGATGAACTGCCCCATCGGCAGGACGCCCATGTCGATGCCGGCGAACAGCAGCAGCATGCCGAGGGCGGCGAGCGCCGCGCCGGCGACGAACTGCACGAACAGCGCCGCGGGCGCGTGCACGAGCAGCAGCTGCAGCACCACCACGACCAGGAACAGCGGTGCCACCGCCCGCAGCACCTCGCCGAGCCTCTCGCGCATGATCGCCAGCATCCGTCCTCACCTCGCGTGGCGCGCCCGCGCCGCCCCGCTCAGCGCAGCGCGCCGAACACGCCGCGCCGCTCGAGCCACTTCACGACCTCCAGCACCGGCACGATCGTCGATGCCAGCGCCACCGGCAGCGCCCAGTCCTCCCAGTGGAAGTCGAACGTGCCGAACGGCCCCTGCAGGAACGGCACGTAGATCACCGCCGACAGCAACGCCAGCTCCCAGAGCACGGCGAGGTTGAGCCAGCGGTTGGCGAACGGCCGGCGCAGCACCGAATAGCGGTCGGAGCGGTAGTTGTACGCCTTGAAGAACTGGATGACGGTCAGCGAGACGAACGTCATGGCCATGGCCTCGCCGAGCGGCCGGCCGTGCTCGAGCAGCCAGACGAACAGGCCGAGGTTGACGATCGCCGACCAGATGCCGCCGGTGATCAGCAGCACGAGCAGCGGCCGGGTGAAGATGCCCTGGCGCGGATCGCGCGGCTTCCGGCGCATCAGGTCGGGCTCGGGCGGATCGACCGCGAGGGCGAGCGCCGGCAGGCCGTCGGTGGCGAGGTTGACGTACAGGATCTGCACCGCGGAGAGCGGCATCGGCAGGCCGGCGAGCGCGGCGCTGGCCATGAGCAGGATCTCGCCGACGTTCGAGGACAAAAGGAAGGTCAGGTACTTCGTGATGTTGCTGAAGACGATGCGGCCTTCGTCGACGGCCGCGACGATGGTCGCGAAGTTGTCGTCGAGCAGCGTCACGCCCGACGCCTCCTTGCTCACGTCGGTGCCGGTGATGCCCATGGCGATGCCGACGTCGGCCTTCTTGAGCGCCGGGGCGTCGTTGACGCCGTCGCCGGTCATCGCCACCACCGCGCCACGCGCCTGCCAGGCATCGACGACGCGCAGCTTGTCGGCCGGCGAGACGCGCGCGTACGCACCGATCTCGGCGACCGCATCGCGCAGCGCCTCGTCGTCGAGCGCCGCGAGCTCGGCGCCGGTGACCACGCGGCGGCCGTCGAGCAGGCCGAGCTCGGCGGCGATCGCGCGCGCGGTGAGCGGATGATCGCCGGTGATCATCACCGGCGTGATGCCGGCCTCCCAGCAGGTGTGCACCGCCGCCTTCGCCTCGCTGCGCGGCGGATCCATCATCGCCAGCAGCGCGAGGAACGTCATGGCGTCCTCGCCGTCCGCGGCCGTGTCCGTGCGCGTGCGCGCCACCGCGAGCACGCGCAGCCCCTCGCTGGCGAGGTCGCGTTCCGCGTCGCGCAGGCGTTCGCGATCGGCATCGGTCAGCGGCACCTCGACGCCGCCGCGCAGCTGGCGCGTGCATGAGGGCATGATCACGTCCGCCGAGCCCTTCGAGCAGGCGATCATCGCCCCCTCGCCGCCGTCGGCGGCGCGATGCAGCGTCGTCATGCGCCGCCGCTCGGAACTGAACGGCACCTCGTCGACGCGCGGGTAGCGCGCGTTCAGCGCGTCCTGCGCGAGCCCGGCCTTTGCCGCGGCGACGATCAGCGCCCCCTCGGTCGGATCGCCCTCGACGTGCCACTGGCCGTCGACCTGGCGGACGCAGGCATCGGAGGCGAGCACCGCCGCCCGCAGCGCCTCGCATACCGCCGCCGGCGGGGCGCTGGCGGCGCCGTCACAGCGGAACTCGCCGCACGGCTCGTAGCCGACGCCGCTCACCTCGACGAACCCGTCGGCGGTGAGGATGCGGCGCACGGTCATCTCGTTGCGCGTCAGCGTGCCGGTCTTGTCGGTGCAGATCACCGACGTGCTGCCGAGCGTCTCGACCACCGGCAGGCGGCGCACGAGCGCCTGCCGGCGCACCATGCGCCGCACGCCGATGGCGAGCGAGATCGTCACCACCGCCGGCAGCGCCTCGGGCACCACCGCGACGGCGAGCGCAATGCCGAAGATGAACATGTCGAGCGGCGGCAGCCCGCGCCACAGGCCGGCGGCGACGATCACCGCGACGACGGCGAGCGCCGCCTTGCCGAGCGTCGCCCCGAGGCGGTCGAGGTTCTCCTGCAGCGGCGTGCGCCCGGCCTCGACGGTCTGCACGAGCGAGCTGATGTGGCCGAACTCGGTCGCCATGCCGGTGGCGACCACCACCGCCTGGCCGCGGCCGTAGGTGACCAGCGTGCCGGAGTGCACCATGTTGATGCGGTCGCCGACGCCGAGCTCGCCCGCGAGCGGCGCCGTCTGCTTCTGCACCGCCTCGGACTCGCCGGTCAGTGCCGCCTCGTCGACGGCGAGGTTCGCCGCCAGCAGCAGCCGCGCATCGGCCGGCACGCGATCGCCGGCGTGCAGCACGATGACGTCGCCGGGCACGAGCTCGCGCGCCGGCACCTGCACCTCGACGCCGTCGCGCAGGGCGTGCGCCACCGGTGCCGCCATGGCGCGCAGCGCGTCGAGCGCGCGCTCGGCGCGGTACTCCTGGATGAAGCCGAGCAGCACCGCGAACAGCACGATGACGGCGATGACCACCGCCTCGAGGCCGTGCCCGAGCAGACCGGAGAGCGCGGTGGCGACCAGCAGGATGACGATCAGGACGTTCTGGAACTGCGCCGCGAGCGTGTGCCACGCCGAGGTGCGCGCCACCTGCTGCAGCTCGTTCGGTCCGACCTCCGCCAGGCGCCGCTGCGCCTCGCTGGCGGAGAGTCCCTGCGCGCTGCTCGCCAGCCGGCGCAGCACCTCCGCGGCGTCGAGCCGGTACCAGGGCTGCGTGTCTTCCGCCGCGGCGCCGCCGGCCCGGTCGGGCGCCTCTCCTCGTCGTGCCTGCGTCGCTTCCGGCATTCTCCGGCTCCTCGCACCCCGCCCGGACGCGTTTCGATCCGTAACGCCGGATCATATGCGGCACTCCGCGGCGGCGCCATAGCGGCGGCGCGATGGCACGTTCAGGCTG
>CBFGUK010000194.1:0-7862 GCA_965651925.1 uncultured bacterium | reverse complement strand
AGCCGCTGCGCAAGATGGGCATGCACTCCTCGCCGACCGGCGAGCTGTTCCTCGAGGACGTGCGCGTCGGCCGCGAGCGCCTGATCGGCGAGACCGAGGACGCGCCGGCGCGCTCGGGCGCCAAGGACACGTTCTCGATGGAGCGCAGCGGCGTCGCCGCGATGGCGCTCGGCATCATCGAGGAGTGCCTGGCGCTGTGCATCGACTACGCGCGCACGCGCGTCGCGTTCGGCAAGCCGATCGGCGAGTTCCAGCTGATCCAGCTCAAGCTGGCGAAGATGGAAGTCGCGCGCATGAACATCCAGAACCTCGTCTTCCGCCTGATCGAGCTCGCGCAGCAGGGCAAGAGCCTGCCGTTTTCCGAGGCGTCGGCGATGAAGCTCTACTCGGCGCAGGCGTGCATGGAGGTCTGCCTCGAGGCCGTGCAGCTCTTCGGCGGCAACGGCTACATGGCCGAGTTCCGCGTCGAGCAGCTCTGCCGCGACGCGAAGGTGCTGCAGATCTACGCCGGCACCGACGAGATCCAGGTGTCGGCGATCGCCCGCAGCCTGCTCGCCACGGCGTGACCCACTCAACGCGAAGACGCGGAGCCGCGAAGCCATCGGATCGTCTCCGCGTCTTCGCGTCTTCGCGTTGAGCCCCGGCGTGTAAGCCATGATCGACGCCCCCGAGCTCGAACGCACGCTCGCGCTGCCGGATCTCGCGGCGCGGCTCGGGCGGCACATCGGCGCGGCGGCCGACGTCGCCGCCGCGGCGCGCCTCGTCCCCGACCTGCTGCACGCCACCGCCGACGCGCTGCGCCCGGCGTGGGCGGCGCACGGCGAGACGGCGGTGCACCTCGCCGCGACACTCGCCGGCGCGGCGCCGTTTCTCGTCCCGCACCTCGTCCGCCATCCCGACTGGCTGGCGCGGCTCGCCGCGGACGATCTCGCCGCGCCGCGCCCCGCGGACGTGTTCCGCGCGCGCCTCGCCGCGGCGCTGGCGCGCGACGGCGCCGATCCCGCGGCGGCGCTGCGCCGCTTCAAGTACTACGAGCTCGCGCGCCTCACGGCGCGCGATCTGTGGGCGCCGCCCGGCGACAGCGCCGCGACCGAGGCGGTGCTGCGCGAGCTCTCGCACCTCGCCGACGCGCTGCTCGACGCCGCGCTCGGCCTTGCGCTGGCGCGCGAGGTCGCACGCAGCGGCCCGCCCGAGTGGCGCGGCGCCGACGGCGCGCCGGTCACACCGCGCTTCACCGTGCTCGGCATGGGCAAGCTCGGCGGCGAGGAGCTCAACTACTCCTCCGACGTCGACCTGATCTACGTGCGCGAGAGCGTCGCCGTCGAGGACGGGCCGGCGGGGCTGAGTCCCGACGAGTACTACGGCCGCGTCGTGCGCGAGCTGACGCGGCTGGTCAGCGCCGCCACCGCCGACGGCTTCCTCTACCGCATCGACCTCGACCTGCGCCCGGAAGGCCAGGCCGGACCGCTCGTCGTGCCGAGCGACATGCTGTTCGACTACTACGACGCGTGGGCGGCGACGTGGGAGAAGGCGGCGTTCATGAAGGCGCGGCCGGTCGCCGGCGACCTCACGTTCGGCTGGCGCGTCGTGCGCGATCTCGGCCCGATGATCTACCGCTCGACGATGGACTTCGCCGGCGTCGCCGCGATCCGCGCCATGAAGGAGCGCGTCGAGCAGGAGGTCGGCCGCTCCGGCGGCACGTTCAACGTCAAGGTCGGCAGCGGCGGCATCCGCGACATCGAGTTCGTCGCCCAGGCGCTGCAGCTCCTGCACGGCGGGCGCGTGCCCGAGACGCGCGAGCGCTCGACGCAGCGCGCCATCGCCGCGCTCGCCGCGGTCGGCGTGCTGCCGGCACGGCACGCCGAGCAGCTCCGCCACGCCTACACGTTCCTGCGCCGCGCCGAGAACCGCATCCAGATGGTCGGCGAACGCCAGCTGCACCGCCTGCCCGAGGACGCGGCGGCGCGCGAGGCGCTGGCGCGCGCCATGGGCTTTGCCGGCGACGATCCGACCGCGCCGTTCCTGCTCACCCTCGAGGCGCACCGCTTCGAGATCCGCGAGATCTTTGCCGACCTGTTCGCCGAGGAAGGCACGGCGCGGCTGCTCGATCTCTTCCAGCGCAACGTGCCGCAGCTCGTCGCGCAGCCCGGCACGCGCACGCAGATCGAGCAGCTCGCGGCGCACTTCGCGCGCGCCATCGAGGCCTCGCCGGACGCCGAGCGGGCGATGAGCAATCTCGACCGCTTCATCCGCGGCGTCGGCGCGCGCAGCTTCTACTACGGGCTGCTGCTCGACCGCCCGGAGCTCGTCGACCGCCTCGCGGCGCTGTTCGCCTCCTCGCAGTACCTGTCGGGTTACATGGCCTCGCACCCGCGGCTGATCGAGCCGATCTTCAGCGATCCCACCGTGCTCGTGCTGTCGCGCGATCAGCTGCGCGAGGCGCTCGCCCGCCTGCGCGCCGACGCCGCCGCGGCGGCCGGCGCGGGGGACGATCCCGAGGCCGACCTCGACGCGCTGCGCCAGTTCCATCATCGCGAGCACGTCAACATCGGCCTGCTCGATCTCGGCGAGGAGATCACGCCCGCCGAGGCCGAGGCCGGGCTCACCGAGCTCGCCGAGGTGTGCGTCGAAGGCGCGCTCGCGATCGCCCAGCGCGAGCTCGCCCGCCGTCAGGCACGCCCCGCCGCCGATCCGCAGTTCCTCGTCGTCGGCATGGGCAAGCTCGCGAGCCGCGAGCTCACCTACGGCAGCGATCTCGACGTGATCTTCCTCTACGACCTCGACGCGGCCGACGACGTCCTGCTGCTCGAGGCGCAGGAATACTCGGTGCGGCTTGCGCAGAAGCTCATCTGGGCGCTGCAGACACGCACGCGCGACGGCTGGTGCTACCAGATCGACGCGCGCCTGCGGCCGTCGGGCAACCAGGGCCTGCTGGTCACCGCGCGCGCCAGCTTCGCCGCGTACCACGCCGAACGCGCCGCGGTGTGGGAGCGCCAGGCGCTGCTGCGCGCGCGGCCGATCGCCGGCGACGCGGCGCTCGGCGCGGCGTTCGAGGCGCTGCGCCGCGCGATCCTCGTCCGGCCGCTGCCCGCGGGCGCGGCCGCCGAGATCCGCCGCATCCGCGACCGCATGGAGGCCGAGCTCGCGCAGGAGACCGGCCGGCGCCGCGACTTCAAGCTCGGCCGCGGCGGGCTCCTCGACATCGAGAGCATCGTGCAGTTCCTGCAGCTGCGCCACGGCCCCGCGCACCCCGAGCTGCTCGCCGTCGACCGCACCGTCGTGCAGCTCGACCGCCTGGCGCGCTTCGACCTCCTCGACCCCGACGACGCGCGCACGCTGCAGCGCGGCTGGGCGTTCCTCTCCCGCCTGTCGAGCCGCCTGCGCATCGTCGAGAACCGCTCGATCTCCGACCTCGACGAGGAACGCGGCGACCTCGACACCCTCGCCATCCGCCTCGGCTACCAGTCCCCCCAACGCGCCGGCGGCGCCCGCCGCGCCCTCCTCGAAGACTACCGCCGCCACACCGCCGCCATCCGCGGCGTGTACGACCGCGTCCTGGTCTGAACGGCTCCTTCTTCCGGACTTCGCGCCCTTCGCGTCTTCGCGGCCGATTGATCGCCTCCAACCTCGACCCAACACAAGCAGACCCCAGCGAAAGGAGTTCCATGCCTCTTCACCGCTGCATCACGCTTGCCGCTGCCGCGGCACTTCTCGCCTGTGTGACCGATCTCGCGCAGGCGGCGCCCACCGCTGCCGTCAAGTGCGAGGCGGCGCGCCTCAAGCTGGCCGCCAAGTACGCGAGCTGCACGCTCAAGGCGGAAGCAAAGGCGCTCCTCAAACAGACCCCGCTCGATCTGTCGACGTGCGAACAAAAGTACGATCAGAAGTGCGCGGCCGTCGAAGCGAAATACGGCTCGGCCTGTCCCCCGACCGGATGCGCGTTGATCCGCGACGCGGCCCAGTGCGCGTCTGACGCGTTGCCCAGCCCGACCATCGTCGCCATGGCCGGCGAACACCTCTACTTCTCGGACGTTGACCGCCGCAGCGTCGACGTCACCGTGCCCTTTCCCGCACTCGACACCGCGTACAGCAGCGTGGTCATGCACTTTGCGCTGCGCTGTCCTGCGGGCGGCTGCGACGCCTTCGCGCGCCGCGGCTCCGTCCTGGTCGTCGACGATCCCGGCGCCGGCGAGGTGCCGATCGAGATCTCCCGTTTCACGACGCCGTTTGGCGTCGACGCCAGCTGGGAGGTCGATGTCACCGACCTGCGGCCCCTGCTGCACGGCACGCGCACCCTTCGCGTCTTCATCGACACCTTCGTCGGACCGGGGTCACCGTACGGCGACGGCTGGCTCGTCGATGTGTCGTTCACGCCCACGCCCGGCACGCCGGCACGCCGCGCCATCGCAGCGGTTCCGGTGTACGCGCTGCAACAGGTGGCCTACGGCGATCCGGCCCTCCCCATCGCCACTCAGATCGCGGCCACAGCCGTCAGCGTTCCTCCCGGGGCGTCAGCGCTCGAGCTGCGCACCTTCGTGACCGGCCATGGTCAGGGCAATGCCGACAACTGCGCCGAATTCTGCGCGCGCGAGCACACGTTCACGGTCGACGGCGCGCCGAACGCGCAGACGATCTGGCGGAGCGACTGCGCCAGCACCGCCGCGCCCGGCCAGACCGGCACGTACCAGTACTCGCGCGCCGGATGGTGCCCCGGCGCCGTCACGCATGACTGGACGTTCGCGGTGCCGCTGCCCGGCGATGCGACCGTGAACGTCGCCTACGACGTCGAGGCGTACGAGAACACGTGCCGACCCGATGCCCCGGTCTGCACCGGCTGCACGCTCGGCACCGGCTGCGACTACGACGGCGGCAACCACACCGCCCCGTTCTACGACGTCAGCGCGCTGCTGATCGCATTCGAGTAGCCGAAGAGACCGCCCAGACGCCAAGATCGCCAAGCCCTGAGTGAGAGACCCGCCGAACGGGCCTCTATCCGGTCTTGGCGCCCGTGGCGTCCTGGCGGTTCCTGAAACGCGCGCACCACGGGGTCGCTGCCTCGCGAGACGATTCACGCTACGTATGCCGGTTCATGATCCGGCTCGATCAGGTCAGCAAGCAGCACGGCAAGCAGATCCTCTTCGTCGAGGCGGCGGCGGCGATCCACCGCGGCGAGAAGGTCGGGCTGGTGGGCCCGAACGGCGCCGGCAAATCGACCGTCTTCCGCCTCATCACCGGCGAGGAGCAGCCCGACGACGGCCAGATCTCGATCGATCGCGGCGTCACCATCGGCTACTTCAACCAGGACGTCGGCGAGATGGCCGGACACCCGGTGGTCGCCGAGGTGATGAACGGCGTCGGCCCGGTGTCGGAGGTCGCCGCCGAGCTCGCCGAGCTGACGCACGCGATGGCCGATCCGGCGCGCGCCGACGAAATGGACGCGCTGATCGAGCGTTTCGGCGACGCGCAGGCGCGGTTCGAGGCCCTGGACGGCTATGCCCTCGAGGCGCGGGCGCGCGAGATCCTCGCCGGGCTCGGCTTCAGCCAGGAGATGATGGACGGCGACGCCGGCCGGCTCTCGGGCGGCTGGAAGATGCGCGCCGCGCTGGCGCGCATCCTCCTGATGCGGCCGGGCGCCATGCTGCTCGACGAACCGTCGAACCATCTCGACATCGAGTCGCTGATCTGGCTCGAGCGCTTCCTCGCCGATTTCGATGGCGCGCTGCTGATGACCTCGCACGACCGCGAATTCATGAACCGCGTCGTGAACCGCATCGTCGAGATCGACGGCGGCGAGCTCACCAGCTACTCCGGCAACTACGACTTCTACGAGGCCCAGCGCGCGCAGAGCGAGGCGCAGGCCGAGGCCGCGTATCAGCGCCAGCAGGCGAAGCTCGCCAAGGAGATGCGCTTCATCGAGCGCTTCAAGGCGCAGGCCGCCAAGGCGTCGCAGGTGCAGTCGCGCGTCAAGCAGCTCGACAAGATCGAGAAGCTCGAGCCGCCGAAGCGGCGCAGCACGCTGATCTTCAACTTCCCGCCGTGCCCGCGCTCGGGCGAGGACGTGGTGAAGTGCAGCGCGGTCGGCAAGCGCTACGGCGACACGGTGATCTACGACGGCCTCGACCTGCTCATCCGGCGCCGCGAGCGCTGGGCGGTGATGGGCGTCAACGGCGCCGGCAAGTCGACGCTGCTCAAGCTCGTCGCCGGCGAGAGCGCGCCCGACAACGGCACCGTCACGCTCGGCGCCGGCGTGCGGCTCGGCTACTTCGCCCAGCACGCGATGGAGGTGCTCGACCCGAAGCTCACCGTGCTGCAGACCCTCGAGCACGCCTTCCCGCTCGCCAGCGGCGGCTCACTGCGCGCGCTCGCCGGCTGCTTCGGCTTCTCGGGCGACGAGGTCGACAAGACCTGCCGCATCCTCTCCGGCGGCGAGAAGGCGCGCCTGGTGATCGCCCGCATCCTCTACGACCGCCCGAACTTCCTCGTCCTCGACGAGCCGACCAACCACCTCGACATGGCGACCAAGGACATGCTCGTGCGCGCCCTCGCCGACTACGACGGCACCATGCTGTTCGTCTCACACGACCGCCGCTTCCTCGCCCAGCTCTCCAACCGCATCCTCGAGCTCACCCCCACCGGCCCCATCCCCTACCCCGGCGGCTACCTCGAATACGTCGCCGCCAGCGGCCACGAAGCACCGGGCCTGCGGTAGCCGTCGCCGATTGTTGCCCGGCTGCGACTGGCCGGTTTTGACCTGTCCACCGAGGCCTTGGTGGGCACGCTCGGCAACGCCGCCGTCTCCGCCTACCGAACCTACCCCTGGCTCCAGGCGCGCCGCGGCGCGGCTACGCCGACGGGTCCGCCCGCCGAATGACGCGGCACCGCCGCCGCGCGGTAGCGCGCTAGCGAAACGGAGCGGGCCCCACCCTACGTGCGCACCTGAATGCGCGTTAGCGGCTGGATCGGGACGAGGAGGTTCGCATACGCTCGCACGACACGACCGTACAGATCCGCCATCTTAGGCGCTTTTATCCCCACAATGAATGCGTACGGAATTGGTTGGGGCGCCGTCGTTTTCATGCCGCTCTGACGATGGTGGTAGTAGATGTCGAATAGCGGCGCCGAGAGAGAGCTTGCGCGGAATGTTGCTTGGCTCCGCAGGCACGGTTCCCACTTGTGCCCGTCCTCGCGAAGTACCGCTTCGGACTGGCCGTAGAGCAACGCCCCCGAGAAAAACGGACGCGTCTTCGCGTGCTGGCCCGCCGTACCATCGGGTCGCTTGCCGTGCTTCTCGCTATGCGGCCTGAAGGCGACCTCCAGACCGCTACGCGTGTACGCGCTCGGGTGCTCAGGATCGACCTCCGGTGCGATGACCAGCGTGGCGGAAATAGTTACGTCCCCGGTTAGCGGCGCCTGGGGCATCGGGATCGGCGCCCGCAGGTGCTCGCCTACGGGTAACTCGCCTTGGAACACAACGAGCGCTTCGTCGTCGTCGCACGTAATCAGACGCAAGGGGTCGGACTCGAATCTGCCCCAGCCCACCTCTTTCCAGTCGTGGCAATCCTCGATTTCAGCACGATGGAGGAGCAGAGCGCGGATCGCGAGCGGCGACAAGCGCTCACCGAGCTGAGCACGCACTGCCGCAGCCGAGCGCAACGCGTATGGGGCCGCGTAGCTGGTGCCGGACTCGTGGCAGCCGGCGAGATTCGAAGCCAGAACTCCGAATTGCTCAAGGGGCGAGCCACCAAACGCGATGCCGTCCGGCTTCACGACTCCCGGACATCGTCCAGGACCAACGCAACTGTACGACGCGCGCTGCCAGCCGGTGGCTGTGCAGTCCGCGGCACCCACGGAGAGCACGTTCA
>CBFGUK010000193.1:0-7881 GCA_965651925.1 uncultured bacterium | reverse complement strand
ACGTTCCCTTTCGCATGAGGCAACGCGCGTCCGCGGCCGTGCAGAAGCACGGCCCCCCAGCGCGTCCTTGCAGGCAGCCCGTTACCTCGGACCCACCGCGTACCATCCCCATACGCGTTGGAGGGCGCGGCTCCCGCCGCGCCGCGGACGGACGTTCCCTTTCGCATGAGGCAACGCGCGTCCGCGGCCGTGCAGAAGCACGGCCCCCCAGCGCGTGTCGAAGGCAGGAACGCATCAGGAGCAAGGTCGGACCAGCCGTTTCATCGGGCGCATGACTTGCGTTCCCGGCGGTGTCGCTCTAGCCGGCGGGCATGCGCGCGCTGCAGCTGGCCGAGGATGGCGTCGCGGTGGTCGAGCGGCCGGAGCCGCGCGCGACGGCGGACAGCGCGGTGGTGCGCGTCACGCGCGCCGGGATCTGCAACACCGATCTCGAGCTCGTGCGCGGCTACATGGGGTTTCGCGGTGTGCTCGGGCACGAGTTCGTCGGCGTCGTCGCCGACGGCCCCGGCGACTGGAGCGGGCGGCGCGTGGTCGGCGAGATCAACTTTGCCTGCGGCCGCTGTGCGTGGTGTGCGCGCGGCCTCGGCCGGCACTGCCCGACGCGCACGGTGATGGGCATCGCCGGGGCGGACGGCGCCTGTGCCGAGTACGTCGCGGTGCCGGTGGCCAACCTGCATGCGGTTCCCGACGCGGTAGCGGACGACGCGGCGGTCTTCGCTGAGCCGCTGGCGGCGGCGTTCGAGATTCTCGAGCAGGTGCCGCAGGCTGCCGCGGCCGAGTGCGTCGTGCTCGGCGACGGCAAGCTCGGGCTGCTGGTGGCGCAGGTGCTCGCCCAGGCGGGCGCCCGCGTGCGCGCCGTCGGCCGCCATCCGGCGAAGCTCGCGCTGCTCGCGCGGCGCGGCATTGCCACGGTGCTGCTCGACGACTGGGATCGCGCCCAGGCCGACGTCGTCGTCGAGGCGACGGGCAGTGCCGCGGGGTTCGCACTCGCCGTCGCCGCCACCCGCCCGCGCGGCACGCTGGTGCTGAAGACGACTGTCGCGCACGGCGTGCCGGTCGACCTCGCGCCGGTGGTGATCCACGAGATCACGATCGTCGGGTCGCGCTGCGGCCCGTTCGCACCGGCGCTCGACGCGCTGGCGCGCGGTGCCGTCGACGTCCTGCCGCTGATCAGCGCCCGCCGCCCGCTCGCCGCTGCAGCGGAGGCGTTGCGCCTCGCCGCCGAACCGGGCGTGCTCAAGGTGGTGGTCGATCTGGTTTGAGAAGCGTGCGGAGGTGCGGAGGCACCTCACGATGAAACTCCACCTCCGCACCTCCGCACTTCGGCACCTCCGCACGCCGTTTCTCCCTCAGTACCCCGGCAGGTCGTCGATGCTGCGGGCGTTCTTCTCGCGGCGGTAGGTGGCGAGGCCGTCGGGACCCTTGCGCGCCGCCCAGTCGGCGAGCTGACGGCGCTCGCCGACGTACTGGTACGTCGGCACCGCGTAGCCGCACGAATCGGCGATGCGCTCGATGTGCACGCGGATCACCGCGCGCGCGCCGGGCAGGGCGGGGAAGGCCGCCGCCAGCGCGTCGAACGCCGCGTCCTCGCGGCGCACGACCACGCCGCGCCCGTACAGGCGAACGATCTTCGGCGGCCCGTCGAACGCGCAGAACATCAGCGTGATGCGCCCGTTGTCGCGCAGGTGGGCGATGGTCTCGACGCCGCTGCCGGTCAGGTCGAGGTACGCCACGGTCTGCGGATCGAGGATGCGGAAGCTGTCGAGCCCCTTGGGAGACAGGTTCACGTGGCCGGCGCCAGCGGACGGCGCGGTCGCCACGAAGAAGAGGTGCTGCGCCCGCAGGAAGGCGGCGAGCGCGTCGTCGATCGCGTCGTGCAGTTTCCCCATGGCGCATCCTCGCATGCGACTGCGGCCGTTGCCCATCCCCGGCGGGTCGCGGGCGGGGCAAATCGCGATATCGGGTGTCCGGGCTGCGTGGTATCGTCGCGCGTTCACATCGCGCCGTCGGCGGCGCGTGATGGATGTCGCGAGATGGCTGAAGCGTCCCTGCAACTCGAGCCTGTCCCGGCAGTCGATGCCACGCCGGCCGTGGCGCGACGCAGCGGACCGCGGCGCCGCCCGCCCGTCCTGGCGGCGGCGGCGGACGACGATCTGCGCGCGCGCTATGCGCGCGAGACGGCGGCCACGGTGTGCGACCAGCTGCGCTGGGCGGTGATCGTCTTCCTGCTCACCTACGCCGCCGTGGCGCTGTTCGAGGTGCAGCAATCGCCCGGGCGGCTGCTGCCGTACGTCCTCATCTATCTCCTCGGCGCCGCCTGGTGCACGATCGCGCTGCTGCTGACGAGCGCGCCGACCGTGTCACCGCGGCGCAGCCTGGCGGTGACGACGCTGCTCGGCGTGGCGCTGATCGCCAACACGACGACCTATCACGTCGTTACGCGTGGCGAGGCCGAGGTGCTGGCGCTCGGCAACCTCTATCTCGTCATCGGCTTTCTCACCGCCTTCCCGTGGGGACCCTGGCCGCAGCTCGTCGTCGCCGTCGCCGGCTGCCTCGGGCTCGTCGTCGGCCTGCTGACGACCGTCGACGCGTCGGTGAGCAGCGGCATTCTCGTCTCCGGCATGGTGTCGCTCGGCGGGCTGTCGGTCGCCGCCGCGCTGATCACCGACCGCTCGCGCTACCACCTGTTCGTGGCCCGCGATCAGCTCAAGCGGGCGAAGGAGGCCGCCGAGGCGGCGAGCCGGGCGCGGCGCGACTTCGTCGCCAGCGTCAGCCACGACCTGCGCACGCCGGTGAACATCATCTTCGGCATGGCCGACATGGCGCTCGACGTTGCGGTCACCGACGAGCAGCGCGACTTCGTGCAGACGATCAAGCGCTCGGCGGGACAGCTCAACGCGCTGATCACCGACCTGCTCGACTTCTCGAAGATCGACGCCGGTGTCGTCGCGCTGCGGCCGCGGCGCTTCGCGCTGCGCCCGTGGCTCGATCAGGTGCTCGAGCCGCACGCCGCCACGGCGGCGGAAAAGGGCGTGGCGCTGCGCGTCACGGTGGACGAGGCGCTCGCCGACACGATCCACGGCGACGCCGACCGGCTCGCGCAGGTGCTCGGCAACCTCGCCGGCAACGCCGTGAAGTTCACCGCCGCCGGCACCATCGCCGTGCGCCTCGACGCGCTCGCGACCGGGCTGCGGTTCGAGGTCGCCGATACCGGCATCGGCATCGATCCGCGCGAGCTGCCGCGGTTGTTCCAGCCGTTCGTGCAGGCGTCGGCGACCACCACCTCGCATGCCGGCACGGGCCTCGGGCTGGCGATCTGCCGCCGCCTGGTCGAACAGATGGGCGGCACGATCGGCGTCAAGAGCACGCCGGGACGCGGCTCGACGTTCTGGTTCAGCGTTCCGCTCGGCGAGCGGTGAGGCGGCGCGCTCAGCGCGGGCGCAGCTGACGCAGGGCTTCGAGCGGCACCCAGACGCGGAAGGTCGAGCCCTCGCCGGGCGTGCTGTCGAGCTCGACACGGCCGCCGAGCAGGTCGAGCAGGCGGGAGACGATGTAGAGCCCGAGGCCGACGCCGCCGTGCCGGCGCGTCGTCGAGCTGTCGCCCTGGCGGAACGGCTCGAAGACCACCGCCTGTGTCTCCGGGCTCATGCCGATGCCGGTATCGGCGACGCTGACCTGCAGCCAGCCGTCGGCCGCGGCGGCCCGCATCGTGACGCTGCCCGCCTCGGTGAACTTGAACGCGTTGGTGATCAGGTTCTTCACCACGACCTTCAGCTTCACCGCGTCGCTGTAGAGCGGCGGCAGCACCTCGGGCACCCGCCAGCACCAGGCCACGCCCGGCTTGTCGCGCACCGCCGCCGTCTCATCCTCGATCTCGCGCAGCAGCGCGAGCGGATCGAGCTCCTCGAGGGACAGCGCCGCGCGGCCGGTCTCGAGCCGGCTGATGTCGAGCGTCGCATTGATCAGCTCGAGCAGCTCGCGCGCGCTGGTGCCGATGCGGTCGAGGCTGGCGGCCTGCTCGGGAGCGAGCGAGCCGAACACCTCGTCGAGCAGCAGCTCCGTGTAGCCGATGATGACGTTCAGCGGCGTACGCAGCTCGTGCGACATCGTCGCGAGGAAGTCCGATTTCAGCCGGCTCGCCTGCTCGAGCTGGCCGACGAGGCCGGCATTGTGGATCGCCAGCGCCGCAATCTGCGCGATGCCGCGCGCGATCCGTTCGTCGCGCGGCGTGAAGCGCGCGCCGGGTGCGCGGTGGCCGGCGCCCTGCAGCCCGACGATGCGGCCGCCGCGCCGCACCGGGACGAGGATGCTCGCCGAGAGGTCGTAGAGCGCGGTGAGCTCGGCGGGAACGATGTCCGTGTGCTCGCCGCGGCGCATGGCGAAGAGGTCGTCGCGCCCGGCGCGCGCGAACAGCGCGCTGATCAGCTCGGCGGGCAGATGGATGGCGCGCAGCGTCTCCCAGCGTTCCGCCGTCTCGCCGTACATGGCGACCGGCTGGAAGCTCTCGCCCGCGTCGGTGCGCAGCACCGTGTAGGCGACGTCGCAGCCGAGCGTCTCGGCGGTTACCCGGCAGAGCGTTCCGAGCAGCATCGGCAGGTCCGCCCAGGCGATGAGCTCCTGGCCGACGCGCGCCAGCGCCGCGCTGACCTGCGCCTCGTCGCGTTCGATGCGGCGCAGGTCGGCGGCATCGAGCGCGGCGCCGATCTGCTGCGCCGTCGCATGACAGAACGCGATCTGTTCGGCGTCGAACGGATGCGCGGCGCGCGTCACCGCCGCGAGCGCGCCGAAATGGCGGCCGTGCCAGTGCAGCGGCACGAGTACGGCGCCGGCGCCGCCGCTGTGCCGCAGGAGCGCCGCGCCGGCGGGGTGATCCGGCGCGACGAGCGTCGCCGGACCGTCGCGCAGCGCGCCATCGAGCGCCTGGCCGGTGGCGAGCCCGAGATCGGCGGCCGTGGTGTTCGGCGGCAGGCCGTGCCCGGCGAGCAGCGCCGCCGCGTCGCCGGCCGCCGGGTCGGCGACGATCGCCACGGCCTCGGCCGGTGCGGCCGCGGCGAGCCGGGCGCCGACGTCCCGCAGCGCCTCGCACAGGTCGTCGCGGCGGCTGAGATCGTTGCCGATCGCGACCAGCGCGCGGGCGCGCGCCTCGGCCTGGGCGCGGGCGGTGATGTCGCGCGCGATGGCGAGGACGACGCCGGCGCCGTCGTCGTGGCCGGTGAGGCGCACCTCGGCCGTCCGCCAGCTGCCGCCCGCATCGCAGACGCGGAAGATCCCGGTATGTACGCGGTCATCGCCGCGTGCCGCGGCGAGCGCGGCCTGCGCGGTCGGCAGATCCTCGGGATGGAGCAGCAGGGCGACGGGCTTGCCGATCCAGTCGCGGCAGGGCAGGCCGAGCACGCTCTCGAACGCCGGATTGAGCGTGCGGAAGCGATCGTCGGGGCCGACCGTGAGGATCACGTCCGGCGCGCTGTTGATCAGTGTCCGGTAGCGTTCCTCGGAGGCGCGCAGCGCGAGCTCGGCGCGCGCCCGCTGGCGGCGCTCGCCGGCGTCGCTGAGCGCGCGCCGCACGACCAGCGGCAGGCGTTCGAGGCGGCTCTTGAGGACGTAGTCGGTCGCGCCGCGTTTGAGCGTCTCGATGGCGGCCTCGTCACCGACCGCACCCGATACGACGATGAACGGCACGTCGATGCCGGCACGCTGCAGCAGATCGAGGGCGGCAAAACCGGTGAAGCCCGGGAGGTGGTAGTCGGAGATGACCAGGTCGACGGCACTGTCGGCCTCGAGCGCGTGCAGCATCGCCGCCTCGCTGTCGACCCGCCGCGCCGCGCACGGCAGGCCGGCGCGCTCGAGGGTCTGCACGACGCGCGCGACGTCGCGCGGGTCATCCTCGATGAACAGCACGCGCAACGCCTGCTGCGGGACAACCGCCGCGCTCGCGCCCCCGTTCGCGCGCCGGCTGGCTGACAACGGTGTCATTCGCAAAAAACCGCGGCGATGATAGCAGCGGTGCTGCCGCGGAATAGCGGAAGTTGCGGACCGGCCACCGAGGTGGAGAGGACACCGAGTCGCGTGACCGTTCGATGAACGTGACCAACTCTACTCGGTGTCCTCCCCACCTCGATGGCCATCTGCCTGCGCCCGGGACGGGCCGCGTGTTTCCCCCACAGTAAACCGTTATTGACCAACTACTCAATTTCGGGCGTATTCGCGCCGATGAGTGCGCCGGTCGAGATTGCGCGCCCCGCGGCGCCGATGCCCCAGGTCTCGCGGTGGGAGGTCGCGCGGGCGCTGCTGACCGGACACGGCGAGCGCACGCACATGCTGTGGTGGCTGCAGCGCCTGCATGGCCGCTACGGCGACGTCGCGCAGCTCGACCTGAAGATCATCCGCTACGTCTACCTCTTCGGCCCCGAGGCGAACCGCCTCGTGCTGCTCGACCGCGACCGGATCTTCTCCGCCCGCCAGCCGTGGATGTGGATCATGGGGCGCATCTTCCCGAACGGGCTGCTGCTGCGCGACGGTGAGGACCATCGCCAGCACCGCAAGATCATGCGCGAGGCGTTCACGCGCCCGGCGCTGCGCGACTACGCCGCGCGCATGTCACCCCTGATCGCCGAGGGCCTCGCCGGCTGGGCCCGGGCGCCGCGGCCGTTCCTCGCCTTCCGCGCCTACAAGGAGCTGACGCTCGATCTCGCGGCGCGCATCTTCGTCGGCGTCGAGCTCGGCCCCGAGACGACGCGCATGAACGGCATCTTCGAGGACCTCGTCGCCGCGTCGATGTCGAAGATCCGGCTGCGCATCCCCGGCCTCGAGTTCCACCGCGGCCTCACCGGCCGCGCGGCGATGGTGCGCTACTTCCGCGGCCTGCTCGCGGCGCGCCGTGCCGGCGACGGCAGCGACATGTTCAGCCGCCTGTGCCGGGCGCGCGGCGAGGACGGTTCCGGGCTCGCCGATGCCGACATCGTCGATCACATGATCTTCCTGCTCATGGCGGCGCACGACACGACCACCAGCACGCTGACCTCGATGACCTACGAGCTGGCGCGGCATCCGGCGTGGCAGGAGCGTGTGCGCGAGGAGTGCCGCGCCTTCGGGCCGGGCCCCCTCGGGTTCGACGATCTCGAGCGGCTCGAGGCGCTGACGCTGGTGATGAAGGAAACGCTGCGCCGCTATCCGCCGCTGCCGGTGATTCCGCGCGTCGCCAACGAGTCGTTCGACTGGGCCGGGTACACGATCCCGCGCGACACGATGGTCGTCGTCGCCCCGATCCACACCCATCACATGCCGGAGTGGTGGAGCGAGCCGCTGCGCTTCGATCCCGAGCGCTTCGCGCCGTCGCGCGCCGAGGACCAGCGCCACCCGCAGGCCTGGGTGCCGTTCGGCGGCGGCCCGCACCTGTGCCTCGGCATGCATTTCGCCGAGCTGCAGATCAAGGCGATCATGCACCAGCTCGTGCAGCGCTACCGCTGGCACGTGCCCGCCGGCTACGAGATGCCGGTGCAGCAGGCGCCGATCTCCAAACCGCTCGACGGGCTGCCGATCGCCCTCGAGCCGCTCTGATCCGCCTCGCCGCGCAGCGCGCAGGGTGACGCGCCGCATCGACCCTGGCTGCGAGTAATCGCTTTCGTGTCGACATGCTCGCGGCGTCGCCGTCGGCGGCGAGCATCCTCGCCAGTCCTGCGGCGGGCCGCGCTGCGCGCGGTGACTTGCTCGCGCTGGAGATGCCGGACGCCCCTCACCCTGGCCCTCTCCCCTGGCGGGGAGAGGGGACCTGGATGGTGACGGTCGTCCGCGTCCCGGCGGGCCCTCCAGCGCGTTGGAATGGGCGTGCGCGGTCGACCGGTCGGCTGGCTGGTAGACGCGCTGGAGATACTCCGTTGCGAA
>CBFGUK010000192.1:0-7965 GCA_965651925.1 uncultured bacterium | reverse complement strand
AGCCATGGGCAGTGGCACGGGTGACCGCGCCAAGGGGCGCATCAAACAGGCCATCGGCTCGTTGACTGGCGACCGGACGCAGAAGCGCGAGGGGCAGATCGACGAGAAGGCGGGCGACCTGAAGGACGCCGCCGAGGACCTGATCGACAAGGGCAAACGGCGTCTGAAGCGCTGACGACGCGGGAAGCGATCCGGCTTCCGCGGCCGCGTCCTGCGGCCGCACCAGCACGCCGCGCCGCCCTCCGGGGCGGCCGCGGCGCTGCATCATTCACAGGGAGGATATCGCGATGCGGACATGGAAACTCGCAGTGGTGGCCGGCGTGGTGTTGAGCGCCGGCGTGGTCTGGGCGGCCGACGAACGCGCCGGCGACCCGCAGCAGCGCCCCGAGAAGCGGGCGGCGGCCGACGACGCCGGCATGGATCGCCCGGACGCGTGGATCACGACGAAGGTGAAGCTCGCGCTGCTCACCGACGACCAGGTCGACGGGCTCGACGTGAACGTCGACACGACCGAGGGCCGCGTGACGTTGCACGGCGCGGTCGACTCCGACGCCGAGAAGCAGCGTGCCGCGCAGATCGCGAGCGGCATCGCCGGCGTGAAGGACGTGCGCAACGAGCTCACCGTCCAGCCGGACGGCCGCGCGCAGGCGCGCGGCGAGGTGTCGGACGACACGATCGAACAGCAGGTGCAGAACGCGCTGAGCGAAGATCCGGTGCTGAAGGACAGCAAGATCAGCGTGAAGTCGGTCGACGACCGGGTGGTCACGCTCGGCGGTTCGGCGGCGTCGGCCGGCGACGAGCTGCGCGCCGTGCAGAACGCGCGTCGCGTGCCGGGCGTGCAGCGGGTCGACAACGAGATCGCCGCCGCCGACCGGCTGGGCGAGGACGAGCTCTGGGACGCGGAGCGCGAGGACGCGCGCGGCAAAGGCCCCGACGCCGCCGAGCGCGCGGATGCCGACGCGAGCCGCTCGGCGGGCACCGTGGTGACCGATCTGTGGATCACCTCGGCGGCGAAGATGCGCCTGGCGGCGAACGAGCAGACGCCGGCGCGCGACATCAACGTCGATACCTACCAGGGCGTCGTGACGCTGTTCGGCACGGTGCCGAACGCCGCCGCGAAGCAGGCCGCCGAGGCCGAGGTGAAGCAGGTCGACGGCGTCGCGAAGGTCGACAACCAGCTCAAGGTCGTCGCCGCCGACGCGCCGGATACCGGTGACAGTGACCGGTAGCCGGTTTTAGCGAAGGCGCGGAGGGCGCGAAGTCCGGAGATCTTCCTCTGAGCTCCGCGTCCTTCGCGCCTTCGCGGCCAGTCTCTTCCCTTTCACCCCTCGCGCAGGTGCCACGCCTTCGGCTGCACGAACGCGCGAATGCCGTGTGTCGAGAGCGTCAGGCCGAGGCCGGAGTGGCGGCGGCCGGACCACGGCAGGCGCGGGCTGACGCGATCGCAGCAGTTCCAGTACGCCGAGCCGACCGGCAGCGCGCGCAGCAGCCGCTCGGCGCGTGACCGATCCGGCGTGTAGACGCCGGCGGTCAGGCCGTACTCGGTGTCGCGCATCAGCGCCGCCGCCTCGTCATCATCGGCGACCGTCTGAATGCCGATGACCGGGCCGAACGACTCCTCGCGCATCACCGCCATGTCCCGATCGACATCGGTGAGCACGGTGGGCGCAAACCAGTGGCCGGGCCCGGCCAGCCGCTCGCCGCCGGTGCACACCACGGCGCCGCGCGCCCGCGCATCGGCGACCTGCGCGTCGAGCGTGGCGAGCTGCGCGGCGCGCGTCACCGGACCGATGTACGTCTCCGGATCGAGCGGATCGCCGATGCGGAAGCCGCGCACGGCGGCGACGAACGCCTCGACGAATGCCGGCGCGATGGCGCGGTGGACGTACACGCGCTCGACGGCACAGCAGCTCTGGCCGGTGTTGTAGAACGCCCCGTCGGCGACCGCCGCGGCAACCGCCGCGACCGGCGCGTCGTCGCAGACGTACACCGGATCCTTGCCGCCGAGCTCGAGCTGCACGCGCCGCAGGCGCGGTGCCGCGGCGGCGGCGATGCGCACGCCGGTGGCGTACGAGCCGGTGAAGCCGATCGCATCGACGTCGGCGTCGACCAGCGTCGCGCCGACATCGCCGGCGCCGATCACCGGCTGCACGACGTCGGCCGGCACGCCCGCGGCGTGCAGCCGCTCGACGAGCGCCAGGCCGGTGCGGCTGGCGTACTCCGAGGGCTTGTAGAGCACCGCATTGCCGGTGAGCAGCGCCGGGGCGAGCACGTTGATGCCGACGAAGTACGGGTAGTTCCACGCCGAGACGTTCGCCACCACGCCGAGCGGCTCCCAGCTGATGCGTTCGGTGAGCCCCGCCTCGGCGTGCACGACCTCGTCGGCGAGCACCGCCGCGGTGTGCGCAAGAAAGAAGTCGAGCCGTGTCTGCATCGCCGCGATCTCGGCGCGCGCCTGGGTGATCGGCTTGCCGACCTCCTCGCTGAGCACCACCGCCAGCGACTCGCGATCGCCCTGCACCAGTTGCCCGAACGCCGCCAGGCGCGCGCACCGCTCCGCGACCTCCAGCGCCGCCCATGCCGGCTGCGCCGCGCGCGCCTGCTGCACCCGGTCAGCGATCGTCGCGGGCGTATCGGTCTCCAGCTCGACGAGCAGGGCGCCGGTGGCGGGATTGATGACGCGCAGCATGCCGCACGCTACCCCACCCGCCGGCCGAACTCACGCTGCTGCCGCGGGTTCAACGCCGAGGCGCAAAGACGCCGAAGCGCGCAGAGGGAAAATCAGGAAAGACGCTCTGCGTTCCTCTGCGTCTTTGCGCCGCTGCGGTGAATCCGGCGGCCGGCCAGCAGGATGATCGCGGCGATCGCCAGCGGCCACGCACTGCCTTGCGGGGCGGCGGTCTGGCAGCCGTGCCCGCCGCCGCCGGCAACACCGGCGCCGCGCGTCCCGGACTCCCCGCGCACCTCGATCTCGCCGTGAATGCCGGCGAGCGGCACCTCGTTGCCCTGGTCGTCCGCCGCAGCGAGCTCACTGAGCATCAGCGGGTACACCCCCGCCGCGGCGTCCGCCGCAATGGCCAGCGTGCAGGTGTAGAGCACCGCTCCATCGGGGATGGGATCGAGGTTGGTGAACGAGAGCACGAATGCGCGCAGCCCGGTGCAGTCCTCACCCGGCGTGCAGCCGCCGGGCGCGTAGGCGAACGCGGTCTCGTGCTTGTCGATGTCGGGCTCGACGCGGCAGTCCGGCCGGCCGTCGGCTGCGGGTGGGACAATCATGCCGGGGGGGAACGCGAGATCGTTCTGGATGCCGACGATCGGACCGTCGTCGACGTACAGCGTCGCCGTGATCACCGTGGTTTCACCCGGATGCGCCGGTGCGGCGTCGACCGCCACGGCGGTGCAGCGGGCGCTGCCGTCCGGGCAGCCGGGCAGCGGCGGCGTCGGTCGCGCGGTCGGTGTCGGCGTCGGCGGACAGGGCGCCGGTTCGACCACCGGCAACGCGCTCACCGGCAGCGCCCACAGCTCGCGACCGGCCGCGTCGTGCTCGCCGACGAAGAACACGTGCGCGCCGGCGCGCGTGAACTCCGGCTCGACGACTGGACGGGGGCGGACATCGTCCGGGATGCCGGCAAGCTCGTGCAGCAGGACAGTCCCGGCCGTGGTGCCGTCGCTGGTCCACAGGCGCATGGCGCCGTAATCGCCCGGCTCGACGAACAGCAGGCGATCCCCGAAGCCGCGCAGCTGGCTCAGCACGGGCGCGGCCATCAGCTCGCCGCCGCAGCCGATGCGGTGCAGCTCGTAATCCGTGATGGCCAGCACGGCGAACAGCTCGCCACCGGCCGCCGCGACGGACGGCGCGGTGCGGGCGTCCTCATTGATCACGAACGTTCCCTGCGGCGTGCCGTCCGTCTGCCACAACCGAACCCCGTAGGCACTGTCCCTCCACGCGGCGAACACCATGCGGCCATCCGCGGCCACCGCCGGCCCCGAGGCCAGATGGCCGACCGAGGCGAGCCGCACGGTACCGGCCGCGGTGCCATCCGTGCGCCACAGCGCGGTCCGGTACGCCTCGTCGGTTGCGAAGAAGACGACGAGCTCGCCGAGCGCGGTCAGGCCTCCCGGGGCGGAGCTCGCCTCGCCGGGCTGCAGGTCGGCGACCAGCCACGTGCCAGTCGCCGTGCCGTCGCTGCGCCACAGCTCCTCTCCATGCTGCGCATCCCGGGCGCGAAACAGCAGGGTGTCGCCGAGCACGGCCGCGGGATGCGCTGCCGCGTGCGATCCTTCGATGCTGCGCTCGAGCGTCTGCACCAGGCGCGTGCCGGCGGTGGTGCCGTCGCTGTGCCACAGCGCGTGCGGGTGCTCGGGTCCGCCGGCGAAGACCCAGACGCCGCCGCGGCCGTCGGGCACGAGGTGGAAATCTGCGCGATCCGCGAGGTCGGCGCGCACCAGCGCCGTCCCGGCCGAGGTGCCGTCGCTGCGCCACAGCGCGTGACCGCGCGTGCCGTCGTCGGCAGTGAAGTAGAGCGTCGCCTCCGACACCACGAGGTTCGTCGGATACGACGACGTGTTCCCCGGCGCGACGTCCACCACCAGCCGCGTGCCCGCCGCCGTGCCGTCGCTGCGCCACAGCTCGCGGCCGTGCACGCCGTCCTGGCCGACGAAGAGCAGCGTTCCATTCAGATCGGTGAGCTCGGCGGGATCGAGGTCGGGATTGCCGCGCGCGAGGTCGGCGAGCAGGTGCGTGCCGGCGGACGTGAAGTCGCTCACCCACGGCTCAGTACCGAACAGGCCGTCATGGGCCGTGAAAATCGCGCCACCGAGCGCCGGCGTGAATTCCGAGATGTGCCCCCAGGCCGTCGCGATCACCACCGTGCCGTCGGCCGTCCCGTCGCTGGCCCACACGCGCGGGCCGTCCGTGAAGCGGAGGATCGTCCCGATCGGCTCTTCGCGCACCTCTCTGAGGGCGTCGCCGGAGAGCGTGGCGACGAAGCGCGTGCCCGCCGCCGTGCCGTCGCTCTCCCAGAGCTCCAGCGCGGTCCCGGACGGACGCGCGGTGAGATACAGCCGGCCCGGGGTCGGCAGCATCTGAATGAACCAGCGCGCGGCGTCCGCGTATTGGCCGGCAGGGATGCCGTCGATGCCGAGCGGACCGGGAGCGATGTCCGCCACCTGGCGCGTGCCCTCTTCGGTGCCATCGCTGCGCCACAACTCGCGGCCGTTCGCGCCATCGTTCGCGACGAAGAAGAGCGTGTCATCGACCACCGCGAAGAACGGCTCGGTCGTCGCGGCCTCGTAGTTGAAATGGATGCCGTCCGCCGAGCCCGGGTTGATGTCGCGCACCCGCCGCGTGCCGGCCTCGGTTCCGTCGCTGCGCCACAGCTCCCAGCCGGCGGCATCGCGGGCGATGACAAAGAGCTGATCGCCGGCGGCCACGAGGTGCGTCGACCCGTTGCCGTCGTAGCGATTGCCAAGCATGACGGCGCGCAGCCGCCGCGTTCCGGCCGGCGTGCCATCGGTGATCCACAGGCCTTCCTCACCCGCGACGTCGGCGGCGAAGAAGAGTCGGGGACCGACGACGGTCGGTGACGGCGCGAGGTTCCTCCCGGATCCGGGCCCGCGTGGGAAATCGGCGAGTCGCGTCGCCGTCCCGTCGGCGAGCGCAATGCGCCAGAGCGCCGTCCACTCTTCGGGGGCGTGATCGCCGTGGATCGGGCCGGCAAACACGTAGAGCGCGTCACCGGCCACCGCCAGTGTCGTCGCCGACAGCGGCGACACGCGCCAGGTTCCGCCCTCGGTGCCATCGCTGCGCCAGACGCCGTCCGCTCCCGGGAAGTAGAGCACGCCGTCGTGCACCGCGCGGGCGGTGCCGACGACCCCGTCGGGGAGCCCGGGCGCGAGATCGGTGAGACGGATCGTTCCCGCCGCCGTGCCGTCGGTGCGCCAGAGCTCGTTGCCGTGCTCGTCGTCACGCGCCGTGAACAGCACGATGCCGCCGAGATCGACGTACCCCTGCGGGTGCGACGACACGAACGCCTGGATTCCGTTGGTGACGTCCAGGACCTGATACGCCGGCCCGCTGCCCCGCGCCGCAGCCGGGACGGCGAGCGACGCGATCAGCAGGCCACCGGCGGCGATGCTCCCCATGCGTCTCGACATGCTGTTCCCCCTCGCCTCGCGCGCAAGAGCAATCCGTATGCGCATGCAAGATTTTCGTCAGAATCGTGTGTGTCTGCCCTGACAGTCCGCGCACGAGCGCAAGTCATCGCACCTGCGCAAGCACCGCAGCGTGAAGTGCCAGTAGCGGAAACGTCTCGACGACTGTTTCAACGCAGAGGCGCAGAGACGCAGAGGAACGCAGAGCTCTTTCTTGGTTCCCTCTGCGAGACTCGGCGTCTTCGCGCCTCTGCGTTGAAATCGGCGTCGGCCACCGAGCATCTTGGCCCTCGCCGTGTCGGCGCGTACGATGGGGGCAGCATGCGTCATCTGCTCGCGCTTCTCGTGCTGCTCGTCGCACCGGGACCGGCGCTGGCCTGTCCGGGCGACTGCGACGACGACGGGGTGGTCACGATCAGCGAGCTCGTGCTGGCCGTGCAGGTGGCGCTCGACGAGGCGGGGATGGAGAGCTGCCCGGCGGCCGACCTCGACGCCGATCAGGTCGTGCGCATCGAGGAGCTGATCGCCGCCATCGAGACGGCGCTGAACGGCGGCTGCACGGTCGCGAGCTGCGGCAACGGCACCGTCGAGCCCGGCGAGGAATGCGACGACGGCAACCGCGCCGACGGCGACGGCTGCGCCGCCGACTGTACGCGCGAGCCCGGCGCCGACCCCTGCGCCGGCATCACGCCGGTGGCCGGCGCCGCGGTGATGACGCTGGTGACCGATGCGGTCGATCGCCCGACACACGTCAGCGCGCCGCCGGGCGACGTGCGGACGCTGTTCATCGTCGAGCAGCCCGGCCGCATCCGCGTGATGCGCGACGGCGAGCTGCTCGCCGAGCCGTTCCTCGACATCAGCGCACAGGTGTCGTGCTGCGGCGAACGCGGGCTGCTGAGCGTCGCCTTTCACCCCGACTACGCGCGCACCGGCTGGCTGTTCGTCAACTACACCAATCCTGCGAACGACACGGTCATCTCGCGGTTCACGGTCGGCAGCGATCCGACCCGTGCCGATCCGGCGAGCGAGCGCGTCCTGCTGACCATCGAGCAGCCGTTCTTCAATCACAACGGCGGCCAGCTCGCCTTCGGGCCCGACGGCCGCCTCTATGCCGGCATGGGCGACGGCGGCGGCGGCGGCGATCCGCGCGACAATGCGCAGCGCGACGACACGCTGCTCGGCAAGCTCCTGCGCCTCGATGTCGACGTCGAGGGCGACGAGCCGCCGCACTACCGCGTGCCGGCCGACAACCCGCGCGCCGCCGACGGCGACCCGCTCGGCCTGATCTGGGCGAAGGGGCTGCGCAACCCGTGGCGCTTCAGCTTCGACCGCCGCACCGGCGACCTCATCATCGCCGACGTCGGGCAGGACGCGTTCGAGGAGATCAACGTGCAGCCGGCCGGCAGCACGGGCGGCGAGAACTACGGCTGGGACGTGTTCGAGGGGTTCGCCTGCTTCGAGCCCGGCGCCACCCCCGAGCCCGATCCGGTGTGTCCCGAGCACGGCCCGCCGTTCACGCCGCCGGTGCTCGATTACCCGCGCGCCGAGGGCTGCTCGATCACCGGCGGCTTCGTCTACCGCGGCTGCACGCTCGCCGACTGGCAGGGGCGGTACTTCTTCAGCGACTACTGCTCGGCCTTCCTGCGCACGTTCACGCTCGCCGACGGCGCGGTCACCGATCTCCAGGATCGCACCGACGAGCTGCAACCCGGCGGCCGGCGCATCAACCGGGTCACCAGCTTCGGCGAGGACGCGCGCGGCGAGCTCTACGTCACCGACCACAACGGCCAGGTCTTCCGCCTCAGCCCGGCG
>CBFGUK010000191.1:0-8002 GCA_965651925.1 uncultured bacterium | reverse complement strand
CCCTCACCCTGACCCTCTCCCCTGGCGGGGAGAGGGGACCCGAAAGGCAACGTCCCTCCGCAGCGCGGCGGAGCCGCGCCCGCCAGCGCGTGTGTGATCGCCGGTGGGGTTCGATGCGTCGGCTGCGCGGCAATACGCGTTGGAGGGCCGCGCTTCTGCGCGGCCGCGGACGCGCGTCGCCTCATGCGGAATCGACACGTCCAGCCTGCGCCGCAGCGCGTTGCTCCGCGCTGGAGATGTCAAACGCCCCTCACCCTGACCCTCTCCCCTGGCGGGGAGAGGGGACCCGGAAGGCAACGTCTGTCCGCGGCGCAGCGGAGCCGCGCCCGCCAGCGCGTGTGTGATCGCCGGTGGGGTTCCGAACCCAACACCTCCGCACCTCCACACCTCCGCACGCCTTCGTCCTCAACCGCACGTTGATTCGCCGCATCGTGCGGGATAGCCGTGCGCCATGGATCTCGCCTACACGCCCGCCGAGGAGCGCTTCCGCGAGGAGCTGCGCACCTGGCTGGCGGCGAATCCACCAACGGCCGCGCCGAAGGCGCTCGACGCCTGGGTGGCGCACGGCAAGGCGTGGCAGCGGCAGCTCTACGAGGCCGGCTGGTGCGGCGTGCACTGGCCGGTGGCGTACGGCGGACGCGGCGCGTCGCTGATCGAGCAGATCATCTTCCAGGAGGAGATGGCGCGCGCCGGCGCGCCGCAGCTCATCAACCTCGCCGGCCTGACCATGGGCGGGCCGGTGCTGATCGCGCACGGCACCGAGCCGCAGAAGCGGCGCCACCTGCAGAAGATCCTCAGCGCCGAGGAGATCTGGTGCCAGGGCTTCTCGGAGCCGAACGCCGGCTCCGATCTCGCGGCGCTGCGCACGCGGGCGGTGCTCGACGGCGACGACTTCGTCGTCACCGGCCAGAAGGTGTGGACGAGCTTCGCGCGCTACGCCGACTGGTGCATGCTGCTCGTTCGCACCGATCCCGACGCGCCGAAGCACAAGGGGATCACGTTCCTGCTCGTCGACATGCACAGTCCGGGCATCACCGTCCGGCCCCTGAAGCAGATCTCGGGCGACGACGACTTCAACGAGCTGTTCTTCGAGGAGGTGCGCGTGCCGCGCGCCAACGTCGTCGGTGCGCTCAATCAGGGCTGGGAGATCGCGATCACGACGCTGATGCACGAACGCCAGACGCTGACGTTCAGCCGCCAGCTCCAGTCGCGCGTCGCGCTCGGTGCGCTGCTCGCCCTCGCGCGGCGCTGGCCGGCGGCGCGCCCGCTGGCGCGCGAGCCGCTCGCCCGCCAGCAGCTCGCCGCGGCGTACATCGACGGCGAGGCGATGAAGTACACGGCGCTGCGCAACCTCTCGCGGACCCTGCGCGGCGGCGTGCCCGGACCCGAGGGGTCGATCGAGAAGCTCTTCTGGAGCGAGCTCTACCAGCGCATGCTCGAGCACGCGTGCGCGCTCACCGGACCGTACGCGCAGCTCCTCCCCGGCGAGCCGCGCGCCGTCGACGACGGCCGCTGGCCGCACCTCATGCTCTACTCGCGCGGCCGCACGATCGCCGCCGGCTCCTCCGAGATCCAGCGCAACATCATCGCCGAGCGCGTGCTCGGACTGCCGCGGGCGCGCGCATGAGCGACGGACAGCCGACCCGCGTGGTCACCGATTCGATGATCGGGCTCGCGATGCCCGACATCGCCGCGTGGTCGGACCGCGTCACCGTCGTCCTCGGCCAGAACCCGGGACCCTTCACCGGGCCGGGAACGAACACGTACCTGATCGGCACCGGCCGCCGGCGCTTTCTGCTCGACACGGGCCAGGGGCTGCCGCAGTACCTGCCGCTGCTCGAGCGCGCGCTGATCGACACGCCGGGCGTCGACGGGCTCGAGGCGATCGTCCTCACGCACGGACACGCCGACCACATCGGCGGCGTGGAAGGCATCCGGCGCCGCTTCGGCACGCTCACCATCTGGAAGAAACCGTGGGCGAAGCTCGACGGCGCGCTGCCGGTCGCGGCCATCGATGACGCCGGCGAGCTGCACATCGAGGGCGCGACGCTGCGGGCGCTGTGGACGCCGGGCCACGCGTGGGATCACCTCTGCTGGTATCTCCCCGAGGAGCGCGCGCTGTTCACCGGCGACGTCGTCCTCGGTGCCGGCACGACGGTCATCCCGCCCGACGGCGATCTCGGCGATTATCTCGCCACGCTGCGCCGGCTGCTGGCGCTCGACGTCGCGGTCATCTATCCCGCGCACGGTCCGGCGATCCGCCAGCCGCGCGAGAAGATCGAATCCTACCTCGCCCATCGCGCGCTGCGCGATCAGCAGATCCTCGCCGGCCTGCGCGCCGGCGACCGCACCGTCGCCGCGCTCGTGCGCCGCATCTACACCGACGTCCCCGAGTTCCTGCACGCCGCCGCCGCGATGTCGGTCAGCGCCCACCTGCGCAAGCTCGACCGCGAGGGCGTCGTCACCCGCGACGGCGACGACTGGGTGTTGAAGACGGCGTGACCGGTGACCAGTGACCGGTAATCGATTCGGGACGAACGGCGCGACTCGTGAGACGATTGACCGCGGAGTGCGCGGATTGAACTGATTTCGCGGATCGTTGGTCCGATTCCGCGTAATCCATCAATCCGCGCACTCCGCGGTAATCGTCTTTCTACCGGTCACTGGTCACCGGTCACCGGTCACGCCGTCAGTTCTTTTCCGAGCAGCAGAGGCGGGCGAGCTCGCGGATCTGGGCGGCGTTGGCGTCCTCGAGGTGGTGGACGATGTCGATCGCCTTCTCCATGCGCTCCTTGCGCAGCGTGTAGCGGGTCTCGCGACGGAACTTGTCCTCGACCGCCTTGCGGCGGTCGTCGAACGGCCGCGCACCGCTGCCGATCGGCACTTCCTGCTCGGCCTCGTAGGTGCGTCCACCCTCGAGCTCGATGCGCACGCGGGTGCCCATCGTCGCCTTGAAGGCGTGCACGTCGCACGACGTGATGTCGAACAGGTGCGCGGCGGAGCCGTCGTCGCCGGCGATGCGCAGGGCCGACCGCTCGCGCGCGCGGCGCGCGAGGTCGTCGTCGAGTGACAGGCGCACCTTGCCGGCGACGTCCCAGATCGTCGCGTTCGCGATGCGGTCGCGGCCGAACTGGCGCGGCGACAGCTCGCGTTCGACGAGCGCCGCGGCGACGGTGTAGGCGACCGACTGCGTCAGCGTCGACGGCAGCGACTCGGGGCCGCGCATGTACGGCGCCGAGCGCGCGTCCATCGCCAGCGTGTGCGGGCCGGCGCTGACGTGCACCGCATGGATCTTGCGCGGATCGACGTGGTGCTGGCGCACGAGCCCGAGCACGCAGTCGATCGCCGTCGCGAGATGCAGCGAGCCGGGATAGATCTTGTAGCCGAGGCTCTCGGTGAGCCACACGCTGCCGAGGCCGCCGAACGCGCCGTTCAGCACCGGGCCGCCAAGCCGCTGGAAGAGCCCGCCCTCGCCGCCGAGCGGATCGTGTCCGCTGCGCAGACCGGCGGCGGCGAACTCCGCCGCCTGCACGCCGAGCGGCGCGGCGAGCGCGGCGCTCAGCACCTTTGCCTCCGAGCCGTAGTAGCCGGCCGGCGTCAGCACGCCGCCCTGCGCGAGCGCGAGGCCGAGCGCGTGCTCGGTCTGCCCGGCGTCGAGCTTGAGCAGCGCGGCGGCGAGCGTCGCACCGGCCGCGGCGTGCACGAACGTCGCCAGCGGCGACTCGGGCACGGCGAGCGCCGCCGCGAGGCCGAGCCGGCCGCCGACCTCGTTGGCGAGCACCTGCGCGAGCAGGAACTCGGGGCCGCCGGCACCGACCTTCTCCGCCATGGCGAGCGTCGCGAGCACCGCCGACGCGCCGGTCTGCGCCCCGAACAGGTAATCGTCATATTCGAGCGCCAGCGCCAGTCCGGCATTGCCGGCAATCGCGGCGTGCAGGCCCGTGCGCTCGCCCGAGGGCACGAGCGTCGCCTCCTTGCCGCCCGCCCACTCCTTCACGGCGCGGCTGACGAGCCGGCCGGCATCGCTGAAATGGCCGGCATGCACCGCGGCGATCATGCCGAGGATCTGATTCTTCGCCTCGTCGGCGACCCGGCGCGGCACGCCGCCCGGCGTGCACCCGGCGGCCCAGGCCGCAATCCGCGGCACGATCGTGGTCGTCATGTAGTGCTCTCCCGGATCAACAGCGGCGCACTCTATCCGAAACGTCACGTCCTCCGCCACCCCGGTTTTCACTGTGCAGCTGACGGCGGATGAGATGTGTGTATTGCAGCGAAGCGGCGCGCCACTCGCAGCATACACACCGGCGAATTGTACTAACGGGGATTGCAAATGACAGTGTGATGTGAACGTCTGGCGAATCGGATTATAACCGCTACGCGCCGAGGAGAGGAGTCTGCTATGGCAGCAGCAAAGAAGACCCGGGCTGCACGGGGATCCGTCGGGTCGGAAATCTTCACCCAGGTCGAGAAGCTGGTCGCAACGGAAAAGATCGGTCGCACCGAGGCGTTCCGCCGGCTGGCAAAGGCCTCCGGTCGCCAGGCGGGCACGGTCGCCGCGAACTACTATCGCGTCGCCCGGCAGCGGGGCGCGAAGCTCGCGCCGCGGCGCCGCCGCGGCGCCGGCGGACGGACCGGCGGCAGCGCGCAGGCGGCGATGCAGCGCGTCACGGCGGCGCTGAACGAGGTCGCCGCCCTGGTGCGCAACCTCGAGGAGGAGATCGCCACGCTGCGCCGCGAGAACCAGCGCATGGCGGAGATCCGCAAGCTCGTCGCGCGGTGAGCATGCGCGACGTCCGGATGCAGGCGGCGCCATGCGCCGCCTGATCCTCTTGCTCGCCTCGGGCGGGTTCGTCGGCTACATCCCGGTCGCGTCCGGCACGTTCGGGACGCTGGTCGCGTTTCCGCTCTTCTGGCTGTACGAGCCGTGGCGGCACCTGTCGGTGCCGCTCTATCTGCTCGCCTTCGTCGTCATGGTCGCGGCGGCGTGCTGGATCGCCGGTCGCGCCGAGACGCTGCTCGCCGAGCACGACAGCCACAAGATCGTCATCGACGAGATCGTCGGCTATCTCGGCGCGACGCTGTTCCTGCCGCCGACCTGGGAGCACACGCTGCTCGCGTTCGTCGTCTTCCGCGCGCTCGACGTCCTCAAGCCGTTCCCCGCCGGGCGGATCGACGCCCGCATGCCGGGCGGCGCCGGCGTGGTGCTCGACGACGTCGTGTCCGGGTTGTACAGCAACGTCGTCACCCGCGTGCTCGCGGGCTGGCTGTTCACGTAAACGGGCGTCCGGCGCCGCCGGCGGGCACGGCCGAGCGCCCGCGGGAGGCTTCATGCGCGCGGTCATCATCAGCACCGGTGACGAGCTCACCACCGGACGCACGCTCGACACCAATGCGCACTTCCTCGCCGACCAGCTCGTGGGGATCGGCTGTGACGTCGTCGCGATGCTCGTCATCGGCGATTATCCCGCGCGCATCGCCTGGGCGTGGCGCATGGCGCTCGAGCAGGCCGACCTCATCGTCTGCACCGGCGGGCTCGGGCCGACCGCCGACGATCTGACCACCGAGACCGTCGCCGCGGTCGCCGGCGTGCCGCTGGTGCGCGACGACGCGGTCGTCGAGCGCATCCGCAACCTGTTCGCCGCGATGGGCCGCACGATGCCGGAAAACAACCTCAAGCAGGCGCTGTTTCCCGCCGGCGCGACGGTGGTGCCGAACGCGCTCGGGACGGCGCCGGGCTTCCGCCTGACGATCACCGCCGCGCACGGTCCGGTGACCTGCTTCGTGCTGCCCGGCGTGCCGCGCGAGATGAAGCAGATGCTCGCCGCCGAGGTGCTGCCGTGGCTGCGCGCCGCGCGCGGCAGCGACGACGAGTATCGCAGCCACACGTTCCAGACCTTCGGGATCAGCGAGTCGGCGCTCGACGAGCTCGTCGCCGGCGCGATCGCGCCCGAGGACGGGCGCCTGTCGTTCCGCGCCGCGTTTCCGCAGATCTCGGTGCGCGTCACCGTGCACGGACCGGCGGCCGAGGTCGAGCGCCGCCTCGCCGACGCCGCGGCGCGGTTGCGCGAGCGGCTCGGCCCGTACTGCTACGGCGAAGGCAACACGACGATGGAGGCCGAGGTCGGGCGCCTCCTGCGCGCGACCGCGGCGACGCTCGCGGTCGCCGAGTCGTGCACCGGCGGCCTGATCGGTCATCGCCTGACCGAGGTGCCGGGCAGCTCGGCGTACCTGCTCGCCGACATCGTCGCGTACGGCAACGCGATCAAGGAAGGCGTGCTCGGCGTGTCGGCCGAGGTGCTGGCGCGGCACGGCGCGGTGAGCGCCGAGACCGCCGAAGCGATGGCGCGCGGCGTGCGCCGCCTCGCCGGCAGCACGCTCGGCCTGGCGACCACCGGCATCGCCGGTCCCGACGGCGGCACGCCGGACAAGCCCGTCGGCACCGTGTTCGTCGCCCTCGACGGCCCCGCCGGCACGCACAGCCGCCGCTACCAGCTCTGGGGCACGCGCGACTGGGTGAAGCTGCTGACCTCGCAGGTCGCGCTCGACTGGGTGCGCCGCGCGCAGCGCGGCGAGGATCCGACGCAATCCGGCATCCTGCGGCGCTGAATCCCGAATGAACCCGGAGAGCCACGGATGGCCACCGAGGCGTCCCGCCTGCGCGCATTCCTGGCGGTGGAACTGCCGCCCGCGGTGCACGAACGGCTCGCGGCGCTGACCGACGAGCTGGCGCAACACGGCGCCGACGTGCGCTGGGTGCGTACCGCGAACCGCCACGTGACGATCAAGTTCCTCGGCAGCGTGGCCCCGCCGGCGCTCGCGATGCTGCAGGACGGGCTGACACCGGTGCTGCACGCCATCGCCCCGCTGCCGGCGCGCGTGCGCGGGCTCGGCGCGTTTCCCTCGTGGCGGCGCCCGCGCGTGCTCTGGGCCGGCATCGACTGCGCGCCGCTGCCTGCGGTCGCCGCTGCAGTCGATCAGGCAGCGGCGCAGCTCGGCCTGGCTGCGGAGACGCGCCCATTCACGGCCCACGTCACGCTCGGACGTGTGACCGGCACGCGCCGCTGGGCGGCGCTCGAGGCGGCACTGCGCCCCCACATCGCCGACGAGTTCGGTGCGTGGACGATCGACGCACTCACCGCGTTCCGCAGCGACTTGCGCCCCGCCGGGGCGCTGTATACGAGACTCTGGTCGATCCCATTCGGAGCGTAGAGCGGTGAATTCGATGCGCGCACGTCATTGCGGAGTGGACGGCGGCGCGCGTATCCGGCTGGGACATCACACCGGCCGGCCCCGCCCGGCGGCGCCCTAGAGGAGAAGAACATGGCCATCGACACGAACCGCGAGCGTGCGCTCGATCTCGCCGTCAGCCAGATCGAGAAGCAGTTCGGCAAAGGCGCGATCATGAAGCTCGGCGATCAGGCCGCCGCGCCCGACGTGCCGGTGGTGTCCACGGGATCGCTCGGCCTCGACATCGCGCTCGGCGTCGGCGGCCTGCCGCGCGGCCGCGTCGTCGAGATCTACGGGCCGGAGTCGTCCGGCAAGACGACGCTCGCCCTGCAGGCGATCGCCTGCGCCCAGCAGGCGGGCGGCGTGTGCGCCTTCGTCGATGCCGAGCACGCGCTCGACGTCGGCTACGCGCGCAAGCTCGGCGTCAGGATCGAAGACCTGCTCATCGCCCAGCCCGACAACGGCGAGCAGGCGCTCGAGATCGCCGAGACGCTGGTGCGCAGCGGCGCGATCGACGTCCTGGTCGTCGACTCGGTCGCCGCGCTCGTGCCGCGCGCCGAGATCGAGGGCGAGATGGGCGAGCCGCAGATGGGCCTGCAGGCCCGCCTGATGTCGCAGGCCCTGCGCAAGCTCACCGGCACGATCGCGCGCTCGCAGACGATCATGATCTTCATCAACCAGATCCGCATGAAGATCGGCGTCATGTTCGGCAACCCCGAAACCACCACCGGCGGCAACGCGCTGAAGTTCTACGCCTCGGTGCGCCTCGACATCC
>CBFGUK010000190.1:0-8108 GCA_965651925.1 uncultured bacterium | reverse complement strand
CGAGCAGCTCGGCGATCGCCGGCAGATCGGCGGCGGTGACGTGCCCGTCGCCGTTCGCATCCGCACCCGGGCCGCCGCGGAACGTGCCGGCGCTCACCATGCCGACCTCGTCGCCGTCGCCGTCGAAGATCTCCTGCACGAGCGCGAGGAGGTCGGCGGACGACAGGACGTGATCGTTGTTCGCGTCGCCGGGCAGCGGATCCTCGAGCTGGCAGGTCGCCGAGCAGCCGTCGCCGTCGAGCTGGTTGCCGTCATCGCAGGTTTCGGGCGGCTCGACGCTCCGGTTGCCGCACGCCGGACACGGCGGCACGCCCTCGTCGACGACGAGCACCGCGTTGGGCGTCACCGTGCCGAGCACGGCGGGCTCGCTGTCGTTGCTGCCGTCATAGATCAGCTCGTTGCGCCCGGTGGTCGGGTTGGCGCGCATGGTGCCGAGCACGACGGTCATGTCGCGGCCGGTGATGCGGTTGAGGCCTTCGGGCCCGAGGCTGCTGAGGATGCCGGTGCCGCTGCCCGGGCAGACGGGAGAATCGAGGCCGCAGACGGTGACCGTGCAGCCCTCGACGGTGATCACCGGGCCGGGGATGGCGACGCCGTCGACGATCAGCGGCGCGCCGAGGAGCACGTCGCCCTGCGAGGTGATCTCGATGCGGCCGCCGGCGGCGGTCGACGAGCTCGCGGTGAGCGCGCCGCGCACGTCGATCGCGCCGGCCGAGGACAGGCCGATCTCGCCGCCGAGGCCGAAGCCGCGCACGTCGGCGGGCGCGTTGAGCACGATGCCCTCGTTCGCGTCGACGACGATCAGGCCGCCGAGACCGGCGGGGCTGCCCCCGGAGGCGGTCAGCGCACCATCGATCTGCGCCGGGCCGTCGCTGACCGCGATCGCAATCGCGCCACCGGCGCCGCTGCCGAGCGCGCCGGCGGCGCGCAGCACCGCGCTGCTGGTGATGCGCACCGCGTCGTCGCCCTCGATGTCGATCGTGCCCGCGGCGGCGCCGCTGGCGCCGTCGGCCTCGAGGCGGCCTTCGACGACGATGGTGCGCGACTCCTCGCCGAAGACGCCGTTTTCGAGCGCGATGGCGCCGCCGCTGCCGTTCGAGGTCGAGCGCACGTCGATGCGCGACCCGGCGGCGATCAGCACCGTCGCGGCGCCGCTCGACACCGTCACCTCGCCGCCGCCGCCGTCACCGGCGGTGGCGGTGACCGTACCGGACAGCGTCGCGTCGCCGAACGCGTCGACGGTGATCAGGCCGCCGGTGCTCTCGAGTCCGGCCGAGCCGCCGTTGAGCGAGCCGGCGTACTCGACCGGTCCGTCGTTGCTGACCAGCTCGATCTCGCCGCCGTCACCGTCCGGCCCGCCGCCGGCAACCGTGATCGAGGCGGCGGCGCGCGTCGTGCGCACCGCGCCGTCCCCGGTGATCGAGATGCAGCCGCCGGCGCCGCCGCCGACATCCGAGCCGGTGGTGTCGCCGATCGACGAGATCAGGCCGTCGAGCACGACCCGGCCGGTGGCGACCCCGTCGCCGTGCGCGACGATGTCGATCGTGCCGCCGAAGCCGCCGTCGCCGTTCGGGTCCGCGCTCAGCACGCTCGTGCTGGCGAGCACCACGTTGCCGGCGCCGCTCGAGAAGCCGGCCTCGAGATCGATGCCGCCGCCGTCGCCGCCGACCACGCTGACCGTGCCGGTGATGGTGATCGACTCGAGCGCATTGATCGTCAGGTCGCCGCCCAGTCCCTCTCGGCCACCGTTCACCGAGACGTGCTGCAGCATGACGTTGCGCGCGTTGATGGTGATCGAGCCGCCGACCTCGTCTCCGATGAGAGCACGCGCGACGAGGGCGGCGTTCGAAAGGTTCGGGCTCGTAACCGACCCGCCGGTAATCGTCACGTCGCCGTTGCTGCGGATCGTGATCGTGCCGCCCGACGCGCCGTTGGCGTTGACGGCGTTGTTACCGCCGGTGATCGACACCGAGTCGGCCTCGATGGTGATCGTGCCGCCGGGGATCGAGGTGGAGCCCTGGGCGCGGATGAAGCCGCCCTCCTCGACCACCACCGTGCCGGCCCTGATGGTCATCGTGCCGCTGCCGACGTCGAGGGCGCCGCCGGAGGCGATGCGCAGCTCGCGCGTGCCGAAGTCGAGCACCGAGTTGTTGTCGATCGCCACCGGCGTGCTGACCACGCACGGGTTGGCGTTGGCGGCGCAGAGATCGGTGGCGGTGGTCGCCCAGGCGGGCGCGGCCAGCGACACGAGTGAAACAATGAGCAGCGCGATACGGCGCGTCAGCACGATGGAAGCCCCCTTGCCCGTGCCTCGCGGCACGCGGTGAGTGCGGTGAGTAACGCTTCAACGGCTATCCAAGTCCACCTGCTGTGGCAAGGAAAGAAGCGCGTGTGAAGTGGCGTACTTATGGCGCGTATCGCGTATCGCGTCCGGGCGCAGGGATCGTCCGGGTTCAGCCCGGCGTCAGGCGCTTTGTGCGACGCAACGAGCGAACGCCGTCAGCGCTCGCTCCCCGACATCAGGCCGTATCCGCCTTGAGCAGCGCCGCATTGATGTCGAACGCCGCCTCGACGCCTTCGGCGGCAGCGACGATGGCGAGGCGCACCGAGCGGCAGGCGTCGCCGGCGACGTAGAGGCCGGGCAGCGCGGTGCGCTGGCGGGTCCCGGTGTCGACGTCGCCGCGCGGCGTGAAGTCGAAGCCGAGATCGGCGAGCAGGCGGCTGTGCTGGCGCGGCCGCGAGTCGAAGAACAGCGCGTCGCGCGCCAGCGGCGGGCCGGCGGTGAAGACGATCTGCTGCAGCCAGCCGTCGTGGCCCTCGAGCCGGCGCACCGGCTCGGGGCGCACGGCGATGCCGTGGGGGGCGTGGCGCGCCGCCGGGGCGGCGGGGGGCGGCGCGCCGCCGCCGGTGCAGAGCACGACGTCGCGTGTCCAGCCGGTCAGCTCGAGCGCCAGCTCGGCGCCGTGCGCGCCGCTATC
Source organism: uncultured bacterium (assembly GCA_965651925.1). Taxonomy (GTDB): domain Bacteria; phylum Desulfobacterota; class Binatia; order HRBIN30; family CADEER01; genus CBFGUK01. Next base: position 5,130 of record CBFGUK010000190.1, on the reverse strand, counting down.
GTAGACCGCCACCGGCCGGTCGCGGATCTCCCAGCCGTCGCAGTACGGGCAGTGCAGCACGCCGCGTCCGTAGAGCTCGGCGGCGCCGTCGAGCGGCGGCAGCGTGTCGGTGAGGCCGGTGGCGATCAGCAGCGTGCGCGTGCGCCAGCGGGCGCCGTCGGCGCACTCGACGGTGAAGCCGCCGTCCTCGCACCAGGCGGTGGTCACCGTGGCGGTGCGGTGCGTGACGCCCGGATAGGCGGCGAGCTCGGCGCGCGCCAGCGCCAGCAGCTCGAGCGGCGGCGTGCCGTCGCGGGTGAGGAAGCCGTGCAGGCGGTGGGCGTGGCGGTTGCGCGGCTGGCCGCTGTCGAGCACCAGGACGCGCCGCCGGCAGCGCCCGAGGAGCAGCGCCGCGCTCAGCCCCGCCGGCCCGCCGCCGACGATGAGACAGTCGAGCACATCCTCCATCGCGGCGAGGCGGTGCAAGCCGCCGGCCATGCGTCGCACCGCACCACCGCGCGCCAGGCCACCGCGGCGTGTGCGGGAATTTCAGCCGCGAAGGACGCCGGGGAACCGGAGTCGACCCGTCGCTGCTCGCGGCGCCCTGTCCCCGGCCGACGCGCTTCGCGCCCTCCGCGCCTTCGCGGCTCCAATCCGGCCGGTCAGTGATACGTCTCCATCAGGTCGATCAGCCCGAGGGCGCGCATGCGTTCGAAGACGGTACGCTTGACGTCCTTGACGGTATCGAGCGCCAGCACGTCGGCGGCGAGCGCCTCGGCGGCGCGCATCTCGACGGAGTTGATGAGCCGCTTGATCACCGGGACGAAGAACGGGCTCATGCTGAGATCGCGCAGGCCGATGCCGATCAGCACCAGGGTGCACACCGGGTCGGCCGCCATCTCGCCGCACAGCGACACCGGCTTGCCGGCGGCGCGGGCGACGCCGACGACGTGCGCGACGGCGCGCAGCACGGCGGGGTGGAGCGGCTCGTAGAGCGAGGCGACCTTGCGGTTGTTGCGGTCGACGGCGAGCAGGTACTGGATCAGGTCGTTGGTGCCGATGCTGAAGAAGTCGACCGCCTCGATGAAGCGGTCGGCGAGCTGCACCGCCGACGGCACCTCGACCATCATGCCGAGCGGCACCGTCTCGGCGAACGGCAGGCCTTCGCGGCGCAGCTCGGCCTTCGCCTCGGCGATCAGTTCGCGGCTGCGCTGCAGCTCCTCGAGCGAGGAGATCATCGGCAGCATGATCTGCAGCGCGCCGTGCGCGCTGGCGCGCAGGATGGCGCGCAGCTGCGTCTTGAACACGTCGGAGAGCTCGAGCGAGACGCGGATCGAGCGCCAGCCGAGAAACGGGTTCTGCTCCTCGGGCATGTGCAGGTACGAGGGGTACTTGTCGGCGCCGAGGTCGAGCGTGCGCACGGTGAGCGGCAGGCCCTGCGCCGCCTCGACGACGCGCTCGTAGAGCTGCACCTGCTCGTCCTCGGCGAGGAAGTCGCGGTGGCTGAGGAACGCGATCTCGGTGCGGTAGAGGCCGATGCGGTCGGCGCCGTGGCGGTGCGCGAGCGGCAGGTCGCCGAGCAGGCCGATGTTGGCGCCGAGGCTGATGCGGCAGCCGTCGCGCGTCATCGCCGGCACGGTGCGCAGGCTGTCGAGCTCGCGGTTGAACGCCGCGTACTCGTTCTTCAGGCGCGCGTACTCGCGCACCACCTCGCTGCTCGGGTTGACGTAGACGGTGCCGGAGTTGCCGTCGACGATCAGGTGGCTGCCCTCGCGGACCTCCTGGATGCGGTCGACGCCGACGACGGTCGGGATCTCGAGCGACTTGGCGAGGATCGAGGCGTGCGAGGTCGCGCCGCCGGCGCCCATGACGATGCCCTTCAGCTGCTCGGGCTCGATGAGCAGGATGTCGGAGAGCGTCAGCTCGTCGGCGACGAGGACCACGGCGCGCGCGAACGTGCGCTCGCGTTCGGCGACGCCGAGCAGGTTGCGCAGCGCGCGCTGGCCGATGTCCTTGATGTCGGCGGCGCGCTCGCGCATGTAGCGGTCGGGCAGCGCCGAGAACTCCTCGACCATCCGGCTCACCGTGCGCTCGAGGGCGACCTCGGCGCTGGCGCCGTCGGCGATGCCCTGCTCGACCCGCTGCAGGAAGCTCTGGTCGGTGAGCATGAGCTGCTGCACGTCGAACAGCGCCGGATCGATTTCGGGATACGAGCGCTGGACGCGGGCCTTGAGGCGCGCGACCTCGTCGACCGACTGCTCGATGGCGGCGTGGAAGCGCTCGCGCTCGCGCCGCAGCGAGCGCGGGCGGCGCTGCGGCATGGCGGCGAAGCTGACGTCGGGCTGCAGGAGATGCGCACGGCCGATGCCGAAGCCCGGCGCCGCCGCGACGCCGATCAGGCGCAGCGACACGGTCGCCGGCGCCGCCGCCGGCGAGCGCTGCTGGCGCTCGTAGGCCTGCAGCTTCTTGATCGCGTCGAGCATGCGCTGCTGGTAGCCGCGGCGCTCCTCCTCCTTGCTCTCGAGGCTCTGCAGCAGCCGCAGCTGGACGAGCAGGCCGCCGACCGGCACGGCGACGGCCTTCATCAGCCGGACCTCGTCGCGCGTGAAGCGGCGCCGGCGGGAGGTCTGCACGACGAGCACGCCGAGCACCTCGCGGCGGTCGACGATCGGCACGCCGAGGAACGAGTGGTAGCGCTCCTCGCCGGTTTCCGGGAAGTACTTGTAGCGCGGGTGGGCGAGCGCATCGATCGCCATCACCGGCTCGCCGCGCTGGATCGCAAAGCCGGTCAGGCCTTCGTCGACGCCCATGCTGACGGCGCCGACGGCGCGCGGGTCGAGCCCGTGCGTGACCACCATGTGCAGGCGCTGCGTCGCGGCGTCGTAGCGGTAGATCGAGCAGACCTCCATGTCGAGGCGCTCGGCCACCAGCGCGACGATGCGCTCGAGCGTGGCGCGCAGGTCGCCGGACTCGCCGATCAGCGTCCCGATCGCCTCGAGCAGCAGCAGGCCACGGCCCCGGCCGCGCCCGTTTGCATCCGGCCGCCGGGGCCGCGCCGCTTCAGTCAGCGCGCGCTCCATTCCAGGAAAGACTCGAAAGTTAGGGGGTGTATAGCGAACACGGTTTCCCAATCCAACGCGTTGCCGGGGAAAGGGCGTGACCGGTGACCGGTGACCGGTCACGCCGTTTCCTCAGATGTAGAGCAGCACCTCCGGCTCGGCGCGGAGCTCGCCGTAGACGACCTCGAGCTGGGCGCGTTCCTCGACGCGCAGCTCGATGGTGATGCTGACGTAGCGACCGCCGCTCGAGGTGCGGATGGAGACCGCGTCGGGCGGCAGCGGGCCGAACGTGCGCGCGACGATCGTGGTGACGCGCTCGACGAGCGTCGCCGACTGCCGGCCGAAGATCTTGAAGGTGTACTCGCAGGGGAACTGCTGCAGCGGATCGGTCGGATCGGTCATGCCTCGGTTCCGCCCCCGGCGGCGCGTTCGGGCCGGAACAGGCGCTCGCGCTCCGCCTGCACCGCCGGCCGGCCGTAGCACTGGGCGCAGGTGATCACCTCGTAGTGGTCGAGCAGGCGAAGGTACGACGTGCCGCGATGGCCGTAATCGCCGACGAGCTCGCACCACTCGCCGCGGCCGCCGTGCAGGGCGTAGTAGTCGACCGCGTACGTCGTGCGCGTGTGCTGGGTCGGCCGCACGGCGCGATGGCAGAAATGGCAGCGCGGCGCCGGCGGCGCGGAGCGATCGGCTGCGGTCATGCAGCCGGAGTGTACGCCCGCCGGCCGGGCTCGGCTACCCGCGCGGCAGGATGAGGGACACCGTCGTGCCGACACCGGGCGTGCTCTCGATCGCCAGCCGCCCGCCGTGCGCGGCGGCGATGCCGCGCACGCTGGCGAGCCCGAGGCCGAGGCCGCGGGCGCCGAACGCGAAGCGGCCCGAGCCGTGCAGCAGCAGCTCGCCGCCGGCGAGTCCGAACGGCTCGCAGATGTCGGGCAGGTGCGCGGCGGGAATGCCGACCCCGGTGTCGCAGACGTGCAGCGCGGCGGCGTCGGCGCCGGCGGCGAGCGTGACGGTGATGCGGCCGCCGTCGGGCGTCGCGCGCAGCGCGTTGGTCAGCAGCTCGCGCAGCGCCGCGGCCACCCAGTCGGGGTCGGCGGCGGCCGTGACCGCGTCGTCGCCGCCCTCGGCGGCGAGCGCCACCGCGCGACCGGCGGCGGCGGCGACCGCCGCGCAGGTCGCGGCGATCAGCGGCCGCAGCGCGAGCGGCCGCGGCGTGACGCGCAGCGCGCGCGCCTCGACGCGGGCCGCGGTCTGCAGGTGCGCGGCGCCGGCGACGAGCCACTGCACGGCGCGCTCGGCGAGCGCCAGCCACGGTGCCGCGGCGGGCGGCAGCGGATGCTCGCCGAGCAGCGCCAGGGCGTTGACGAGCTGGTGCAGCGGCGTGCCGAGCTCGTGCGCGGCGAGCGCCAGCAGCCGGCTCTTCTGCGCCGAGGCCCGCTCGGCCCGCGCGCAGGCCGCCTCGAGCGCGGCGTGCAGCGCGCGGCGCTCGCGTGCCGCCTCCCAGCGCTCGATGCCGCGCCGCACGACGAGGCGCAGCTCGTGCACCTGCCACGGCTTGCAGAGCACGTGGTAGACGTGGCCGCGGTTGATCGCCTCGAGGAGCACGTCAGGCTCCGCGTAGCCGGTCACCACGACGCGCACCACGTCGGGATGCCGCTCGACGGTTTCGGCGAGGAACGCGGCGCCGGTCATGCCCGGCATGCGATGATCGCTGAGCACGAGCGTCACCGGTTCGCCGGCGAGCAGGGCCAGTCCCTCGGCCGCCGAGCCGGCGGTGAGCACGCGATATTCCTCGCCGAGCGTGCGCCGCACCGCGCGCTGGTTCGCCGGCTCGTCGTCGACGGCGAGAATGGTGTGCATGCGCGGCTGCGTAAGCCGTCCGGCGCGCCGCCGGCAATGCCTGCGCCGCGTCGAGCCGCCGTCTCGTCGCCCGGCATGCCTGCAGCGGCCCGGAGGGGCCGCTATCAGGCGTCAGCGGTGGTGTGCGACCGCTGGAGGGCGCGGCTCCCGCCGCGCCGCGGACGGACGTTGCCATTTGCATGAGGCGACGCGCGTCCGCGGCCGTGCAGGAGCACGGCCCTCCACCGGT
>CBFGUK010000189.1:0-8155 GCA_965651925.1 uncultured bacterium | reverse complement strand
GGGCGCTGCGCTGCGGGCGAGCCGCCCGCGCTCCCGGGCGCCGCCGGCGCGCGCCTTGAGTTTTTGTCGCGCGTGAGGTTCAAGCGGGGCGCTCGGCTGTGCGTGCGCGGCGTGTCTGCTCGACTTTTCCGCCGGTCTTCACCGGAATGGCTCGCCGGCGCGCTGCTCGTCCTGACGGCCGCCGGCTGGGCGTTCGGCGTGCTGTGGCGCCAGTCGGCGCGCGGCGCGACGGTGCCGGCGTACGACTTCTACGCGCTGTTCTACCCCAACCTCGTCCACGCCGGCCGCAGCCTGCTCGCCGGTGGCGAGGGGCTGCTGTGGAACCCGTACCAGGCGTGCGGCCAGCCGTTCTTCGCCAACAGCCAGGTCGGGCTCCTCTATCCGGCCAACGTGCTGTTCGCGCTGCTGCCGCGCGAGCCGGCGCTGATCGCCGACATCATCCTCCATCTCGCCATCGCCGGCGGCGGCATGCTGCTCTTCGGCCGCGCGCTCGGCTTCGGCGTGCCCGCCGCGCTGTGCGCGGCGCTCGCGTTCCAGCTCAACTGGGCGACGCTCTTTCTCGCCAGTGCCTCGCCGATCCACATCACCACGTTCGCCTGGCTGCCGGTGGCGTTGTGGCGTACCGAGCGTCTCGTGCAGGCGCCGCACGCGCGCACCGTGCTGGCGCTGGCGCTGGTGCTGACCCTGCAGCTGCTGCCCGGCTTCTACCAGATCGGTTTCTACACGTATCAGCTCATCGCGCTGCGCCTGCTCGCCGCGCTGCTCCTGCGCCAGGCGGCGCCGCGCGTGCTGCTGCCGCGCGCCGCGCTCGCCGTGACGCTGCCGCTGCTGCTTGCCGCCGTGCAGCTCGTGCCGGCGATCGAGCTGGCGCGCACCTCGATCCGCACGCTGCCGCTGAACGCGTTCGATCTCGGACCGGGCTTCACCTGGGCGAGCCTGCCGGCGCGGCTGCACGAGGACCTGACCGCCCCCGGCACGCTCCTCGTCCTCGGCTTCGCGCTGCTCGCCCTGCTCGTGCCGCGACCGGGCCGCGCGTGGCTGGTCGGCGGCGTCGCGGCCGTCGCGGCGCTCTACTTCGTGCTCAGCCTCGGTCCGGGCACGCCGCTCTATGCGCTCTACGAGCTGCTGCCGTTCGGGCGCGCGTTCCGGCTCGCAGCGCGCCTGCGCTGGGTGACGTCGTTCGCGCTCGCGACGCTGGTCGGCGCCGCCGTCGACGCGCTCCTGCGTGCCGCGCCGCCGCCGCGTCGCGTCCTCGCCGCCGCCGTGCTCCTCGCCGCCGCGGCGCTCGCCGCGCTGCTGCTGCCCGATCCGCCGGTCGCCGGCGTCGCGCTGCTCGCGGGGCTCGCCGCCGCGGCGGTCGTCGCCGCCGCGGCGCCCGCGGTGCGCCCCGCGCTCGCGATCGCGCTGCCGCTGCTGCTCGTCCTCAACGGCGTCGTGTTCGGGCCGCCGCCGATCTTCGGGCTCGTGTGGGGGGACGTGTACGGCACGCACGCGGCGCTGTTCGACACCGTGCGCACCCGCATGCAGCCGGGGCAGGAGCGCATGCTCACCGTCGGCCGCTATCCGGGGCTCGACCTGACGCCGAAGTCGGCGACGCTGTTCGCGCTGCCGGGCACGTACGACTACGAGGCGCAGACGCCGCGCCACTACGCCGACGTGTTCACCGTGATGCGCACCGGCGCGCCGCTGCAGCAGCTGAGCGACTGGCACTGGCTGTTCCGCAAGCTGCTCGCCGAGCCGCTGCGCCGGCCGTTGTTCGACCTGCTCGCCACCCGCTACCTGTTCGTCGTGCGCGAGTTCGATCGCACCGCAGCGGTGCTGCCGGGCGGGATGGAGCGGATCGCCGGCGACGCCGGCGTCGTCGTCTACGAAAACACGCAGGCGCTGCCGCGCGCCCGCTGGGTGCCGCAGCTCGCCGTCGTGCCGTCCGACGCGATGCTGTCGCGCCTCGCCAGCGGTGCCGACGACCTGCGCGCCGTGGCGCTGGTCAGTGCGCCGCCGCCGTCGGGCTTCCACGGTGCGCCGGCGGCGGCGCCGGGCACGGCGGCGATCGTCGTCGACCGCCCCGAGCACGTCGCGGTTCGGGTTCACGCGCCGCAGCCCGGCTTCCTCTTCCTCGCCGACGAGGACTTTCCCGGCTGGCAGGCAGCGGTCGACGGCGAGCCGCGGCCGATCCTGCGCGCCAACCACGCCTTCCGCCTCGTCGAGGTGCCGGCCGGCACGAGCACGGTGACGTTCACCTACCGCCCGCGCAGCCTGTGGCTCGGCGCGGCGATCAGCGCCGCGACGCTGCTGCTGCTCGGGCTGGCTGCGTGGCGCGCGCGGGGCGCCGCGCGCGCACGACGACCGGAGCCCGGCGATGCGTGAACCCGCCACCCGGGCGGCGGGCACCGACTGGCGCGATGTCGTCCTCGCGCTGGTGATCGCCGTCGCGAGCGTCGCCTATCTCGCCGCGCTGCCGCGCAACCTCGCGCCGGCCGACGAGGCGGTGCAGCTCTATGAAGCGAAGCGCCTGCTCGAGGGCGAGGTGATGTACCGCGACGTGTTCGAGATGACGACGCCCGGGTACCACCTCGTCATGGCGCTGCTCTTCCGGCTGTTCGGCACCGACATCGACACCGCGCGGCTGAGCGCCGCCGCGCTGCACGCGCTGATGGCGGTGCTCGTCTATCTCACCTGCCGCCGCTTCGGCATCGCGCGCTGGCTCAGCTGGCCGCCGGCGCTCGCCTGCATCGCCGTCAACCAGCCGGCGTGGCCGATCGCCAGCCAGCACTGGCTGACCTCGACGATCGGCGTCGCGCTGCTGTTCGTGTGCAGCGGCCGTGAGCGCCACAACGCCCGCTGGCCGCTGCGCGCCGGCCTGCTGCTCGGCCTGATGACCGCCGTGCAGCAGCAGCGCGGCGTGCCGATGGCGGCCGGCGTGTTCGCCTGGCTGGTGCTCGACCATGTCGTGCAGCGCCGGTACCGCGACCGACCCGCGGCACCGCTCGGCGTGCAGCTCGCGTGGCTGGTCGCCGGCGGCGTCGCCGTGCTCGTGCCGCTCGGCCTCTACCTGCTCGCCACCAGCGGCTTCGGCCCGGTGTGGCAGGCGCTCGTCATCTTCCCGATCTACAACTACGGCAGCGTGACGCGGTCGCCGTGGGGCGGGGTGACGATCATGAGCGCGCTGCAGAGCACGTACACGTTCCCCGCCTTCCTCAAGTACCTGCCGCTCATCGGCGCGGTGATCGTGCCACGCCTGCTCTACCGCCTCGTGCGCGGCGAGGCGCCCGAGGAGGTGGCGCGGCTCACGCTGCTCGCGGTATTCTGCGGCGCGTCGGCGCTGTCGATCTCGTACTTCCCCGACTTCATCCACATCGCCTTCATCGCGCCGGCCTTCTACGTCGCCCTCGCCGAGAGCGCGCAGTGGGCGGTGTCGCGCGTCCGCCTGCCGCGGGCCGTCGCCTGGCCGCTCGCCGCGACGGCGAGCGTCGTGCTGCTCGTCGTGATCGGGCAGCATCTGCACCGCAATCTCCAGCGGCAGCGCGCCGCCTTTCCGATCCGGCATCCGACGGCGTTCGGCGTCGTCGCCTTCCCGAACGCGCACGAGGTGCAACTGTACGAACAGGTGATGGCGCTGCTCGCCGGGACGCCGACGCGCGCGCTCTACTCGTATCCGATCCTCTCCGACATCTATCTCACCGCCGACGCCGACAACCCGACACCGTACGGCTTCTTCTCGGGCCTCGGCTACAACGGCCCCGAGCAGATCGCCGACGCGTTGCGCATTCTCGCCGGGCGGGGGCCGCGCTACGTCGTGATCATCGCCGGCGTGCTCCACCTCGACGACCCGATCGTGCACTACCTCCGCGAGGCGTACGCGCCGCGCTGGGCGCCGCCGGACGCGCCGCGCGTCATCTATGAACGGCGCGCGGAGACCTCGCCGGCGGCGGCCGGCTGACGGCGGGGTCAGGTCGACCCGACCCGACGGTAGATCACGCGCCCGGCGAACGGCTGCGAGATCGGCGTGTAGTGCGCCTCGACCCAGCGCCGCACCGGATCGTCGGCGGGCAGCAGACCGGGCAGCAGCACGATGTACGGCAGCTGCGCGGCGGCGAGGACGTCGATCACCCGCTGCACTTCCTCCGGGCGGTGATAGCCGGAGGCGAAGAAGAAGCCGTACGGCGTCGGATTGTGCGCCGGCACGGTGAGGTAGAGATCGGACATCAGCGGGTAGGCGTAGAGATCGCGCGACGGCGCATCGGCGAGCAGCGCGACGAGCTCCTCGTGCAGGCGCGGCTCGTCGGCGTTCGCGTAATCGACGCGCCCGAACGCGGTGCGGTGCGCGTGCGGATACTCGCCGTGCAGCCGGACGGCGTTGCGGTACAGGTGAAACGCACCGCCGAGCAGCAGCGCCGCCGCGGCGATGGCGCCGAGCGGCCGGGCGATGGCGACCGGCTGCGGAACAAAACGCACCGCCCACGCCAGCACCTCGGTGGCGGCGACGAGGAACGCGAAGGCGACGAACGCGATCTTGATGAAGTCGGGGAAGTAGGCGATCGACAGCGCCGAGGCCCCGCAGAAGACGAGCAGCAGCAGCAGGCGGCGCGCGGTGCGCGGGTCGGCGCCGCGCGCCAGCAGCCACACCAGGCGCGCGCCGCTCACCAGCAGCGCGACCGGCAGGTACTTCAGCACCAGCGGGAACGTGTAGCGCGCCGCCGCCGCGGTCATGAAGTTCACGTCACCCCAGTCGCAGTGCATCTCGCTGCGGTAGTTGACGAGGGGGAAGACGACCAGCGCGTACCACACGGCGCCGAATCCGGCGCGGGCGACGGCGAGGCCGAGCACCGGCACGACGATGGCGGCGACGCCGGCGGCGAGCCGCACGAGCTCGGCGGCGAGCGGCGCGAGGAGCGGCGCGGCCGTGTAGCGCCGCCGCACGAGCGCGTCGGCGCCCAGCCACACCGTCACCCCGGCGGCCATGAACACGCCGCGCTGCTGCTGGACGACGATCAGCAGGCCGAGCAGGATGCCGGCGGCGAGCGCCCAACGCGGCCGGCCGTCCGCGCGCCCGGCGCAGACGTAGAGCACCGCCGCGCAGAGCAGCGTGCTCACCCAGTGCTGGCTGACGATCAGCCACGCCGACTGGCAGATCGCGAGGTAGCCGAGCGCCGGCAGCCACGCGAGGCCGGCGCCGATGCCGAGCCGGCGGCTGGTGAGATAGACGAGCGCCGCGGTGAGGCCGTGCATCACCGCCATCGCGCCGCGCGCCGTCTCGATCGACGTGCCGAAGACGCCGAACAGCGACGCCATCAGGTAGAACCAGCCGGGCGGAATGAAGTTGAAGACGTCGCGGTACAGCACCTCGCCCTCGAGCACGCGCTGCGCCTCGTAGAGGTGCACGCTCTCGTCGGCGGGGCCGAGGCTGTGCGGCAGGAGGACGAAGTAGAGCGCCGTGGCCGTGAAGCACAGCGCGGCCACGGCGGCGTCGCGCCGGTCGAAGCGGAGGCGCATGCGGCCCCGTATCTCCGGCGAAACCGCGCCGCATTTCAAGCGCGCCGGCCGGGCCCGCCTCGCGGCGGCGTGATTTGACATCGAGCGCCGGCTGACCCGAAAGTCGACGGGATGCGGAGCGCGCGATGACCCGGCGAACGCTCGTGCGCGTCCTCGGGCCGGCGCTGGTCGCGCTGCTGGTGCTCGGCGGCGCCGAGGCGGCGCTGCGCGCCGGCGGCTTCGAGGTGAAGTTCACCGCCGGGGCGGATCCGCGTCCCAACATGCTGCCGCTGTTCAAGCCGGCGACGCGCGCCGACGGCGTCGCCGTCTGGCGGCGCGGCGACGCGCCGGCGGTCGAGTTTCTGCAGGACAAGCCGGCGGACGGCTTGCGCGTCTTCGTCATCGGCGAATCGTCGGTGTGGGGCTTCCCGTGGGGGCCGGCGTATTCGCTGACGCGCTTCCTGCAGGAGCAGCTCGCCGCCGCGCTGCCCGGGCGCACGGTGGAGGTGGTGAACTGCGGCATCATGGGCATCGCGAGCTGGCACACGCGGCGCATCGTCGCCGAGGAGGTCGTCCGCTTCGCCCCCGACGTGGTGATCATCTACACCGGCCACAACGACTGGAACGTCGCCGGCCCGGAGCACGCCAGCGCCGCGCTGCAGGCACTCGCGCCGCTGCGCCTCTTCCAGCTCGCCGTGCTCGCCAACCAGCGCTTCGGCCAGTGGTGGAACGGGCCGCTCGACGTCCGCCGCCTGCATGCGCCGAACCAGCCGTACGGCTTCGCGCACGATCGCGCGCGCGGGCGCCAGACGCTCACCGCCGCGGAGCGCGACTGGATCGTCACCCGTTTCCGCGACAACATGCGCGCGATGATCGACGCCGCCCGCGGCGCCGGCGCGCAGGTGCTCGTCGCCGGCCTGGCGCAGAACCTCGCCGACTTCCCGCCCGGCACCTCGCGCCACCGGCCGGGGCTCGACGACGCCGACCGCGCGCGCTGGCGGGCGGCGATGGCGGCGGCCGAACGCCACGCCGCGGCGGGCGACTGCGCGCAGGCACTCGCCGAGCTCGAGGTCGCGGTCGCCATCGATGCGCGGCCGGCGCTCGCCCACTACGTGCGCGGTCGCTGCCTCGAACAGGGGGCGGCGTTCGACGCGGCGCGCGCGGCGTACGTCACCGCCAACGACCGCGACGAGGTGCCGCTCGGCGTGCCGTCGGTGGTCAACGACGTGCTGCGCACGCTGGCCGGCGAGGCGGACGTCCCGTTCGTCGACGTGCCCGCGGCGCTCGCGGCCCGCAGCCCGCACGCGCTCGTCGGCGCGGAGTACTTCTTCGATCACCTCCACCCGGGCGTCGCCGGTCAGGCGGCGATCGGCGACGTGTTCGCCGAGGCGCTCGGTGTCGCGGGCGCGCACACCGATCCGGCCACCGTCGCCGCCCTCGCGAGCGAGCCGGACGTCGTGCGCCAAACGCACGCGGCGAACGTCATCCTCTACATGACGCTCGGCTGGTACGACGACGCGCTCGCGGAGCTCGAGGCCGGCGCGCGGACGTTCCCCGATTTCCGCAAGCTGCGCCCCGCCGTCGAGGAGGCACGCGCCAAAGACACCGTCCCGGCGCGCACCGATTTCCCCCGCGCCCCCGACTGACGGCCGTGCTTTGAGTGGAGACCCCGCGGGTATTCGTCTGCCGGCGAATGTGAGACTCGCGCCACAGACGAGCAGCGGGGAGGGCGCCGCTGCGCGGCGCCGCCGACGCGGCGTGTGCGGCCGCGCGGAAGCGCGGCCCTCCAGGTTCGCGTCTTCGCATTGACGTCTCGCGCGGCCGGACTGGACTGGTTGTGTTCGGCTCCGGGGGGGGGGTATCAGATCGAATTGAAGGGTCGGTCCAGCAATAGGGAACACGTCACGACTACGGAGGGAGGGGCGATGCACAGAGGGATCGTCAGCTCGGCGCTCATCGCACTCGTTGCCACGATCGCCGGGGCGGCGCTCGCGGAGCAGGATCATCTGCTCGGCTATCGGGCGAAGGATCTCAATGCGGTGCAGTCATCGGCGCCGCACACGATCACGACCCGGGTCGGCGACGCGGTCTGCGAGCTGCGGAAGGCGCAGTTCTATCTCGCCCCGGGCGAGAAGGACGGTGGCGACGATCCGCGCGGCGGACCGGCCGCCGACTTCGTCTGCTACAAGGCGAAATGCACGGCGCCGCCGCTGCCCGTGACGGCGGGCGACAGCCAGCTTGGCGCGTTGTCGCTATCCCCGTCGAAGAAGGCGAAGATCGTCTGCCTGCCGCTCGACACGCTGGTGTGTGGCGACGGCAACGTCGACCCCGGCGAGGCGTGCGACGGCACCGACGCCGCCGCCTGTGGCTCCGGAACGTGTCTCGCCGACTGCACGTGCGCGCCGCAATCCTGCGGCAACGGCATCCGCGAGGACGCCGAGGAATGTGACGGCTCCGATGCGACGAGCTGTCCGGAGGATTGTCAGGCCGACTGCTCGTGTGCCGTCTGCGCGGCCGACGTGGTCGCGTGTACTGTCCTGGCCTTCGCCAGTTCCGGCCCGTGTCACACGTGCTGTGCGGCCGACTCCGAGTGCCAGACGGCCCGTATGGCCGCGGTCTCGAATCTCTGCGGCAACGAGGCGGCCAACGCTGCCCTCGCCGCGGCGGCCAATGCCGCGGGTTG
>CBFGUK010000188.1:0-8313 GCA_965651925.1 uncultured bacterium | reverse complement strand
CAGCGCCTGTGACGCGCCGGCCGACCGCTGCAACCTTCCCGGCCAGGTGGGGGTGTGCGTGAGCCTCGCCGCGCCCGCGCCGACGCTCGATCGCTCAGGCCTGATCACCGGCGCGCTCCTGCTCGCCAGCGTCGCGGCCCTCGCGCTGCGCCGGCGGCGCGCACCGTAGTCGTGCTCCGCCGCCGCGAGATCGCAGCGCCGCCGCTGGTGGCCGATCAATGCATCCACGCGCGCGGCCCGTTGCTCGCGCTGGAGTTGTCGGATGCCCCTCACCCTGACGGGGAGAGGGGACCCAGGAAAGCGATGCGCGTGTCGATGCCGGCACCCGGCATGGCTTCACACGCCCAGCGCCCTCCAGGGGCCGTTCCGGATCTGCGTCATCTGCGTCATCTGCGGATGTCTTCGTCCGTCGTGACACCGTAGTCGTGCTCCGCCGCCGCCGCGAGGTCGCAGTGCCGCCGCTGGTCGCCGCGGCATCGGTGTGCGCCGACGGCGTTGCGCAGTCGTCTCCCGGGATGCGAGTTGGTAGTCTCCGGCCCCGGGAGTGAGCCCATGACGCATGCCGAAGCGATTCTCCGCGCCGCCGCAATGCTGGACGCCAGCGGAAGGAAGGAGCTCTCTCGCAAGGCGATCCGCGACCAGCTTGGCCTTACGCAGGAGGAGTGGATGCGTGGCTACACGGCGATCTTCCAGGGCATGCGAGAGGACCAGCCCGGAGGAGCACCGAGCGTACCGCGGCAGTTTCGGGGTGTTTTCCGGCGCACCGAACGCGGGCGCTTCGTGCTGACGGATGTCGGCCGGCGGCGCATCCACGCGATGTCGTCGGCGCAGGAGGCTCCGAGCGGTGCGCGAGGCGCGCGCGAACGGAGGCAAGTGCGCACTGAGGGGCTCCGACAGGTGGTCCTCTACCCCGGAGAGGACGGGTACTGGATCGCCGAATGCCCGAGCCTGCCCGGCTGCATCAGCCAGTCGCGGACCAAGGCTGGGGCCGTCGCGAATATCCGGGAAGCGATCAACGCCCACGTGGCGGCGCTCGTCGACGACAACCTGCCGGTTCCCGAGGAGCGGTTCGAGGCGGTGCTCATCGCCGTATGAGCAGGCTGCCGCGGGTATCCGGGCGGGAGTGCGTCAGACGGCTCACGCGCGCGGGCTTTGCGGTGAAACGCCAGCAGGGCAGCCACATCGTCCTGCGACGCACCGATCCCTTCAGTCAGCTCGTCGTCCCTGACCATGCCGAGCTCGACCGCGGCACCCTGCGCGCCATACTCCGCCAGGCGGGCCTCAGCGTCGAGGAGTTCATCGCGCTGACATGAACAGCTCGACGCCGAGAGATCACTTCTGATCAGACGCGCGCCGCCCGATCCAACAGGCGCCGACGGAGCGGCGCCCTCCCGGGGGCGTCCTGCATCTGCGTCATCTGCGGATGTCTTCGTCCGGTGATCAGGCGCGCGTCGGCGTCTTGACTGCCCCTCCCCCGGCTGCGCACATCGACCGCTCGTTGCGGCGTCGCAATCCAGGGACAGGCAGGTGTCGATGAAGGAGACGGACGTCCTCCTCGTGGGGTTCGGGTTCTCGTCCATCCCGCTGCTGCGGGAGCTGGACCGGTCGGGCGTCGACTACACGATCGTCTCGGAGAAGGACGGCTCGGTGTGGGCGCGCCTCGCGCGCTCGGGCGGAATCGATTTCGATCTCGTCAGCTCGTACTACACGAGCTTCTACACCTTCGACCTCGTCGAGGACTTCAGCGAGGACCGCTACCCGACGGCGCGCGAGTTCTACGACATGCACCTGCGGTACTACGGCCAGTACCAGGATCGCATCGTCGCCGACCGCGTGACGCTGGTCGAGAACCGGCGCGGCCACAGCATCGTGCACACCGCGGGCGGCGAGCGCTACCGGGCGAAGCACGTCGTCATCGCGACTGCGTACCGCCGCCGCGTCGTCGATTCGCTGACGAACTTCGACTGCTCGATCCGCAACCAGACCGTCGTCCTCGACACGATCGGCGACTCCGCCAACCTCCTGATCGCCAAGCTCGTGCCGGGCGACAACCGCATCATCTGCCTGCAGAACGGCTTCCTCGCGCTCGACAAGCTCTTCTACATGGGCGACACCGCCTACAGCCTCGACCAGCTCGAGGCGCACCAGATGGCGCGCAGCGTCCCGCGCCTGTACGGCGCGGTGATCAACTTCAACTTCGTGCCGATGTACGCCGTCGCGCCGAACTTCAGGCCGATCGCCGCGTACATGGCCCTCGTGCGCGGCATCCAGCACGTCCTCGGGCGCCTGTTCACGCCGCACGCCTTCCACGTGCCGTACGGCGACACGCGGCGCGTCATCGAGGCCGACCGGCCGCCGCAGGCGCACGTCCCGAACGGCATCATCGCGATCAAGTACTGGCCGATCGACACGTACGCGCGGCAGTTCGGCGACGACCTGCCCGAACGCGTGCGCGAGGGGTTCCTGCTCAACGACCTGCCGTTCTTCGTGTCGGAAGGCCTCGTGACGCTGTGGAGCAAGGCCGACACGGTCGTCGACGAGGAACGCCAGACGATCACGTGCAACGGCGAGGTCATCCACTACGACCACCTGATCCAGGGCGATGCCGAGTCGCCGCGGCTGCCGCGCATCACGTACGAGCGCGACGGCGAGGCGGTCGACTACGAGTACGTGTACCGCGACACCTGGCTCGGCGTGCTGCCGCGCGTGCTCAGCAACGTCTACCTGCTCGGCTACACGCGGCCGCTCACCGGCGGGCTGTCCAACATCACCGAGATGCAGTCGCTGCTCATCCACCGGCTGGTCACCGACGACCGCTTCCGCGGCGACGCGGTCGCGAGCCTCGATGAGAAGATCGCCCGCTACAACCGCCGGTACTACGTCACCGAAGCGCCCGGCCCGCGCGACCACCTGACCTACTTCGGCTTCTACACCGACGAGGTCGCCCGCGCGCTCGGCATCGAGCTCAGCCTCGAATCGTGTCGCAGCCTGCGCGACGTCGCCAAGTACCTCAGCTACCCGAACAACGCCGACAAGTTCCGCCAGACGGGGCGCTACCAGATCGACGGATGCGCCGAGTTCGTCGACCACGTCTTCACGCAGCACAAGGGCTTCCAGCTCGTGTGGCAGCTCGCCCTCACCTACCTCGGCTATCAGCTGCTCACCGTCGCCGTGTTCCTCTCACTGTTCCTGCACGGCTGGATCAGCGGCACCGTGCTCGCCATCGCCGTCGTCTGCCAGCTGCTGTTCGGCTACTGGGCGATGATTCCGGTGTCCAACAGCTGCCCGTACTTCAACGTCAAGCTCGCCTCGTTCCTCGCCTACATCCCGCTGCTCTTCCACCCGGTCACGGCGCTGCTCATCTTCCCCATCGACTTCGCCGCGACCTACGTCCTGCGCCAGCTGCCGGGCGCGCGCTACCCGTTCAACGACCTCAAGAACAAGCGCCGGTACCGCGCGTTCTTCGCGCGCTACAAGGACGTCTACAACCGCGTGCGCCAGCCCGCCGCGCTGCAGTCGGCCGTCGGCGACTAGGCACCGGCATCGCCGCGGCGCAGGTGGGCAGATCGGCCACCGAGGTAGAGCGGACACGAAGTCGAGTCGACTCAGTCACATCGAGTCCGATGGCCCATTCGACTTGGTGTCCTCTCCCCCCTCGGTGGCCGATCATCCTCGACGACCTTGACGGCGCAGGGCGACCGGCGGGCAAGAGGCCGCATGGCACAGCCGGACGTTTTCTTCGCCGCCGTGGCGGCGCTCAGCTGCGCGGCCAGGGTTCGCCTTCCGGGGCACCGCGACCGAGCTTGTCGGGCAGCGGCTCGCCCTCGGGCGTGAACGCGAGCGACACCGAGTTGATGCAGTAGCGCAACCCCGTGGGCGGCGGGCCGTCGGGGAACACGTGTCCCTGATGGCTGCCGCAGCGCGCGCAGAGCAGCTCGATGCGCACCATGCCGTAGCTCACGTCGCGCTCCTCGCGCAGGTGGTCGCGATCGAACGGCGCCGTGAAGCTCGGCCAGCCGGTGCCGCTCTCGAACTTCTCGCCGCCACGGAAGAGCGGCAGCCCGCACAGGCGGCAGGTGAAGGTCCCCGGCCGCTTCTCGTTGAGGAACGCACCGCAGAACGGCGCCTCGGTGCCGTGACGCAGCAGCACCTGGGCTTCCTGCGCGCTCAGCTCCGCTTCCAGACGGGTGCGCTGCTCCGGCGAGGGAGCGGTCATCGAGAATCCCGAAGCGGATCGCGCGGTCGTCATGACTCCTCACCTCGCCGCTACGCGGGCCGCGCCGGGTGAGTCAAGGTACGAGCACTCGATCAGCCACCGACACGCAGAGGACAGCGAGTCTTGCCAACGTGGTCTGCATTCTGGGAGCGTACGGCCCGATCGCACCGCCGCCGTGTGGCGGGCGCACACCGAGAAAGGAACCGCGATGTCCGACGAGACCGCATACACGCCGCCGCGGGTGTGGACCTGGAACAAGGAGAGCGGCGGACGCTTTGCCGGCATCAACCGCCCGATCGCCGGGCCGACGCACGAGAAGGAGCTGCCGGTGGGCGAGCACGCGCTGCAGCTCTACTCGCTCGCCACGCCGAACGGCGTGAAGGTGACGGTCATGCTCGAGGAGCTGCTCGAGGCCGGTCACGCAGGCGCCGAGTACGACGCCTGGCCGATCAACATCCTCGCCGGCGAGCAGTTCGGCTCGGGCTTCGTCGCGGTCAACCCGAACTCGAAGATCCCGGCGCTGCTCGACCGCTCGACGCCGCAACCGACGCGCGTCTTCGAGTCCGGCGCGATCCTGCTCTACCTCGCCGAGAAGTTCGGCGGCGCGTTCCTGCCGGCCGACGGCACGCGCGCCGAATGCCTGTCGTGGCTCTTCTGGCAGATGGGCGCCGCGCCGTTTCTCGGCGGCGGCTTCGGCCACTTCTACGCGTATGCGCCGATGAAGATCGAGTATGCGATCGACCGCTACGCGATGGAGGTGAAGCGCCAGCTCGACCTGCTCGACCGCCACCTGGCGGACCGCGAGTTCATGACCGGCACGCAGTACACGATCGCCGACATGGCGATCTGGCCGTGGTACGGCGCGATGGTGAAGGGCGTGCTCTACGAGGCGGCCGAATTCCTCGCCGTGCACGAATACCGCCACGTGATCCGCTGGGCCGATCAGATCGCCGCGCGCCCGGCGGTCCGGCGCGGCCGCATCGTCAATCGCGTCTGGGGCGATCCGCAGCTGCCGGAGCGCCACAGCGCGGCGGATTTCGCGGCGCTCAACCTCGGGTAGAGAATTCGGAATCTGGCCGCGAAGGCGCGGAGGGCGCGAAGCCCGGGCGTGAGGGTGGCGCCCCACGGAGTATCAATCGCTTGTGCGCATGCCGCGCACCGGTTACGGCGGGGCATGCGCACGATCCTGCTCATCGCCAGCGTCCTGTTGCTGCCCGCCTTCGCCGCCGCCGCCGAGTTGAAGCCCGGTGATCCGGCGCCGCTGTTCACCGCGAAGACCCAGGACGGCTCGGAGTTCAGCCTCGAGTCGCGCAAGGGACAGTGGACGGTGCTGTTCTTCTATCCGAAGGCCGGCACGCCGGGCTGCACGAAGCAGGCGTGCGCGTTCCGCGACAGCATCAACGTGATCCGCGCCGAGGGCGCCGAGGTGTACGGCATCAGCACCGACGACGTTGACGCGCAGGCCGCGTTCCACAAGGAACACAATCTCGCGTTCCCGCTGCTCGCCGACCCCGAGGGCACGGTGACGGAGCTCTACGGCGCGAAGATGCCGATCCTCACCGTCGCCAAACGGTGGACGTTCATCATCGATCCGACGCTCACCATCCGGCAGGTAGAGCACGACGTCGATCCGTCCCAGGACGCCCAGCGCGTCGCCGGCGAGATCGCGCGGCTGAAGTCGGCGACGCAGTAAAGCCGACGCGCCTGGCGGCGAGGGCGCCGGCTGTGTGCAACCGGTGGCCCCGGGCGCGGCGGCCGGTGGTGCGCAACCGCAGGAGGGCCCGGCTCCCGCCGGGCCGCGGACGGACGTCGCCCGCCTGGGTCTCCTCTCCCCGTTAGCGGAGAGGGGTCAGGGCGAGGGGCATCCGACACCTCCAGCACGAGCAACCGCGCGCGCTGCTCGCGTCACTCGCGTGATGTTCACGCGGAGCCGCGCAGGCGTCGACGGATGTTTGGCTTTTTCCCTTGTGAGTGATTGTGTCGCCGCACCATGAAGATCCCTGCGCTGCTCGCCTCCATTGCCCTCGTGCTCGGCCTCGGCTTCGCGGCCGCGCAGGAGATCCCGCCGCCGCCACCGCCGTGCTCGGGCGATGCGCCGGCGTCGGGACCGTGTCCGTCGTGCACGACCGACGTGCCCGGTGCCTCGCCGTACCAGAACAGCCTGCCGGTGCCGTCGCCGCGGCCGGGATTCAACTACGTCGTGCAGCTCGTCAACGAATCCGACGTGACGCTGCTCGCCGCATCGAACGCCGCGCACCGCGGCAGTTCGACGCCGGGCGGTCAGGTACCGCCGCCCACCACGGTCATGCCGCGCGAGGGCACGTGGATCCTGCTGCCCAAGGGCGCGCCGAACAACGGCAACATCCTCACCATCGACATCCCGCAGGAATGGGAGGGCACGCAGTGCCCGCAGACGAATCCGAGCTGCGGCGCCAACGGGCCGCGCTTCTTCGCGCGCACCGGGTGCAAGTACGACATCGAGCACAATCTCGCGCAGTGCGAGACCGGCAGCTGCGGCGACGCGTACGACTGCGGCGCGCAGGCGTTGCGCAACCCGCCGCTGGCGAGCGCCGGCAAGACGCCGGTCACGATCGTCGAGTGGACGTTCAACTCGCAGGGCGGCCAGGGCTACGTGTATCCGGACATCAGCCTCGTCGACGGCGTCAGCCTGACGGTCGACGTGCAGGCGCTCGGCGAGCACTGTGCGTCGAAGCCCGGGGTGCCGACCGAGCCGAACTGGCTGAGCGAAAACCAGCCGCTCGCCATTCACGGTGCCGATCTGCGCGAGGCCGACCGCTGCATCCCGAGCTTCCGGCTGACGCGCGGCGAAGTCGGACAGCTCATCGAGGGGCAGGGCAATCCCGACGACGTCGTCGCGTGCTTCACGAACTGCGGCCGCTACGAGTATCCGCGCACGCCCGATCCGAACTGCGATCCGACGACCGACGAGCGCTGCCGCAACTGGCGCGCGTTCTGCTGCTTCGCGCCGGCGGGCGATCCGGAGCACATCTACGGCGGGGAGTGCACGCGCGATGCCGATTGCCGGCAGAACGGCGCCTGCTGGGACCTGCACGACGGCAAGCCGCACGTCTGTGGCTGCCGCGCCTTCCTGAAGAACGCCGACTGCCCGGCCGAGGTCTGCACGCATCCGAACCCGCCGCACTACGCCTCCCAGCCGCCGTTCGGCCGCTGCACCGACGTCACCAGCGATCCGAATGCGTGCATCGGCGACGACACCGTCCACGCCGTGTTCCCCGGCGGTTACACGTGGCCGAACGACCCGCAGACCTACGTCAGCGACGCCCGCGCCTACCGCATCATCTTCGCCCCCGGCGGGACGACCGTGCCGATCACCGACTCCGGCCCGGTGCCCGCCTGCGAGGGCCTGCCCGAGACATACGGCTACGCCGTACAGCGGCAGATCTGCGCCGGGGTCATCGATGGCGGCGCGCTGTTCGCCGGCGCGGCCGTGGCGCCGGCGTGCGAGCAGACCGAGGACTGCCCGATCATCCCGGGCAGCAACCCGCCGGCACGCTTCGGCTGCGATCCGCTGCACAAGCGGTGTGCGACGTGGTCGTGCGAGATCAGGCCCGGCGGTCCGGTCTCCACCGGCGCGACGCTGTGCAGCTGGTCGGCGCAGACCGGCAGCCCCAGCCCGTCACCGACCGCGACCGTGCGGGTCGGCGGTCCGCAGGCGACGGCGACGCCGGGCCCCGGCGACCACGACGACAGCGGCTGCGCGATCGATCCCGACGGCACCTCGCACGGCGGCCTCGGCCTCGCACTCATCGCCCTCGCCGTCGCGCTCATGCGACGACGGCGATAGCCGAGGCAGCGCTCTGGAGGGCGCCGCTCCGTCGGCGCCTGTTGGATCGGGGCGTGTCCCTCATTTCGAAGAAGCGTTCGTAGCCGCGGCACCTGTGCCGCACGGCGACGCGCAGCGTCGCGCGGAGGGGCGGCATGGCAGACGCGTGCCGCCGGCCATCGATGCCGCGCCACCCAACCCGGCGGTGCTGGCGTACCCGCCGTGCGACCACAGGGGCCGCCGCCACAGGCGCGTCTTTACAATGAGTGTGCGCCGCTCAATCCAACAGGCG
>CBFGUK010000187.1:0-8365 GCA_965651925.1 uncultured bacterium | reverse complement strand
TCGGCAAGTCGTTCCGCAACGAGATCACGCCCGGCAACTTCCTGTTCCGCACGCGCGAGTTCGAGCAGATGGAGATGGAGTTCTTCGTCAAGCCGGGCGAGGACGACCGCTGGTTCGACTACTGGGTGCAGGAACGGCTCGAGTGGTACGTCCGGCTCGGCATCCGGCGCGAGAAGCTCCGCCTGCGGCCGCACGCCAGCGACGAGCTGGCGCACTACGCGAAGGGCTGCGCCGACGTCGAGTACGAGTTCCCGATCGGCTGGTCGGAGCTCGAGGG
The DNA here is from genome assembly GCA_965651925.1 of uncultured bacterium. Lineage (GTDB taxonomy): Bacteria > Desulfobacterota > Binatia > HRBIN30 > CADEER01 > CBFGUK01. The sequence continues at coordinate 8,088 of CBFGUK010000187.1, read as the reverse complement.
CATCGCCAACCGCACCGACTTCGATCTCAAGCGGCACAGCGAGTTCAGCGGCAAGGATCTGACGTACTTCGACGAGGAGACGCGCGAGCGCTACACGCCGTACGTGATCGAGCCGGCCGCCGGCGCCGACCGCGCCACGCTCGCCTTTCTCGTCGACGCCTACGACGAGGACGTCGCCGACGGAGAGCCGCGCACCGTGCTGCGCCTGCACCCGCAGCTGGCGCCGGTGAAGGCCGCGGTGTTCCCGCTGCTGCGCAAGGACGGGCAGCCGGAGAAGGCGCGCCAGATCTACGACCTGCTGCGCCCGCATTTCTCCGTGGACTATGATCAGGCGGGCGCCATCGGGCGCCGCTACCGCCGCCAGGACGAGGTGGGAACGCCGTACGGCATCACCGTCGATCACCAGACGATGCAGGACGACACCGTGACGCTGCGCGATCGCGACACGATGCAGCAGGAGCGCCTGCCGGTCGACCGGCTGATCGGCGAGCTGGCGTCGCGCCTCGCCGCGCCCTGGCGCCGGCAGTGACCGAGCCGGCTTGCACGCGGAGACGCGGACCGTCGAGCAGCCTTCCTTTCTTCCGCACCTCCGCGTGAACGGTTCACAGCTTTCATACCGAGGGTGACCATGGGTGGACGGATCTCGCGCAAGGCTGTGCGGCCGACGACGGCCGCGAAACGCACCGCCGCAACCCGGCGGACGGCGGCGAAGACGGCGAAGGCAGCGCGCTACGTGTACGCATTCGGCGGCGGTCGCGCCGACGGCCACGCCGGGATGAAGGATCTGCTCGGCGGCAAGGGCGCGAACCTCGCCGAGATGGCCGGTCTCGGCCTGCCGGTGCCGCCGGGCTTCACGATCTCGACCGACGTCTGCACCTACTACTACGCACACGGGCGCCAGTACCCGAAGGCGCTCGAGGCCGAGGTGCGCCGGCAGCTGCAGCAGGTCGAACGCCTCGTCGGCAAGCGCTTCGGCGATCCCGCCAATCCACTGCTCGTCTCGGTCCGCTCCGGGGCGCGCGCCTCGATGCCGGGCATGATGGACACCATCCTCAACCTCGGCCTCAACGACGAGACCGTCGAGGGCCTCATTGCGCTCACCGGTAATCCGCGCTTCGCGTACGACTCCTACCGCCGCTTCGTGCAGATGTACGGCGACGTCGTGCTCGGGCTGAAGCCGGAGTCGAGCAGCGAGCACGATCCGTTCGAGGTGCTCCTCGAGCGCCGCAAGCAGGCGCGCGGCGTCCGGCTCGATACCGAGCTGAACGCCGACGATCTGCGCGAGCTGGTCGGCGAGTTCAAGGCGGCGATCCGCGAGCGCTGCGGCCGTGACTTTCCCGAGGATCCAGAGGAACAGCTCTGGGGTGCCATCGGCGCGGTGTTCGGCTCGTGGAACAACGATCGCGCGATCACCTACCGCAAGCTGAACGGCATCCCCGAATCATGGGGCACCGCGGTGAACGTGCAGGCGATGGTGTTCGGCAACCGCGGCGAACGCTCCGGCACCGGCGTCGCGTTCACGCGCGACCCCGCCACCGGCGAGAACGTCTTCTACGGCGAGTTCCTGATGAACGCGCAGGGCGAGGACGTCGTCGCCGGCACGCGCACACCGCTGCCGATGCGCGAGCTCGAGGCGATCGACCCGGCCGCGTTCCGCCAGCTCGCCGCCATCCGCCGCACGCTCGAGAAGCACTACCGCGACATGATGGACATCGAGTTCACCATCGAAGAGGGCGTGCTCTACATGCTGCAGTGCCGGGTCGGAAAGCGCACCGGCAGCGCCGCGATCCGCATCGCCGTCGAGATGGTGCGTGAGCGGCTGATCTCCTGGCAGGAGGCGCTGCGCCGCGTCGACCCTGAACAGCTCAACCAGCTCCTGCGCCCGACGTTCATCCTCGCGGAAAAGACGCGCGCCGAAGAGGAGCAGCGGCTGCTCGCCAAGGGGCTCAACGCCGGCCCCGGCGCGGCGAGCGGGCGCGTCTACTTCAACGCCGAGGATGCCGAGGCCGCCGCGGAGCGCGGCGAGCCGGTCATCCTCGTGCGCGTCGAGACCTCACCCGAGGACATCCGCGGCATGGCCGCCGCGCAGGGGATCCTCACCGCGCGCGGCGGCATGACCAGTCACGCGGCGCTGGTGGCGCGCCAGATGGGCAAGGTGTGCGTCGCCGGCTGCGAGGCGCTGCGCATCGACTACCGGGCGCGCGAGCTGCGCGTCGACGGACGCGACGACGTCGTGATCCGCGAGGGCGAGGCGCTGTCGCTCGACGGCACCACCGGCGAAGTGTTCCAGGGCCAGATCGACACGCAGCCGAGCGAGGTCGTGCGCGTCCTGATCGACCGCTCGCTCGATGCGGCCGAGGCGCCGGTCTACCAGCAGTACGCCCAGCTCATGGGGTGGGCGGACAAGGTCCGCCGCCTCGGCGTGCGCGCGAACGCCGATCAGCCGGACCAGAGCGCCGCGGCGGTGGCATTCGGCGCCGAGGGCATCGGCCTGTGCCGCACCGAGCACATGTTCTTCGGCGAGGGGAAGATCGGAGCGATGCGCGAGATGATTCTCGCGCAAACGGTCGACGCGCGCCGCGCGGCGCTCGACAAGCTGCTGCCCCTGCAGCGCGAGGACTTCGCCGGCATCTTCCGCGCCATGGGCGGCCGTCCGGTGACCATCCGCACGCTCGATCCGCCGCTGCACGAATTCCTGCCGCACGAACCCGCCGAGCAGCAGGAGCTCGCCGACTCACTCGGCATTCCGCTGGCGCGCGTGCAGGAGCGCATCGCGTCGCTGCACGAGTTCAATCCGATGCTCGGCTTCCGCGGCTGCCGGCTCGGCATCGTCTTCCCCGAGATCACCGAGATGCAGGCGCGCGCGATCTTCGAGGCCGCCGCCGACGTGCAGGCCGAGGGAACGGCGGTGCGCCCGGAGGTGATGATCCCGCTCGTCGGTCATGCGAAGGAGCTGGCGCTGCAGGCGGAGATCGTGCACCGCGTCGCGCGCGAGGTCATCGCCGCCCGGCGCATCAAGCTGCCGTATCTCGTCGGCACGATGATCGAGGTGCCGCGCGGCGCGATCACCGCCGGCCGCATCGCCGAAGTGGCGGAGTTCTTCTCGTTCGGCACCAACGATCTCACCCAGACGACGCTCGGCGTCTCGCGCGACGACGCCGGCCGCTTCCTCGGCCCCTACGTCGACCGCTTCGAGATCTACGGCCGCGATCCGTTCCAGTCGATCGACGAAGAGGGCGTCGGCGCGCTCGTCGAGATCGCCGTCGAGCGCGGCCGCGCGACCCGGCGCAACCTGAAGATCGGCATCTGCGGCGAGCACGGCGGCGATCCCGCCTCGGTGCACTTCTGCCACCGCGTCGGCCTCGACTACGTGTCGTGCTCGCCGTACCGCATCCCGATCGCCCGCCTCGCCGCCGCGCACGCGGCGCTGGCGGAATGAGCGCCGCCCGGGCCGGCGCCGCGCCGGCGGCGCCGGCTGCCGCGGGTCCCCGTCACGAGGCACCGGCGCGACGGCACCGGTCGTGGCGATGACGCGCCGGGCAGCGCCCGCGATCTCCGGCCGGACGCGCGTCGTCGGCATCATCGGCGATCCGGTCGATCACAGCCGCTCGCCCGCCATGCACAATGCGGCATTTGCCGCCCTGCGCCTCGACTGGGTCTACGTGCCGTTTCCGGTGCCGGCCGCCGAGGTCGCGGCGGCGGTCGCCGCGGTACGCGCGCTCGGGCTGGCCGGGGTGAACGTCACGGTGCCGCACAAGGAAGCGGTCGTGCCGCTCCTCGATGCGGTCAGCCCGCTCGCCCGCCAGGTCGGCGCGGTGAACACGATCGTGCACGCCGACGGCCAGCTGCTCGGCGACAACACCGACGTGCACGGCTTCGCGCAGCTGCTGCGCGCCGCGCGCATCCGCGTGCGCGGACGCCATGCGATCGTCATCGGCGCCGGCGGCTCGGCGCGCGCCGTGGTCGCCGCGCTGCAGGAGCTCGGCGCGGCCCGCCTCACAGTCGCCAACCGCACGCCGGCGCGCGCGCGGGCGCTCACCGCCTGCTGCCCCGACGTTCCCGTGCACGTCGCACCGCTCACCGCTCTCACCGAGACGGCGCTGCTCGGCGATGCCGCGCTGGTCGTCAACACCACCTCGATCGAGCTCGGCGGCGCGGCGTTTCCCCCGCTCGCGGTGTCGGCGACGCCGGCGCGCTGTGCGTTCGTCGATCTGCTCTACGGCCGCCCGACCGCGTTCCTCGCCGCCGCGCGACGCGCCGGCCGCCCGGCGCACGACGGCAGCGCGATGCTGCTGCACCAGGGGGCGCGCGCCTTCAGGCTGTGGACCGGACGGCACGCCCCGCTGGCCGTGATGCGCACCGCGCTGGGTACGCAGGAGAGCGGAAAGCGGAAAGCGGAAGGCGGAAAGTAGGAGCGGCTCAGTCATCGTCCGCTCGTCCTTCCGCTTTTCGCCTTCCGCTTTTCGCTTCGGCTCCGCTTCCGCTCACTGCCTCGCATCCGTGTGCGCGCCCGGGCGCGCGGCACATCACGCGCCGTGCGAAAAATCCGATTGACGGCATGGGGGGTCGCCGCTACCGTCGCCCCCCGCCGCCTGCGCGGCCAACGATGGTGAACGTGATCGCCCCATGAGCACCCGGCTCGGAGAGCTGCTCGTCAAACGCGGACTGATCACGGCCGCCCAGCTCGAGCGTGCCGTCCAGCACAGCGACGCGCAGGAAAACGGCGCCCTCAGCACGGCGCTCGTCGAGCTGAAGATCTTCAGCGACGCCGAGCTCACGGCCATGCTGCAGAAGGAGTATCGGCTGCCGCTCGTCGACCCGGCGGCGATGGACGTTCCGCCGGAAGTCGTGCGCCTCGTGCCGCCGACGCTGGCGCGCCGCCATCACCTCGTGGCGATCAGCCTCACCGGTTCGACGCTGACGCTGGCGATGTCCGATCCGTCGAACCTGGTGGCGATCAACGAGGTCAAGTTCCTCACCGGGTACGACGTCAAGGTCGCGGTCGCAGCGACGAGCTCGGTCTCGGCGGCGATCCAGAGCCTCTACGACGAGGGCGCCGACTACAACGAGGTGCTCGCCCAGGTCGAGAACGAGGACGTCGAGCTCGTCAAGGACGAGGAGGAGGTCGATCTCAAGGAGCTCGAGCGCGCCACCGAGGACGCGCCCGTGGTGCGCCTGGTCAACGCGATCCTCACCAGCGCCGTGAAGCGCCGGGCGAGCGACATCCACCTCGAGCCGTTCGAGAAGATGTTCCGCGTCCGCTACCGCGTCGACGGCGTGCTCGAAGAGATCATGAAGCCGCCGCTCAAGCTGAAGAACGCCATCACCTCGCGTATCAAGGTCATGGCCCAGCTCGACATCGCCGAGCGCCGGCTGCCGCAGGACGGCCGCATCAAGCTGAAGTTCGGTCCCGGGCAGGACATGGACTTCCGCGTCTCGGTGCTGCCGACGATCTTCGGCGAGAAGATCGTTCTCCGCCTCCTCGACAAGTCGAACCTGCAGCTCGACATGACGAAGCTCGGCTTCGAGGAGCAGGCGCTCAAGGACTTCAAGGACGCGATCTACAAGCCGTACGGGATGGTGCTGGTCACCGGCCCGACCGGCAGCGGCAAGACGACGACCCTCTACTCGGCGCTCTCGGAGCTCAACAAGATCTCGCAGAACATCTCCACCGCCGAGGATCCGGTCGAGTACAACCTCGTCGGCATCAACCAGGTGCAGATCCACGAGGACATCGGCCTGAACTTCGCGAACGCGCTGCGCTCGTTCCTGCGCCAGGACCCCGACATCATCATGGTCGGCGAGGTGCGCGACTTCGAAACCGCGGAAATCGCGATCAAGGCCGCGCTCACCGGCCATCTCGTGCTGTCGACGCTGCACACGAACGACGCGCCGTCGACGATCAACCGCCTGCTCAACATGGGCGTCGAGCCGTTCCTCGTCGCGTCGTCGGTCAACCTCGTGCTCGCGCAGCGCCTCGCGCGCCTGATCTGCAGCGCGTGCAAGGAGCCGGTCGAGATCCATCCGCAGGCGCTGATCGAGCTCGGCATGACGCAGGAGGAGGCGCAGGCGACGACGTGCCTGCGCGGCGCCGGCTGCCCGCAGTGCAGCGGCACCGGCTATCGCGGCCGCGTCGCGCTCTACGAGGTCATGCCGGTGAGCGACGAGCTGCGCGAACAGGTGCTGAACGGCGGCTCGGCGACCGACATCAAGCGCACCGCGATGTCGCTCGGCATGATGACCCTGCGCCAGAGCGGGCTGCTCAAGCTGCGCCAGGGCGTGACGACGATCGAGGAAGTGCTGCGCGTGACGATGGCGGACTGAGCGCCGCGCCGCGCGGTGGCGAGCGGCCCGCGGACGCCACGCGCTCGCGGGCCGCCGCGATGAGGGCTGGAGGAGCGGGATGAGCGAGGCGACGACGGCATCGAGCGTGTCCGGGGCACCGACGCTGCAGGACTTCCTGCGCATCGTCACGGACAAGGGCGGTACCGACCTGCACATCACCAGCGACAGCCCGCCGGTGATGCGCGTCAACGGCGAGCTGCGACCGCTGCCGTTTCCACCGCTGTCGGCGAACGACACCAAGCAGCTCTGCTACAGCGTCCTCACCGAAACGCAGAAGCACCGCTTCGAGGAAACCCAGGAGCTCGACTTTTCGTTCGGCATCCGCGGCCTCAGCCGCTTCCGCGGCAACCTCTTCCTGCAGCGCGGCGCGGTCGGCGGCGCGTTCCGCACCATCCCCTATTCGGCGCGGCCGCTCGCCGAGCTCGGCCTGCCGCCGGTGGTCGGCGAGCTGACGAAGCTGCCGCGCGGCCTGGTGCTGGTCACCGGACCGACCGGCAGCGGCAAGTCGACGACCCTCGCGGCGATGATCGACAAGATCAACGGCGAGCGCCACGAGCACATCATCACGCTCGAGGACCCGATCGAGTTCGTGCACACGCACCGCAACTGCGTCGTCAACCAGCGCGAGGTCTACGCCGACACGCAGAGCTTCAACGAGGCGCTGCGCCACGTCCTGCGCCAGGATCCCGACGTCGTGCTGATCGGCGAAATGCGCGACCTCGAAACCGTGCAGTCGGCGCTGACCGTCGCCGAGACCGGCCACCTCGTCCTCTCGACGCTGCACACGAACAGCGCCGTGCAGACGATCAACCGCATCATCGACATCTTCCCCGAGCAGCAGCAGCCCCAGGTGCGCGCGCAGCTCTCGCTCATCCTGCAGGCGGTGGTGTCGCAGCAGCTCATCCCGCGCCAGGACGGCCGCGGCCGCGTGCTCGCGGTCGAGGTGATGATCCCGAACCCGGCCATCCGCAACCTGATCCGCGAGAACAAGATCCACCAGCTCTACTCGCAGCTGCAGGTCGGCCAGTCGAAGTTCGGCATGCAGACGATGACCCAGTCGCTGCTCGACCTCTACACGCGCAAGCTGATCTCGTACGAGGAAGCGATGGGCCACGCGACCGAACCGGACGAGCTGCGCCCGATGCTCGGCGCGCCGCGCCTGAGCCGGCGCGCGTAAGCGGCCACGCCACCACCCGCCCGTGCACGAGGACGCGTTCATCGCCGCCTTCACCGCCGCGTGGGCGGCGCCGACCCCGGAGCGATTGGTCGCGCTGCTCGCCGACGACATCGTGCTCCGCCAACCGCATCTGCCGGCAATCCGCGGCCGCGCCGCCGCGCTCGCGGAGTTCCGCCGCCTGTTCCGCTGGCTGCCCGGGCTGCACGGCGAGGTGCTGCGCGGCTGTCGCAGCGGCGACGTCGTGTTCATCGAGTGGCGCATGCGCGCACCGCTCGGCGGCGCGCTGGTCGACATCCCCGCCGTCGACCGCTTCCAGCTGCGCGACGGCCTGGCGGTCGAGCGCGTCGTGTACTTCGACCAGCTGCGCCTGATCCGCGCCGTGCTCCGGCACCCGGGCACCTGGCCGGGGTACGTCCGCTACCGCTTCGGGCGCTGAGAGAGAAGCTGTCAGCGATCAGCTCTCAGCGAGGGCGTCGTCCGCATCGCCGCGAGCACGTCGCCCCCTGCATACGCGCTGGAGGGCGCGGCTCCCGCCGCGCCGCCAACGGATGTTGCCTTCCGCGTGA
>CBFGUK010000186.1:0-8367 GCA_965651925.1 uncultured bacterium | reverse complement strand
GGCGCGTAGATGCCGGTGTACGTCACGCCGGCGAGCAGCAGCGCGAGGCAGTAGCCGGCGATCGGATTCTGGCGGATCGGCACGAGATAGGTGATCGCGGCGAGGGCGGCGAAGAAGCCGGGCACGAGGAGCCACGGCAGCTGCACGGCGACCCCGATGAGGCCGACGGCGAGCACCGCGCCGGTGCCGACCGCGCCGAGCCGCACGGCGAGCAGCGTCCAGGTCCAGACGATCGACGGCATCAGTCCCTTGAACGCCATCAGCGGCGCCGGGAAGGTGGCGAACTGCAGCGTCACGCCGAGCGCCAGCGCCGCCGTCGCGGCGGCGGCGATCACCGCGGCGTCGCGCCAGCGGCCGGGCGTCGGCGCGAGCTCCTGGCGCAGCCAGGCGGGCAGCAGCGGAGCGGGAGCGGGCACGCGCGTCGCCGGCCGGGCGCCGTCTCAGCGCGCGCCGCGCACGGTGACCACCGCCGTCTGGCCCATGCGGAACGGGTGCGCCGGATCGCGGTCCTCGAGCGCGATGCGCACCGGGAAGCGCTGCGCGAGGCGTACCCAGTTGAGCGTCGGCTGCACGTCGGGCAGGCCGTCGACGGTCGCGCCGTCGGCCTGGTGGAGCGCCCAGCCGATGCCCTGCACGCGGCCGCGGAAGCGCCGCCACGGATAGCTGGCGAGGAAGACGTCGACCGGCATGCCGGGCGCGATGTGGCGCAGGAACGACTCGCGGAAGTTCGCCATCACGTACCACTGCCGGTCGTCGACGAGCGTGAACACCTCCTGGCCGCGGTTCGCGTACTGGCCGACGGCGATGTTGAGGTTCGTCACGTAGCCGTCGACCGGCGCGCGCACCGCGCAGTAGTCGACGTCGAGCTGCGCGTCGTCGAGCGCCGCCTGCGCCGCCGCGCGGCGCGCGTTGACGTCGCCGAGCTGGCCGAGGAGATCGCGCCGGCGCTGCAGCTCGGCGCGCGCGCGGTCGACCGCCGCCTGTGCGGCGCGCACCCTGGTGCGCGCGTCCTCGACCTGGTCGCGCGTCGCGTACTGCCGGGCGAGGAGCGGCTCGAGCCGGCGCAGGTGGTCCGCCGCATAGCGCGCTTCGGCCTCGGCCGCCGCCAGCTGCGCCGCGGCGGCCTCGATCGCCTGCTCGTCGCCGCGGATCTCGAGGTCGGTGAGCGCCAGGCGGGCACGCGCCTGGGCGAGCGCCGCCTCGTACGGGCGCGGGTCGACGATGAACAGCAGCTCGCCGGCGCGGACGTGCTGGTTGTCGACGATCGGCAGCTCGACGATCGGCCCGCTGACGTGCGGCGCGATGCCGATCGTGTTGGCGCGCACGTAGGCATCGTCGGTGCGCGGGTGGCGGGCGAGGGCGCGGTAGACGTGCACGCCGACCCACACCGTGGCGACGACGATCGCCAGGCCGAGCAGGCGCCCGGCGACCGGCAGCAGGCGGGAGGCGGACGCCGCGGCCATCGCGCGCTCAGACCGGGAAGAACAGCAGCCAGGTGCTCATCGCCAGCAGCAGCGCGAGGCAGGTGTAGATCAGCGGCAGCGGGCCGAGGTGCGGCTCGAGGCCGAGGCGCGCGAAGAGCAGGCGCAGGGCGACCGCGGCGACGATGCCGATCAGCAGGCAGAGCATCCACGCCGGGAAGAACGCGCCTTCGAGATCGATCAGCGGATCGCCGGTCACGGCGGACAGCGCGGCGATTGGTTGCGCGGACGCGGTCGGATATGCACGGCGCCGCGCCGCGGCGCGCCTGCGTGACCGCGTCCCGACGAACATGGCGTGTGTAGAGACACGATCGCTGGACGGGAGCAAGCGCGGCACGGCGCCGCGCGCGCGGGGCGGTGTGCGTGCGCCGGCCGCGGTGCTGGCGCTGTTCGTCGCCGGCTGTGCCGCGGTCGAGCCGGCGCCGCTCGCGCCGCCGGCGGTCGATCGCACCTGGCAGCCGCCGGTGCCGATGGCGGCGCTGCAGGCGCCGGCCGATGCCTGGCGCGCGCCGGACGATCTGCGGCCGGACGCCGGGACGGTGTACGACCTGCCGGCGCTGATCGACGTCGCGCTGCGCGACAATCCCGATACGCGCGCCACCTGGGCGGCGGCGCACCGTGCCGCCGCCGAGTATGGCCGCGCGCTGGCGCCGTACTACCCGACCCTCGGCGTCGACGCGGCGCTGACGCCGGTCAGCCGCTTCCAGGAGGCGACGGCGGGCTCGCCGCTCACCATCCACCTGCACGCCGCCGATCCGGGCGTCGTGCTGACCTGGACGCTGCTCGACTTCGGCCGCCGCGCGCAGTCCGCCGAACACGCCCGCCAGCAGCTGCTCGCCGCGAACCTGCGCTTCAACCGCCGCCTGCAGGACGTCGTCTTCCGCGTGCAGCAGGCGTACTACCGGCTCGACGCCGCCCAGGGCCTGGCGCGCGCCGCCGAGCGCAACCTCGAGCTCGCCGCGACGGTGCGCGCCGCCGCCGAGCAGCGCCTCGCCGTCGGCCTCGCGACGCGGCCGGACCTGCTGCTGGCGCGGCAGACCGAGGCACGCGCGCGCTACGAGCTCGAGGAGGCGCGCGTCGCGGTGCAGGACGCGCACGCCGAGCTGGCGCTGGCGCTCGGCAGGCCGGCCGACCGGCCGCTCGCGATCGAGCCGCTCGCCGATCAGCCGCCGCCGGCGCTCGACGGCGCGGTCGAGGCGCTGATCACCGACGCGCTGCGCAACCGGCCCGATCTCGCCGCGCGCGCCGCGGTGCTGCGCGCCGCCGATGCCGACGTCGCGCGCGCCCGTGCCGCGTTCCTGCCGGTGCTCGAGTTCCGCGGCCGCTATGGCCAGCAGATCTGGGACTACCAGGCCGGCAGCACCTCCGGCCTGCGCGCCAACGAGCCGACGTACGACACGCTCTTCGGGGTGCGCTGGGATCTGTTCGCCGGATTCGAGCGCCTGAATGCGCTGCGCGCCGCCGAGGCCGGCGCCGCCGCGGCGCAGGCGGAGCTCGCGTCCGCGCAGCTCGATGCGACCGCCGAGACGTGGCGCGCCTGGCACGACTACCGTGCCGCGGCGCGCAAGCTCGAGTTCGCCACCGCGCTGCTCGCCGCCTCGCAGGACGCCTGCGACGGCACGCTGGAGAGCTACCGCGCCGGCCTGAGCGACATCGTCGAGCTGCTCACCGCCGAACGCGACCTCGCCACCGCGCGCTACACGCTGGTCCTGTCGAAGGCCGAGCTGCTGATCACCGCCGCCCGCATCGCCTGGGCGGCGGGTGCCGTGCGCCGGTGAGGTCCCCTGCGGATCAGCCACCGAGGGCGAGAGAACACCGAGTTGATGTTCATGAATGAGATCGATTCGACTTCGCGTCCTCCCGACCTCGGTGGCTGAAATCCTTCACTCCGCCTCACACCCCCAGATCGAGGCAGCGCGCCTTCTCCAGGCGCTGCGCGACGTCGGGCCAGTTGACGATGTTCCAGAACGCCTTGACCCACGACGCCTTGTCGGTCTGGTGCTGCAGGTAATAGGCGTGCTCCCACATATCGAGGACGAGCAGCGGCACCGTGCCGTTGCCGATGTTGCCCTGGTGGTCGTAGACCTGCTCGACGACGAGCCGCTTGCCGAGCGGCTCCCAGGCGAGCGTGCTCCAGCCGGAGCCCTGGATGTTCAGCGCCGCCTCGTCGATCTGCGCGCGCATGCGATCGAAGCCGCCGAACACCTCGTCGATTGCCGCGGCGAGCTCGCCCTCCGGCCGGCCGCCGCCCTTCGGCGTGAGGTTCTTCCACATCAGCGAATGCAGGATGTGTCCCGAGATGTGGAACGCGAGACTCTTCTGCAGCTGGTTGATGGCGGCGAAGTCGCCGCGCGTCCGCGCCTCGGCCAGCTTCTCGAGCGTCGTGTTCGCGCCCTTCACGTAGGCGGCGTGATGCTTGTCGTGGTGGAGCTCGAGCACCTTCGCCGCATAGTGCGGTTCGAGCGCGGCGTAGTCGTACGGCAGCTCGGGCAGTGAATAGGTGGCCATCGCATCTCCTTTCGCTTTTCGCTCTGCTTCCACCCTCCCGGATCGAGGGGAGCGAAAAAAGAGGGGCTGCGGATCGGGGCCGCGGCCGCGGCTCACTCGCAGCGTACGACGAGCAGCTCGCGCAGACGCGCCGCGACGGCCGGGTCGGCGAGGATCGAGCGGTGCGTCGCGTGATAGCCGCGCACCGAGGCGGCATCGTCCTGCGCTTCCGGCCGCAGCTGGCTGGCGAGCGGGACGACGCCGTCGCTCGCGTCACTGCCGTGGTACGCGAAGAGCAGGTGATACGGCGTTCCGTCGTCCAGCGCATGCCGGCGGGTACGCGCCGCGTCGGCGTAGAAGAGGCCTTCGAGGAAGGGATTGCCGGGCGCGAGGCCGTACCAGGAGCGGACGACGACCGGTGAGTGGGCGACGCCTTCGCCGGCCATCGTGAGGCCGCCGAAGGGCGAGGCGATGGTCACCAGCCCGGCGATCGTGTCGCTGCCGCGGCGCTGGTGCTCGAGCACGAGGCCGCGCGCGACGAGCCCGCCCATGCTGTGCGCGACGACGACGACGCGCTCGACGCCGTAGCCGACCTCGAGGCGCGTGACGAGCTGATCGAGCCAGCCGACGATGTGCTCGAGGCTGCTGCCGGTCGGGTAGTACGCGACCCACGGCTGCACGCAGGTGCCGTCGAGCGCCGCGATCAGCGTCGTGAAGTCGCGCGGCGTGCCGGCCATGCCGTGCACGAACAGCACCGGCAGGCGGTCGTCGTCGTACGGCGCAAGGAAGTAGATGCCGGCGCGCTCCTGCACGAGGAAGTCGTAGAAGTCCCACATCGCCGCCTGCGCCACGGCGCGATCGAAGCGCGCATCGTCGAGCGGCAGCACGGTGCCGAGCTGGCTCATGACGTACAGGCTGCGGTGGTGCTGGTGCTCGGGGTCGCGCGCGACGAGTGCGGCGAGCGGCACGTGCGCCGCCGCCGGCGGCCGGTCGGCCGCGCCGATCACCAGCTCGATGTCGGTGCGGCGCGCGCCGGCGTCGAGGACGAACGGCTGCGCCTCGGCCGGCTCGCCGTACGGCGCGTCGTCGTAGCGGCCGTTGCGATTCACGTCCTCGAACGCGGCCAGCCGGTACGTGCCGGGCTCGACGGCGAAGAGCCACGGCCCGGGCTGCGCGGCGACGAAGTGGTCGACGAGGTCGTAGCCGTCGCCCTCGGGGGTGAGCAGCGCCACGACCAGCGGACCGCGCGGCGCCGCGGCGGTGGTCACCGTGCCGGAGAGCACGGCCAGGCGGTCGGCGCGGCGCTGCGCGTCGCGCGCGGCGAGCAGCGTCGAGCAGCCGGCGAGCGCGACCAGCGCGAGTACCGCGCCGGCGCCCCGGCGGCCGCGCGCGGGAAGGCGCGGCCGGCTCACGGCGCAGGCGTGCCCACGCGCGCGGCGTGCTCAGGCCGCACGGTCGGCGGCGCGGGGCGCGGGCAGCGGGCGCGCGTGGCGGCGGGCGGCGGCGATGCGCAGGCCGAGCGCACCGACGAGCAGCACGGTGAACGGCGCGTACCAGAGCGATGCGGTGAACGTGCGCGGGACGTACGAGAGCATGAAGATGCCCCAGAGATAGTACATTCCGGTGCGGTGCAGCTGGTACCAGCGCCGGCGGCCGAGCCACGCCACGGCACCGTCGAAGGACGTCGCGACCATCGCATACAGGAAGACGTAACCGAGGCCGCCGAAGATCAGGGTCTCGGGTCCGCGCTCGAACTCGGGCCAGGTCAGCGCCAACGCCACGATGCCGAGCAGGTGAATGGTGTGCGAGGCGGCGAACGACAGGCCGACGTAGCGGCGGTTGACGAGCAGCCAGGCGGTCAGCGGCGTGCGCCGGAAGACGCGCAGCGACGACGCGGCGAACGCGGCGACGAAGAACAGCAGCGACGCCTGGGCGCTCAGGCGCACCAGCGCCCGCCAGCCGTCCACGCCACCGTTCGCGACGGTGTACGTGAAGCTGCACAGCGTCGCCGTCACGACCGTCGCCCACAACGTCAGCGTCGGTCCGGCCGGCAGCGCGCTCGTCCACGGCGAGGTCCGTTCCTGTGCCATGGCCGCGCTTCTAGACCGGTCGCCGCGTCGAGCGAAAGAGGAATGAACGGGCGTGGAGACAATCGACGACGCGCCTGTAGCCGCGGCCCCTGTGGCCGCCGGCGGTGCGCCGGCACCGCGGGGTCGGGGGGCGCGGCATCGCCGGGTCGGGCGGCGCATGGATGGCACGCCGCACGCCTCCGCCCTGCCCCGCCCCCTCCGGGCGACGCGGCGCGTCGCCGGCGGCCACCGGGGCCGCGGCTACACTCGTTTGACGCGCCCGACGCCCTCTCGCGCGGCGACCTCCTCCTTTGACCGGCGCGCGGGCCGGTGCGTAGAACGCCGCATGCGCTTTCTCGTCCGCTGGCTGCTGCGCGCGTTGACCGGGCTGCTGGTGTTTGCCGCCATCGCGCTCGGCTGGGCCCACTACGACGTGCGTTCCGCCGGCGGACCGCTGCCGGCGCCGGCGGCGATCGCCGGCAACGGCGCGGTCGCCGATGCGCCGCTGCGGCTGACGATGATCAACACCGCCAGCCAGCCGACGGCGCGCAGCGGGACGCTCGCCGGCGGCGATCCGCACCCCGACGCGCCGTTCGTCATGAGCTATCCGTCGTTCGTGCTCGAGTGGGCGGACGGCCGGCTGTTGCTCATCGACGTCGGCATGACCCGCGACCAGGCGCTGACGTTCGGCAAGCCGCTCGAACTGCTCGGCGTCTCCGAGTCGATCGTGCCGCACCGGTCGGTGGCCGACGCGCTCGGCGCCGACGCGGCGCGCGTCGCCGGCATCATCATCACCCACATGCATTCCGATCACACCGGCGGCATCGCGGCGCTGTGCGCCGCGGCGGGACATGACATCCCGGTGTTCATGACGCGCGCCCAGGCGGAGCGGCCGAACTACACGACCCGGCCGGGCCTGGCGCAGATCCGCGATGCCGGCTGCGCACGGCCGACGCTGCTCGAGGGCGGCCCGCTGCTGCCCGTGCCCGGCTTCCCCGGCGTCGCCGTGATCGACGCCGGCGGCCATACCCCGGGCAGCCAGCTGATCGTCGCGCAGGTCGGCAGCGGCGATGCACCGCGGCGCGTGGTGTTCACCGGCGACATCGTCAACAACCTCGACGGCATCCGCTTCGACATCCCGAAGCCGTGGCTGTACCGCACGTTCGTCATCCCGGAATCCGATCCGCGCCAGCAGGAGCTGCGCCGCTTTCTCAAGCAGACGCACGAGCAGGCGGGGGCGGTCCTGCTCGTCTCGCACGACCAGCTCGCGCTCGAGGCGGCCGGCATCGAGGCGTGGCGATGAGCGATACGCCGGCCGCGCCGCTCCTCACCGCGCTCGACCACGTGGTGATCGCCGTCGCCGACCTCGACGCGGCGACGGCGACCCATGCGGCGCTCTACGGGCGGCAGCCGTCGTGGCGCGGCAGCCATGCCGCCTGGGGGACGGCGAACACGCTCTTCCGGCTCGCCAACACCTACGTCGAGCTGCTCGCGCCGGCCGGCGACGGTCCGGTCGGCGAGCATCTGCGTGCCCACCTCGCCCGCTCGGGCGAGGGCCCGTACGCGCTCGCGTTCGCCACCGCCGATGCGGCGGCGTGCGCCGCGACCCTGCGCGCGCGCGGCATCGCGGCGATGGATCCCGTCGCGGGCAGCGGCCGCGAGGCGACGCGCGGCGTCGAGCGCACGTGGCGCACGGTGTTCCTGCCGCCGGCCGACACGCGCGGCGTGGCGCTGTTCGCGATCGAGCACCAGTCGCCGGCCGACACGCTGCCCGTGGCGGCGGTCGACGGCGCGCCCGCGGCGGCGGTCGACGGCATCGATCACGTCGTGGTGATGACCCCCGACGCCGCAGCGGCGATCGCGCTCTACGGCGAGCGCCTCGGGCTGCGCCTTGCGTTCGATCGCACCTTTCCCGACCGCGGCGTGCGGCTGCTGTTCTTCCGCGTCGCGGGCATCACGGTCGAGATCGCGGCGCCGCTCGGCGCGGCCGGGGACGGCGATCGCTTCTGGGGCATCTCGTACCGCGTCGCCGACATCGACGCCGCCCGCGCCCGCGTCGCCGCCGCCGGCTTCGACATTTCCGACGTCCGCACCGGCCACAAACCCGGCACGCGCGTCTGCACGGTGCGCGCCCGCACGCACGGCGTCGCGACGCTGTTCATCGAGCACGAGAAGCGTGACCGCTGAGCAAGACCGGTGACCAGTGACCAGTGACCGGTGGGCGCGGGTGCTGACGTGTTGACGTGCTGACGTGTGAACGTTGGCGCATGGCGTGTTGTCCCCGTTCAAACACACGCTGGAGGGCGCCGCTCCGTCGGCGCCTGTTGAAC
>CBFGUK010000185.1:0-8376 GCA_965651925.1 uncultured bacterium | reverse complement strand
TTCCGGAAATCCGCAGATGACGCAGATGTCCGCAGATGGGTCTATCGGCGAAATCTGCGTCATCTGCGGATGGCTCGCTCGGTTGTCATTGCGGCACGGGGCAGGGCAGACTCGCGCGCAGGGGGGTTGCATGCGAGGGAGACTGCGCTGGCGCACCGCCTGGGTTCTCGGGGTCGTGCTGCTGCTGCCGCTGTCGGGCGGCGCGTGCACCGGCGACTGCGACGACGACGGTCGCGTGACGATCACCGACCTCGTGCGCGGCGTCGCGATCGCGCTCGGCGAGGCGGCGCTGTCCAGCTGCGAGATCCTCGACGGCAATCGCGACGGCGCCGTCGCGATTGCAGAGCTCATCGCGGCCGTCGACACGGCGCTGTCCAGCTGTGCGGGCGGGCCGGCGGACGCGGCCGTGCTCGTCGTGCACGCCGGCGGCATCGACGAGGTCGCGCTCGGCGTCGGCACGCGCGCGGCGATGGTCGAGCGCACGGCGGCGACCGGTCAGCCGTGTCTGCTCTCCCGCGCGAGCGGCGAATACGTCGTCGGTGCCGCCGCGGGGCTGCACGTGTACGCCGCCGACGGCACGTTCCAGCGCGCGATCGCGATTCCGGACGGCGGCGGCGTCGTGCGCGGCTGCGCCGTCGACGAGAGCGGACGCCTGTTCGTCACGCGCGAGCGCGACGGCGAACGCGGCGAGCTCGGCGTGCTGTTTCCGCCCGATCAGGCGACGTACTGCCCGCTCGCCGGCGACCTCGACGCGCCCGGCGCGCTGGCGCTCGACGGCGCAGAGGCCCTGCACGTCGCGACGCGCACGCTGCCGGGCCGCGTGCTGCGCTTCGCCGCGCCGTTCCCGGCCGCCGCCGGCGACTGCGGCGCGGTGGCGCCGCAGCGCACGACGCTGATCGAGTACCGCGATGCCGTGCCGACCGGCGGGCTCGCGGTCGAT
Organism: uncultured bacterium; assembly: GCA_965651925.1. Lineage (GTDB taxonomy): Bacteria > Desulfobacterota > Binatia > HRBIN30 > CADEER01 > CBFGUK01. Next base: position 7,436 of record CBFGUK010000185.1, on the reverse strand, counting down.
GCCCAGGGCCACCTGTTCGTCGCGGTCGTCGGCGCCGGCGAGTGGCTGCCCGGCATCCGCGAGCACGCCGCCGACGGCACGTTCGTCCGCGAGCTGTTCCCGCCCGGCAGCGGCGGCGATCCCCAGGCCCTCGCGTTCGATGCCACCGGCGCGCTGTACTACGCCGACCGCGGCCCGGACGGCGAGGGCACGGCGCCGGCCGGCCGCGGCGCGCTGCGCCGCATCACCTTCGATGAGCAGGGACGACCCGCCGCACCCGAGCTCGTCGAAGTCGGATTCGCGTCGCCAGACGGCCTGGCGGTCGTGCCGGCGCGCGAGGAGTGGCTGACGCTCGGCGGCAGCGTGCGGCGGACGTACTTCAACCCGCGCGAGCGGATGATCAACCGCAGCACGGCCGGCGACCTGATCCTCAAGTGGCGCTACCTGACCAGCGGCATGATCAGCGCGCAGGCGGCGGTCACCTGGGTCGACCTGCCGGGCGAGGGGCGGACGCAGATCGTCATCGTCTCGTCGTGGGACGGCTCCGTCTATGCGCTGCGCGCCGCGACCGGCAGCCTCGTGTGGCGCTACCTGCGCAAGCCGCAGCCGGGCACGTTCTATCCGTTCTCCGGTTCGCCGACGGTCGCCTGGGTCGACGGCGCGCAGCGCGTCTTCGTGCCCGGCGGCATGACGATGTACGCGCTCGACGCGACCACCGGCGCCGAGCGCTGGCAGTTCGACGCCGGCACCGGCTGCACCGACTGCACGGTGCGCGAGGAGCGCAACCAGATCGAGTCGTCGCCGGCGGTGGCCAACGGGCTCGTCTTCTTCGGCATGGACGTGAACGACGACGATCCGGGCAAGGGCGGGGTGTACGCGGTCGACGCACGCGACGGCCGCCTGGTGTGGTTCTTCGACCTCTTCTCCGGCGCGACCTGCCGGCCGCTGCCGGGCGACGACGTGCGCCGCTACGACGGCTACCACGCGGCCGCCGCGCTCGGCCTGCCGGAGGACTTCTTCGCCACGCGCCCGGGCTGCGATCACCCGCGGCTCGGCTACGGCTGCGGCAACGTCTGGTCGTCGCCGGCCCTCGACCTGCGCCGCGGCATGCTGTTCATCGCCTCGAGCAACTGCACGACGGACTTCGATCCGCAGACGCCGGAGGTCGAGCCGCCGATGCCGCCGTACGACGAGGCGCTGTTCGCGCTGACGCTCGACGGCGATCCGGTCTGGGTGTGGCGGCCGCGCGAGGAGGACAACGCCGACCTCGCCTTCGGGGCGGTGCCGAACCTGTTCACCGCCGAGATCGGCGGCGCGCCGCGCGACGTGGTCGGCATCGGCAACAAGGACGGCACGTACTACCTGCTCGAGCGCGACGGCACCAACGCGCTCACCGGCCGCATCGAGCCGTACTGGCAGACGAACGTCGTGCCCGGCGGCCCGATCGGCGGCATCATCGGCTCGGCCTCGGTCGGCGACGGGCAGATCGTCTTCACCACCGGCTTCGGCCGCAGCATCGCCATGCCGCAGAAGCCGGCGGTGCACGCGCTCGATCCCCGCGACGGCTCGGTCCTCTGGCAGGAGTCGACCGTCGACGCCTCGTATGCGCCGTGCACGGGCGTGCCGGAGCTGGCGCTGTGCGGCGGCACGCCGCGGCCGGACATCAACGTCTTCGCCCGCCGCGACGGCGAGATCCTCACCCGTCTGCGGACCGCCCCGGTGCCGAGCGGCGTCGCCGCCGCAGCGGCCGTGGTCGGCGGGCAGGTCTTCGCCGGCGGCGGCACCGGCGCGTTCAACGAGGGCAGCGACGCGCTCCGCGAGGCGCTGCGCGACACGCCGCTGGCGGCGTTCTGCCTCGCCGGCCGGCCGGGCTGCACGCCGCGCATGTGCAGCGACGACAACCCGTGCACCTACGACTATCTCGACGATGCCGGCACGTGCATCAGCGAGCCCGGCGCCGAGGGCCTCGACTGCATGATCGACCGCGTCCGCGGCACCTGCGTGGCGGGGAACTGCGTGACCGGTGACCAGTGACCGGTGACCGGTCCGGTGACCGGTCTGTCGCAACAATCATCAGGCGCTCTGGAGGGCGCCGCTCCGTCGGCGCCTGTTGAATTGAGCGTCGCGCCCTGGTTCAACGGGCGCCGACGGAGCGGCGCCCTCCAGGGTGCGTGTTGAACCGAGCGTCGCGGCCCTGATTCAACAGGCGCCGACGGAGCGGCGCCCTCCAGGGGGCGTGTTGAGCCGAGCGTCACGCTCCTGGTTCAACGGGCGCCGAGGGACCGGCGCCCTCCAGGGGGCGTTTCGAGTACCGGTCACCGGTCACCGGTCACCGAGTACCGGTCACCGGTCACTGGTCACCGGTCACCGTCGTTGTCGACATCGTCGGGGCTCGCTGCTACGTGCCCAAGGTATTCCAGACAGGTCAGTAGCGAGGAGGGCGTCCGTGGCAGCACCACCGTTGTCGTTCGAGGCAGGGTTCACCGTCGGCGAGCAGATCGAGGCCCGTGCGAATCATCCCGAGGCGGCCGACAAGGTCGTGATCATGCACGGCGACCGGACCTGGACGTACCGCCAGTTCCGCGACCAGTCCGTGCGCATGGCGCACTTTCTCCTGCGCCGCCTCGGCACGATCGACGACGCGCATCCCGGGCACGTCGCGATGGTGCTGGAGAACCACCCCGAGCTGCTCGCGCTTTACGGCGGCTGCGGCTACGGCGGGCTGACGCTATTCGGCGTCAACACCGGCTTGCGCGGCGAGGTGCTCGCCGGCGTGCTCAACCAGTCGCGCGCCCGCGTGCTGGTGGTCGACGAGCGGCTGTGGCCCGAGGTCGAGCGCGTGCGCGGCGAGCTGCGCCACGTCGCGGCGGAGAACCTGCTCGTCCTCAAGACCGGCAGCGGCGACTTCGACCGCAGCGCCGATCTCGTCGCCTGTCTGGAGCGCGAGATCGGCCCGGCGGAGAAGTCCCTCGACGCGCCGGCGGTCACCGTCACGCCCGACCAGAACCTGATGGTGATCTACACCTCGGGGACGACCGGGCTGCCGAAGGGCATCAACAACAACCACACCAAGCTGTGCGCCACCGGCTTCGGCGTCTCGGCCAACCTCGGCCTCGGCCGCGACGACGTCGGCTACGCCTGCATGCCGCTGTTCCACTCGAACGCCATGTTCGTCGGCTTCATGCCGGCGTTCTGGGTCGGTGGCAGCATGGCGCTGCGCGAGCGCTTCAGCGCCAGCCAGTTCGTGCCCGACGTGCTGCGCTACGGCGTGACGTTCTGGAACTACGTCGGCGAGCCGGTGCACTACGTGCTCGCCGCGATCGAGAAGCAGTACGGCGGCGACGAGGCGCGCATCCGCGCCGAGATCACGAACAACCCGCGCAACCAGATGCGCTACGCGGTCGGCAACGGCGCCGCGCCGCCGGACATCGATCGCTTCATGGACTGGCTCGGGCTCGAGGACATGTTCGAGCTCTACGGCTCGACCGAGGCGGCGATCAGCACGTTCCGCCGCAAGGGCGACCCGCGCGGCAGCGTCGGCGAGGTGCTCGATCCGGCGGTGAAGATCCTCGACGCGAACGGCAACGAGTGCCCGCCCGCCGAGCTCGGACCGGACGGCAAGCTGCTCAACTACGAGCAGTGCGTCGGCGAGATCTGCCGCGTCGCCGCCGACACCGGCCTCTTCCAGGGCTACTTCGACAATCCGAAGGCGAACACCGAGAAGTTCCGCGACGGCGTGTACCACTCCGGCGACCTCGGCCACATGCTGGTGATCGACGGGCGGCGCTTCCTCTACTTCGACGGGCGCACCGACGACTGGATCCGCAAGGACGGCGAGAACTTCTCCGCCGGCCAGGTCGGCCGCATCCTCTCCGAGCATCCCGACGTGCAGCTCGCCGTCGCCTACGGCGTGCCGTGCGCGGTGTCCGACGAGCTGGTGATGGCGGCGGTGAAGATGCGCGACGGCGCCGCGTTCGATCCGCAGGCGTTCTTCGAGTGGTGCGACGCGCAGGTGAACGGCGCGAGCATGGACCGCAAGTGGTTCCCTGATTTCGTCCGCCTGGTCGACGACTTCGAGTTCACGCAGACGCAGAAGGTGCTGGTGCGCAACTACAAGAAGCTGCACTTCGACCTGCACCGCCTGCCCGCCGACACGCGCCTCTTCTGGCGCCGCCGCGGCGACACGGCCTTCAAGCCGTTCACCGCCGCGGACTACGCGGCGCTGCGCGACGAGTTCAAGGAACGCGAGAAGCTCGACCTGCTCGACCGCTGAAGCCGATCATCCGCAGATTGCGCAGATTTCACAGATACTGAACGGCGCTGTCGCCACGCCGGTGCCCGATTCAACAGGCGCCGACGGTCGCTGAAAACATTCGTGCCTGAAATCTGCGTCATCTGCGTAATCTGCGGATACTCTGATCTGCGCAATCACTCCTGCCGGATGCGGCGGTCGAGGACGCGATCCTCGATCGTCGGGATCAGGTCACGGATGAGCGAGTCCTCGTAGCGGCCCGAGGTCGGGCTTTCGAGGTCGGGGACCTGGTCGTGCGGGATCGTGTGGTTGACGAAGAACGATCCCTGCCGGCCGCCGTCGCCGGGCAGGAAGACGAAGATCATGTTCTGCAGCTGGCCGGTGAGGATCAGCGCATCGAGCAGCAGGCCGACGCGCTCGAAGTCGCCCGGCTCCTGGCCGTAGCCGCCGAGGAAGTACACCACCGGGAACGTCTCGTCGTCGGTGCGTTCGTACGCCGGCGGCGTGTAGACCAGCACCTCGCGTTCCGGCGCCGCCGCGCCGTCGCGCGCCAGGGCGGGTGAGGTGATGCGCACCGTGCGCACCGCGCCGCGCACGTCGGGATCGGGCAGGTCGATGTCGATGTCGAAGTCGTCGTCGAAGTCGAAATCGATGCCGCCACCGTCGCCGCCTGGGCCATAGAAGCCGTCGGGGAAGTGCTCCTCGAGGTAGCCCATCATGCTGAGCACGCGCTGCCAGACGGTATCCTGGCCGCAGACGTTGCCGTCGAAGAGATCGTCGGGATCGACGGTGTCGACGCCGATGTGCCCGGCGTCGTAGCGCACCAGCAGGGTATCGGCGGTGAGGTTCGGCAGATCCGAGCAGTTGCCGTCGAACTCGTTGCGCCGGGCAACCGTGAGGCCCTGCGCCTCGAGCACGGCGACGAGGTTCTCGTAGTGCTGCGCGAACTCGAACTCGTCCTGCGTGCCGACGTCGAAGTAGTAGAACTGGCTCGCGTTCTCCTCGGCGCTGCGCGCCGCCATGCGGGTCAGCGGATCCTCGGCAAACCAGGTCGCGCGGTCGGGGTCGTAGTCGAACATCGCGTTGCCCTCGCCGAAGTCGCCGGTGCCGTCGACGCCGTCGAGGCCGCTGTCGCTGAACGTCTCGCCCTGCTCGGGCTGATAGAGCAGGTCGCCGTTGGTGTCGGTGAACGGCTCGGCGAGGTTGACGACCACGCCCTCGCCGACGTCGTACACGCCGTTGCCGTCGAGATCGGCGAGCAGCCGGCCGCCGACATCGACCGGCGTCGCGCCGCTGACGATCATCGCCAGTGAGCCGCGCGCCAGCAGGGCGACGTCGGTGAAGAAGTCCGGTGTCTCGCGCATCTCGCGCAGCCCGTTTTCGTTGCCGTCGCCGCCGTCGGAGAAGCCGCGCGGCTCGTCCGGTACCGTGAACGCGCCGAACTGATCATCCTGGCCGATCAGCGCCGGCTCGGCGTCGCCGGCGAGGTACTGCGCCGCCGCGTCGGGATGATGCAGGAACGGATTGCCGAAGGCGATGGCGAGATCCTGGAACATCTCGAGGCGCGTGTCGCGATCGGGGTAGGGCGGCAGATGGTCGTAGGTGAAGTCGTCGCCCACCTGGCGCGGGATCTCGGTCTGCGGCTTCACCTCGAGATTGTCCTCGACGGCGTGACGCAGCAGCTCCTGCAGGTCGACCGGCCCGCCGAGCGCGGCGATCACCGCGAAGTAGTCGGGATACTTCGTGCCGAGGTTCAGCGCCCCGTACGCCCCCATCGAGACGCCGGCGATGGCGCGGTACGTGCGCCCCGCCTCGAGCGGCGGCGGCGGCTGCGAGGGATCGACCGTGGCGTCGTCGTCATCGTCGCTGCCGCAGGCAACGACACTGACGGCGATGAACAGGAGCGCCACGAGGACGCGGACGGCGGACCACAGGCGTGGGCGGGACATGCCTGCCTGCACGGGCAACGAACATGCCAGTGGCACGTATGTTCCCGGAACCGCGGTTCGGCACCGGGAGCACCGGGCTGTGCCGGTCGATTCCAACAAACGGCCAGCGAGTGCGGCGGAGCACACCAGATCGCTGGTCCGTCGGATCTCATGCGACTGGAGCTCTTCGACTCGGTGTCCTCGCCACCCTGTGGCTGATCGGCTGCCAGACTTACCAGCAGTGGAACCGTTTACACGGGCATTCTGCGCGATTTCACAACCGCGATTCGTCTCCATCGAAAGTTTGGTTGCATGTAAGAACGGCACCGCCCTTGCAAACCCTGCACGCGCTCGAACCAGGGCAGGGGTGCATGCGGGGAGCCACAGCGGGAGTCGGAGGCTGACGGCGTAGCGCGAGCTGCGCCGTGACGGGCCTCGGTGTGCGTGCAGCGCGCGTCGTCCTGCTGGCCCTTGCCTGCGGAAACGGCATCGCGGGTTGGTCGGCCGATCTCCGGCCGGGAAAGACGGGAACATGCGTAACGGCGAGTCCATCGAGAGCGGCACGGCGCGGCAGACGCGCGCCGGCGCCGCGGCGCCGCGCCGCCCACGCACCAGCGGGCGGCATGGCGGCAAGGGGAACGGCAACGGGACGGCGAGCGGCGACACGCTCGACCGCAAGCAGCTGCTGACCGCGCTGAAGGCGTTCAAGCGCGGCAGCTTCGGCGTCCGCCTGCCGGACCACCTCGAAGGCCTCGACGGGCGGATCGCCGACACGTTCAACGACGTCGTCGAGCTCAACGAGCGCATGGCGGCGGAGCTCGCGCGGCTGCGCTCGCTGGTCGGCACGCGCGGCCAGATCGCGCAGCGCGCTTCGCTCGGCGACGTCAGCGGCGGCTGGAAGTCGTCGATCGAGTCGGTGAACGCGCTGATCGCCGATCTCGCGCTGCCGACCAGCGAGACGGCGCGCGTCATCGGCGCGGTGGCGCGCGGCGATCTCTCGCAGACCATGCCGCTGGAGATCGCCGGCCGGCCGCTGGAAGGCGAGTTCCTGCGCACCTCGAAGATCGTCAACACGATGGTCGACCAGCTCGGCGCGTTCGCCTCGGAAGTGACGCGCGTCGCGCGCGAGGTCGGCACCGAAGGCAAGCTCGGCGGCCAGGCCGAGGTGCAGGGCGCCGCCGGCACGTGGAAGGACCTCACCGACAGCGTCAACCTGATGGCCGGCAACCTCACCGCCCAGGTGCGCAACATCGCCGAGGTGACCACCGCGGTCGCCA